>NC_007973.1:3622471-3928089 GCF_000196015.1 Cupriavidus metallidurans CH34 | reverse complement strand
ACGCGTCAACGACAACAGGCCGTCCACGTGCCCGAGGCATCGTAACGGCGTCGATCTAACGGTATACATGGCGGTATACCAAAGGCAGGAAGTCCGGGTTGTGCGTGCGCCACGCAAGCCCGTGTGGTGTTTGGACCGGGATTGTACCCCCCTGCCCAAGTTATCCACAAAGGATAACCCTGTGGACAAGTTGTGAAAATTCAGTGGATTGCTGTGCACAACCATGTCAGAAGCCGTTCTCGGTACAAGGCAAAAACGACCAATTGGCTATCGAAAACAATGACTTGATTGCTGTCGGTAATGCGTATGGATGACCGGGAATACCCACAGAGTTACCCACTGCGACTTGTGGACAATGGCGCACCACGTCGGCGTGACGGATTCGCCGCCGCCACCGGCCTCAACCATCGGACGCCTTGACAGGCTCAACGAATATCGGTTAAATGGCGGGTTCTGCGATGCGGCAGGGGATCACGTATGCGCATCGCCGGGTCTGGCCCGTACCGTGCGTGTGAACCATGTGCGGCATCAGGCAAGCGGCCTGATCCCCGCCGGCGCTTCGTCCAATGTGGCGATGCCAGCGGCGGCCGGCAGCAAGACAGAACCAGAATCGTCGGCAAGGCCGCAGCTTTCCCAGAGTCTGCATCGCGGCACAGCCCCATGCGAACCATACGCGGCGGCCAAGGCGCCCCGGCAAATCGCCGGCGCCCGGAAAGCCCGGATCAACCAGAGAGTGCAACATGAAACGTACCTATCAACCTTCCGTTACCCGCCGCAAGCGTACCCATGGTTTCCGCGTGCGCATGAAGACCCGTGGCGGCCGTGCCGTGATCAACGCACGCCGCGCCAAGGGCCGCAAGCGCCTGGCGATCTGAGTGCCGGGCGACCGGCCCGGGCGGTGAACGTCGGGTTGCGCGATTCGCGCTGCCTCGATGAAAGCCTGCCCGGCCAAGCGCCTCGCACTCAGGATGGCCGGGAGCACTGCCCGTCGAAGCCCAGCTTGCCGCTAGCTTTGCCAAGCGTGTCGAACCATGCCTTTCCCAAAGCCGCGAGGCTCACAAAGACGGATGAGTTTTCATCCGTTTTTGCTTTGCGGCCCCGGCGTCGCACTACGCACTTCGTGCTGTACGTGCGCGCCAACGGCCAGGCGCAGGCCCGGCTGGGCATCGTCGTCGGCAAGAAATTCGCACCACGCGCGGCCGAGCGTAATCTCGTGAAGCGCATGGTGCGGGAACTGTTTCGGAGCCGGCAGGCCCAATTCGCGGGCCGCGATATTCTGCTGCGCCTGCAAGCGAAGTTTCCGCGCGCGGAGTTCTCCAGCCGGGTTGCAATCCGCAAGGCCTGCCATGCGGAGATCAGCGGATTGCTGGACGTGGCGGCCAAGCCGCTACCCGTTGCGCCCGCCGTACCCACGGCACCGCCGACGGCTTCTGCGGATGTGCCCACCACGCCCGAGGCGCCTGCCTGACCACCACCATGAAGCGAATCCTGCTTGCCCTGCTGCGCATCTACAAGATCGCCCTGAGTCCTTACCTGGGCTCGCAGTGCCGCTTCCTGCCCACATGTTCCGACTATGCCCGCGACGCCATCGTGCAGCACGGCGCGGCGCGCGGCACCTGGATGGCGGCGTGCAGACTCTGTCGCTGCCACCCATTCACAAAGGGCGGGTATGATCCCGTGCCTGCAACACACGGGACCGCCGCGGCGCCCCCGGCATCCGCCGCGCCAGGCCGCCCGCCTGTCACGGTCCGGCTTCCCAGACCCTGATTTCCTCCGACCATAGCGAGACATGGATATCAAACGCACCATCCTGTGGGTCATCTTCTCGATGTCCCTCGTGCTGCTCTACGACAACTGGCAGCGCGCCAACGGCCACGCGTCGATGTTCTTCCCGAGCGCCAACACGCAGCAGGCCGCCCCGGCCGGCGCTGGTGGCGCTACGCCTCAGGCCGACGTGCCCAAGGCGAACGCGACGAACGCAGCCCCTGGAACGGTTCCGGCAGCGCCGCAAGCGGCTGCACAGCCGGTCGGCGAGAAGGTCACCGTGACTACCGACGAGGTGCGCGCCGAGATCGACACGGCCGGCGGCATCCTGTCGCGCCTGGAACTGCTCAACGAGCATGAGAAGGATGGCGCGCCGGTCGTCCTGCTTGAACGCGACGTCAATCGCACCTACCTGGCCCGCTCCGGCCTGATCGGTGGCGACCTGCCGAACCACACCACCGTGTTCACGGTGGCGCCGGGCGCGCGCACGCTGGCACCGGGCCAGGACAAGCTCGACGTAGTGCTGACCGCCGAGAAGAACGGCGTGAAGTTCGTCAAGACCTACACGTTCCACAAGGGCAGCTACGTGGTCGACACGCGCTTCGACGTGACCAACACGGGCACCGCGGCGGTTTCGCCGACGCTGTACCTGGAACTGGCGCGTGATGGCAGCAAGGTCGAGAAATCGCAGTTCTACAGCACGTTCACGGGCCCGGCGATCTACACGAACGCCGACAAGTACCACAAGCTCACCTTCGAAGACATCGCCAAGGGCAAGGCCACCGTGCCGGCCGCCACCGACAACGGCTGGGTGGCGATGGTGCAGCACTACTTCGCATCGGCCTGGATTCCGCAGACCGGCAAGCAGCACAGCTTCTACGCCGAGCAGATCGACCCGAACCTGTACCGCGTGGGTATCCAGCAACCGCTGGGTCAACTGGCCCCGGGCGCAACGGTCAGCACCGATGCCCGCCTGTTCGCCGGCCCGCAGGAAGAACGCATGCTCGAGCAGATCACCCCGGGCCTGGAACTGGTGAAGGACTACGGCTGGCTGACTATCCTGGCCAAGCCGCTGTTCTGGCTGCTGGAAAAGCTGCACGGCTTCCTGGGTAACTGGGGCTGGTCGATCATCGGGCTGACCGTGCTGATCAAGCTCGTGTTCTTCCCGCTGTCGGCTGCCAGCTACAAGTCGATGGGCAAGATGAAGGACCTGCAGCCCCGCATGACGGCCATCCGCGAGCGCCACAAGGGCGATCCGCAGAAGATGAACCAGGAAATGATGGCGCTGTACCGCACCGAGAAGGTCAATCCGCTCGGCGGCTGCCTGCCCATCGTGATCCAGATTCCGGTGTTCATCGCGCTGTACTGGGTGCTGCTGTCGTCGGTGGAAATGCGCGGCGCGCCGTGGCTGGGCTGGATTCACGATCTGTCGGTGCCGGATCCGTTCTACATCCTGCCGATCGTGATGGCCGTGTCGATGTTCGTGCAGACCCGACTGAACCCGACCCCGCCGGACCCCGTGCAGGCCAAGGTCATGATGATCATGCCGCTGGTGTTCTCGTTCATGTTCTTCTTCTTCCCGGCCGGCCTGGTGCTGTACTGGGTGGTGAACAACATCCTGTCGATCGCCCAGCAATGGCAGATCAACCGGATGCTCGGCAAGGGCAAGACGGCTGCGGTAGCCAAGAGCTGATCACCGCCGATCCGACCCCGAACCTGGAAAAACCCGGCCTCCTGCCGGGTTTTTTCTTTTTCGGCGCACGTCACTAGTCTTATATCTTATATAAGACTAGAATCCCCTTCACCAAGACGAAAGGGGATACGCCATGACCTGGTCGGCCAGCCAATACGTGCAATTCGAGGATGAACGGACCCGCCCCGTGCGGGATCTGGTCGGGGCGATCCCCACCGCCAGCGCGCGGCGGGCCGCCGATGTCGGCTGCGGCCCGGGCAACTCCACCGAAGTACTGGCCGCGCGCTACGCCGGCGCCGAGGTAACGGGGTTCGACAGCGACGCGGACATGATTGCGGCGGCACGCAAACGCCTGCCGGACCTGCGCTTCGATATCGCCGACGTCACCGCCTGGAATGACCCCGGCCCCTACGACGTGATCCTGGCCAATGCCGTGTTCCAGTGGGTGCCAGATCACGCCACGCTGTTTCCCTCGCTGATCGACAAGCTAGCGCCGGGCGGCAGCCTGGCCGTGCAGATGCCGGACAACCTCAACGAGCCGCCGCACCAGTTGATGCGCGAGACAGCGCTGAACGGCCCGTGGGCGAACAAGCTCGCCAAGGCCGCCGAGGCCCGCACGCCGCTGGCCAACGAGCGCTGGTACTACGAACTGCTCAAACCGCACTGCACACGCGTGGACATCTGGCGCACGATCTACCAACATCCGCTCAAGGGCGGCCCGGCGGCCATCGTCGAGTGGTTCAAGGGCAGCGGCTTGCGGCCGTTCCTGGCGCCTCTGACCGAAGATGAGAAGGCCGAATACCTGAAGCGATATGAGGCGGCAGTGGCCAAGGTCTTTCCGGCCATGTCCGATGGCACGGTCCTGCTGCCGTTCCCGCGCGTGTTCATCGTCGCAACGCGCTAGGAAGCCTCCACGGAACATGGCGTTGGTATCACGTGCGTCGTCGCCTACACTGCAGTGACGCCTTGCAGTCTCCTCGTGTCCAAGCTGTGCGCAGAGAGATACCGCCATGAGCCGTCCGCCCGAGCTGCATCGGAAGATGCGCCCTGCCGCCGCCTTTGTCATGCTGGGCGGCTCGGGCCTGCGCATCGTCGAGGCTCAGCTCGACGCCCTGCTGCAACGCGACATAGCGGAAGATGTGCACGCACTGCGCGTGGCCGTGCGACACCTGCGTGCGGTGACCTGGGCATTCGGCCCGATCCTGCCGCGCGCCGTCATGGAGCGCTGGAAGCTGGCGCTCCATGACGTGGCCGATGCCGCCAGCGCCGTGCGCGACTGGGACGTCTTTCTTTCCGAAACGCTACTGCCTGCCCTTGCCATGCAACCCGGGGACCCGGTGCTGGTCGCGTTGATCGACGTCGCCCATGCCAGGCGCGCCGAGGCACGCACGCTCATGGTCACGCAGTTGACGCGCTACCGGCAGGCGCCATTGCCCACCCTTTACCGGGATCTGCTGCACCTGTCCGATCCCAAGACCCGCCACGGGCAGCATGGCCGCATGGCTGCGTTCGCGCGCGGGCGCATCCGCAAAGCGCGCGGGCGCGTACGCGATCTGGCGCGCGTGGCACGCGACGGCCAGATCGCACACATCCATGCGCTGCGGATCGGCAACAAGCGATTGAGGTATGCAATCGAAGCGCTGTCCGATGTGCTGCCCAAGCGCTACCGCAAGCGGCTGCACGGCAAGCTCATCGCACGCCAAACCGAACTCGGCGGCGTCATCGACGACGCCGTGGCGCACAGGCTGATATGCGAATGCCTGGCAAGCTGAGCCTTGCCACCCCGATCGTCCCCCATGCGGACGATCTGCGACAATACTGGCCATGACCGTATCCCAGATTCCCATCGCCGCGATTGCCACCGCGCCTGGCCGTGGCGGCATCGGCGTCGTGCGTGTTTCCGGCCCCGATGTCGGCGCCGTGATGCGCGCCGTATGCGGCCGCGCGCTGCAGCCACGTCACGCCACCTATCTGCCGTTTCTCGATGCGCGTGGCAATGTCATCGATCATGGCCTCGCGCTCTACTTCCCGGCACCGAATTCGTACACCGGCGAGGAAGTGCTTGAGTTGCAGGGCCATGGCGGACCGGTGGTGATGCAGATGCTGCTGTCGCGCTGCCTCGAGGCCGGCAAGGACATCGGCCTGCGTGTGGCCGAGCCGGGCGAGTTCACACGACGCGCGTTCCTCAACGACAAGCTCGACCTCGCGCAGGCCGAGGCCGTGGCGGATCTGATCGAAGCAAGCACGGAGGCCGCGGCGCGGTCTGCGGCGCGGTCCATGGAGGGAGAGTTCTCCAAGGCAATCCACGCGCTTGTGGAAAAAGTCATCCACCTGCGAATGCTGGTGGAAGCCACGCTGGACTTTCCCGAAGAGGAGATCGATTTCCTCGAGGCCTCCAATGCACGCGGCCAGCTGACACGCATTCGCGAAGATCTCGCGGGCGTCCTCAAGCAGGCGCGGCAGGGCTCATTGCTGCGTGAAGGATTGTCGGTGGTTCTGGCCGGACAGCCCAATGTGGGCAAGTCCTCGCTGCTCAATGCGCTCGCCGGCTCGGATCTCGCCATCGTCACGCCAATTGCCGGCACCACGCGCGATCGCGTGCGCGAGACGATCCAGATAGACGGCATCCCGCTGCACATTATCGACACCGCAGGTCTGCGCGACGATGCCGCCGACGAAGTGGAACGCATCGGCATCGAGCGCACATGGGAAGCCATCCGCCACGCCGATATCGTGCTGCATCTGATCGACGCGGCGGACTACATCGAGCATGGCATTTCGGAGACCGATGACCATATCGACGATCGCCTGAGCGGCCAGTTGCCCCCCGGGTCTCCAATCGTTCGCGTCATCAACAAGATCGACCTCGCGCCATCCGTCGGCGCGATGGGATTTGGCGGCAACCGCCCGCATGTGGTGGCGGCCAATGGGCCAAACCCGACCGAGATCTGGATCTCCGCACGCACCGGCGCGGGCATCGACCTGATGCGCAGCGAACTGCTGCGCCTGATCGGCTGGCAGTCCGGCAATGAAGGCGCGTTCCTGGCGCGGGAGCGCCATCTCATCGCGCTGCGCAACGCGGAATCGCACCTCGAACTCGCCGAGGCCAGCGCCTCGCAGCACGCCCAGGCGCTGGATCTATTCGCGGAGGAACTGCGGCTGGCACAGGATCACCTGAACAGCATCACTGGAGAGTTCACGAGCGATGACCTGCTGGGGACAATTTTCACGCGGTTCTGCATCGGGAAGTGACGGCTTGGCGAGACAAGACCGGTAGCACAAGGCGAACCGTCTCCTGATGTCTTCCGCGAAAACCGCTCGCCCCCTCACCCCCGGTGAGATCGCGCTCGCCCGCAGTGTCTTTGCCGATGACATCGACTACGGGCAGGTCCGCATTCACGCGCGGAACTACGTGTTCTGGCAGGGTGCCGGATACATCATCACGCCAAACGGGCAGATGTACCTCGGCCGAAGGCTGCGTCACTACACAGACTTCAGCGCTGCCGGCATCCAGATCCAGGCGTTCTTCATTCACGAGATGGCGCACGTCTGGCAGCACCAGCACGGCGTCAACGTGTTGTGCAGAGGACTTGGCGAGCAGATCCGGCACTTCCTCGGCTTCAACCAGTACCGGTACCGGCTGGAGCCCGGCAAGCCACTCACGGCCTACAAACTCGAGCAGCAGGGCGACATCATGCGCGACTTGTTCCTCGCGCAACTTGGACATCCGACGCCGTATGACGCCGAAGCATACGTCGCGATGACAGGCGCACCTGCAAGAGGCCGCTCGATCGGTATCACTCAACTGGACGCCGTTGACTTGGCAAACAATGTGGCAGACCATCCCGGCACGGATGGTGAGTCAGTCCACAAGGATGGAAGTCAGTGATGGGAGTCAGTCATGCCGCGGGTATCGAAAGCGGAAACGGAAAAGAACCGTATAGCCATTGAACAGGTTTCGTCCCAGTTGTTTCGTGAACAAGGATTTCACGGGATCAGCGTAGCCGATCTGATGGGTGCGGCCGGACTGACGCACGGCGGCTTCTACGGCCATTTCGAATCGAAGGATGCGTTGGCGGCCATCGCCTGCGCGCGCGCATTCGAGGAGTCGAACGCGCGCTGGCGCAAACGTGTGGAAGAAGCGCCTGACAAGGCAACCGCGCTCGCGGCGCTGATCGATGGCTATCTGTCCACGCGCAACCGCAATGCGCCTGGGAGCGGCTGCCCGGCGGCGGCGCTGGCCAACGATGTCGCGCGCGAGGGCGATGACAAACCGGTTCGCGCGACCTACCACGAAGGGCTCGAAAAACTGCTGGATGTTCTGGCCAGCATCCAGCCGGGCGGCAACGCCGCCGCCAATCGCGCTAATGCCATCGCGGAGATGGCCACACTGGTCGGCGCCCTGGTGCTCTCGCGCGCCACGCAGGGCACGCCGCTGTCCAACGAAGTGCTCGCGGCAGCCAGGGGATATTTGCTGGCCCGGGTCAGCAAGGAGTAGGCGCGTTAAACTGGCGGCCTTTCTCCACTTACCTGGCTCCAGAGGAGCCCGTCCCCGAGATGTTGAGCCGCCTGCAGCAATCCCTCATCGCCGTCGTTGCCGTGGTCGTCCTCGGCCTGTTGTGGTTCGTTGGCAATGACAAGGGGGACGTCGTACCGGTTGAAACCGGCGCCGCTCCATCATCCCAGCCAGCCAGCATCCCGCGCGGCATCCCACGTAACGGCACGCTCGACCCGATCAGCATCGACCCCGAGCGTCCCGCCGACGTCCTGCCCCAATACCAGGCCGATGGCCTGTTTGCCGACTATCGCGACAATGCAGGCGAGGCCGACGACCGCTATCGCGGCAAGTACTTCATCGTCGAAGGCGTGGCCAGCGGCATCCGGCGCGACGACGGCAACAATGTGTTCCTGGAAATCCGCACCAGCAACCCGGGTGAACTGGTCCGGGCAAACCTGCTGCGCCGGCAGATCTGTGGCCCGGCAGGCAGGGTCTGCGAGGTTGAGGCGCGCGCCACCATGGTCCGGCGTGGCCAGAAGGTGGCCGTCGAATGCACGGGCGCCGGGCAAGGCGAGGGCGGCGTGCCGCTGCTGAATGACTGCCTGATTCGCGGCGGCGCCAATTAAATCGCCGTCCCGCGCGGTGCCGTGCGCGGCACGCGGGAGATTTGCGGCATCAGTGCCCCGTTGTTCAGTGATTTGACCCTGTGCCCGCGCGTCTACAGTACGCAGGCATGGTGCCGCCAATGCGCCCCTCATCCGGATCCGGGCGGCCGGCGCCCGCGCCGACGCGACTCAGGACACACGATGAAAAGAGCAACGATTGCCGCCATGCTGGCCCTGCTGGCCAGCGGCTGTTCCACCTACCAAGCCGTCACACCGGTCGACCAGGGCCAGGCTGACCCGATCGCCAGTTTCCAGCCCGGCCCCTATGGCGGACCGGCGCAGTTCCGCGTCAACGGCAATCACGTGGTGGGTGCCGATGGCGCGCTGTTCTGCATCATCCCCAATCAAGTGAACGGCAATGCCTATGTGGAGAACTTCGCGGACGCACTGCGCGCGCGCAATTTCGAAGTGAAGGTCCTGCAGCCGTATTCGTCGGTGGCGGCATGCCCGATGACCGCCACGTACACGGCCCAGCGCCAGACGTTCGTGACACCGTTCCTGGTCTCGGTCGACATCACGGTATTCCGCAATGGCGAGCGTGCCGGCAAGGCCATCTACAACGCCAATCGCAGCGCGGGCGGCATCAATCTGAGCCATCTGATCCAGCCGGACGCCAAGATCGACGAACTGGTCGACCAGCTGTTCCCGGGCCTGAAGCCCCAACCGGTACCGGCCCAGGTAGCACCGGCGCCTACTCCGGGTTCGCAGCCAGGCTCCGGTGGCGCCGCGCCCGCCGCCTGAGCGAGCGGCATTCAGGCCTAAGAAAAGCGGGGCCGGGGAACGCCTCTTGAGGGGGCATCTTGCCGGCACGCCGCATGAAGATCGCGAGTTTCTGGCGCGTGGATGCTCCAGTGCTCCAGTGCTCAGGCTTCCAGCCGACCCAGACGCACCACGGTCACCCCGGGCCGCAGCTGGCGCAGCGAGGGCATCACCAGCACGCAATTGGGATACGGCGTGAGCACCTCGGCACCGTCGTTCCAGCCGATCACGGTTCCGGCATCGGCAAAGGTCTCCAGCCCCGTGTACGGGCCGGCAAAGCGGAAATCCATGCTGGTCGCCACCACGGGCTCGGTCACGCGAATCACGCGCTGCGCGGCCGGCAGCGGGCGCAGCCAGCCCGCGGGCAGATCGGCTTCCTCGACGATGCCGGCGCTGAGCAGGAAGCGCGCCGTGCTGTCACGCGCGACGTCCACCGCCGAGGTCTCCCAATGCTGGCCACATTCGATCAGCAGCGCATTTCGCGGGCTGGCCGGATCGCCAAAATCCGCGTAATCGCGCATCCGGCGGCCTTCCGGATGGCCTTCATCGACGATGATGTCGGCCGGGGCGCCAATGGCACGTGACAACGCAATGCCCTTGTCGAGCGGACCGGACACGATCAGCGGCCGGCTTTTCTCGTGCATCGAGTGCAGGTCGAGCAGCAGGTCCACCGTATCGATCACCGGACGCATCGCGCGCGCCCGGCGCAGTTCGGACGAATCGCGCGACACGTCGTCGAGCACCGCCGAAGTCCAGACCCGGTTGAAGTCCTGATCGACGAAGCGCGACGCATCGGGCTTCGCCGCATCGAAGCGCGCGTAGGCGTCGACGTTGGCGAACGACAGCGTGAGCCTGCCGCGTCGCGGCCGCAGCCCATGGTCGAGCAGCCCGGCCACCGTGATCGCGCCGCACACCTCGTTACCGTGCGTCAGTGCGTTGATCATCACGTGCGGCCCGGGCAGGCCGCTGTCGAACGTATGGAGGTAGGCGATGCCGGTGTTGCTCTCGGCATACGGGCCAATATCGGGAAATTCGACTTCGACGGGGTAGGCGTCGAAGGCGGGAGCAGTCTGCGTCATCAGGACTTCCTCAGGAGTTACTCGCGAATATCGGCCGCCTGCACGATCGTGCGATAGCGGCTGGTTTCGCGCTTGATGAAGCTCGCGAACTGGGCCGGATTGGCCGGCGCCACTTCCACGCCGGCCTCGGCCAGCTTCTTGCGAACTTCGGGCATGGCCAGTACGGCCTGCATTTCATTATTCAGGCGATCAATAACAGGGCGGGGAGTAGACGTTGGCGCCATCAATCCGAACCATACCCCCATGTCGACGCCCTTGAGCGCCGGGGTCTCGGCCAGCGCCGGCACGTTCGGCGCCACGCTGGCGCGCTTGGCTTCGGTGACACCATAGGCCCGAATGCGGCCCGCCTGGATGTGCGGCAGCGCCGAGGACAGCACCATCACGGCCAGGTCGATCTGACCGCCGAGCAGGTCGGTGGACATCGCCGAGGCTCCCTTGTACGGCACATGGGTGATGTTGACCTTACCCTGCTGCTTGATCAGTTCGCCGGCCAGGTTCAGCGGCGTGCCAACGCCGGAAGACGCATAGGACAGCTTGCCCGGCTGCGCCTTGGCCAGCGCCATCAGTTCGCCGGCATCCTTGGCCGGCAGTTGCAGCTTGCCGACCAGCACCATCGGCTGCGTGCCGACGAACGTGATCGGCGCCAGGTCCTTCTCGCCGTCATAGCGCACGGCCGGGTTGGTCAGGCGGGCGATCGACACCTCGCTGCCCGAGCCCATCAGCAGGGTGTAGCCGTCGGCATCCGCCTTGACCACTTTCTGCGCGCCGATCGTGCCGCCAGCGCCGCCGAGGTTCTCGATCACCACGCTCTGCCCCAGACGCTTGCCCAGTTCCGGCGCCACGGTACGCGCAACCAGATCGACGCTGCCGCCCGCGGTATAGCCCACCACCAGCGTGATCGGCTTGGTCGGGTAATTGCCGGCCGCGCTTGCGGCGAATGCACAACAGGCGAGGGAGGCGGCAACGGCCGCGCGCAGCAGGGTCTTCATGATTTCTCCGGGCAGTTCTAGGAATGTTGTCCGGCGATGGTAGAGAGACGCGCAGCGGGAAACATGCGGCTTTGGCAATGTGGATTGCCGATTTGGCAATGGCTGTCTGACTCCCCGCTCCGCACGACGGGTGTATAGACCGGGAGAAGGGACGAACCAGTGCTCAGGCTGCCGCCGCGGCCCGCCAGAACGCCTCGGCCAACGGGCGCATTTGCGCGCGCGGGCGGTACAGGCGGATATCAAGCGCGAGGTCGGCGGAGTCGCCGCCCTGAAGATCGGCACGCACCAGGCGTCCCGAATGGAGATCGTCGGCAATCAGACGCGCCGGCAGCCAGGCCAGGCCCATCTTCTGCCGCACCATCTCGTGTACCGACTCGGCGAAGTCACTGACGGCGATCACGTCGAGCCAGCTTGCCAGCTTGCGGCGGGCAATCTCCTGGTTGACCATGCGGCCCATCGTCAGCGTCTCCGCATAGGCAATCATCGGCACCGGCGCGGGGCGCGTGCCCGACTTCGGTCGTTGCAGCCGGAAGGCGGGGCCACCACGCGCATCGGCAGCCGCCACGCAGACCATGCGCTCCACGCCCACGGGATGGAACACATAGCGCGCGTCGTCCAGCATCACGGGCATATCGTGCGGACTGTAGCAAAGCAGAAAGTCAGCATCGCCCTCGGTGAACATGGCCAGCGCATCGTGCGTGGCATGGGTCGATAGCCGTGTGCGAAAGCCGGCGCCGGCCGGGTCGTCGCGCAGTGCCTCGCGCAGGCCGGCCAGCCATGCTGGCACCATCGAACGCGCGAGCGTCTTGCCGGTGGCGATGGTCAGCGTGCTGGCGTCCGCGCGATGCGCCGCCCGCAGCGACAGGCGTGCGTCCTCCAGCGTGCGCAGCGCCGTCTGCGCGGCCTCCAGGAACTGGCGGCCCTCGGCGGTCAGCCGCACCGGAAACGTGCTGCGATCGATCAGTGGCGCGCCGGCCCAGACTTCGAGCGCCTGCATCCGCCGGCCAAATGCGGGCGGCGTGACGTTGCGCAACTCGGCGGCACGCGCGAGACTCCCGGCCTGGGCCAGGCAGACGAAATCTTCGAGCCAACGGATATGCATGGGGACGGCGGGAGGAGATGCCGCATTGTAACGTCGCCGACTCAGTTAGAATTTTCGCCATGGTCTCGATCAAGCGCAGCGGCACGCCCACTCCTTCCAGTCCTACCGATTCCGACTCAGCGCAGGCGGGCGGCAAGGCCTTTCCCGAATACACCATCGACGAGCTGGCGCGTGTGGCCGGCACCACCGTCCGCAACATCCGCTCCTATCAGGACCGCGGGCTCATCGACCCACCCGAGCGGCGCGGGCGCGTCGGCATCTACACGCAGGCGCATCTGGGCCGGCTGCGGCTGATCCACCATCTGCTGGCGCGCGGCTACACGCTCGCCAACATCATGGAACTGCTCAAGGCGATCGTCGAAGGCCACGACCTGCGATCGATCCTGGGTCTCGAGACGGCGATCAGCAGCCCCTGGAACAGCGAAGCACCGCGCCACTACTCGTACTTGGCGCTGGCACGGTTGTTCGGCCGCGCGATCTCGCGCACGGCGCTGGCCAAGGCGATCTCACTGGGATTGCTGGAACCGGATGGCTTCGGCTACCTGGCCCGCAGCCCGCGCGCGCTGGCGGCGGGTGCCGAGATGGCCAAAGCCGGGTTTCCGCTCGAGGACGTGCTCGACATCATCGAGCAGGCGCGCGGCCACTTCCAGGCCGTGTCCGACCGGATCGTCGGCATGGTCGTGCGCGAACTGGACCGCTTCGGCGAAGGCAAGCTGCCGCCGCCATCCGAAGTGCCGCGCATCGTGGATGTGCTCTGGCGCATCCGGCCACTCGCGCTGGTGGCGCTTGAGACCGAGATGATGCGGGCGCTCGAAATCTCGGCCAACAAGTATCTCGGGGACCGCGTTGCCGCGATCCTCGAACATCTGCATGAAGAGGGCGGATCGGCGGGCGATTGATGCGCCGGCCGAGCTCCCGCACACCTGCCGCTTGCCACCTGCCGCGTCACGCCACGCTACGGATCGACGGCGCGCGCGTGCTGGCACCCGCGCGAATCGCCGTGTCCTCGATCTCCGAGATCAGCGGCGCGATGCGGCTGAGCTCCGCGCGATTGTCGTCATCCCAAGGATGGAACCCAGGCCGGAAGTAGGCGAACCATTCCGGAATCATCTTGCGCAGCGTGCCCGGCGATCCCCACAGGAAGTTCATCACGCTGCCAAAGCCGAGCAGCTTGTTGCGGCATGACTTGTCCGCCATCACCAGCCTGACGTGGAAAACGAACACCATGGCCCAGAACGTCACGGTGGTGGTGAGCATCGTGAACGTTCGCACGAAGTAGCGGTATGGGCCGGGCTTCATGACCACGTTCCATACGTCGTAGGCCACGGCCTTGTGCTCGGTTTCCTCCAGCGCGTGCCAGGTCCATACCTGCCGATAGCCAGGCTCCGAATCACCCATTTGACGCGGATCGGCCAACACGCCAGCAGCCAGCATCGCCGTGTAGTGTTCCAGCGCGATCGTGTGCGCGAGCTGCCATGATTTCGGCAGGATTTTGCGCAGCAGATTGAGCAGGCTGGCCACGCGGCTGTCGAGCTTGCCGGCAGGTAGGCCAACATCATCGAGCAAACGGTTGTAAAGGATGTGCTCGCGTGTGTGCATCGCTTCCTGTCCGATGAAGCCGGCCACGGCCTGCTTGAGTTCTGGGTCGGCGATACGGTCGCGATAGTTGCGCACGCTGTCCATGAAGAAGCGTTCGCCGGCCGGAAAGAAAATCGAAAGTGCGTTGATGAAGTGGGTGACGTGCCGGCCGCGTTGATGCCAATCGCAAATGCGTTCCGGCGGGAGATGAGGGTGTACGTCACGGCGGACAGGCATCATGATGCGAACTCCTTGCTGAATGACGGACGTGCCTCGCGCGCACCGTCCAGAAAAGGCAACAGGTCAGCGGCCACGCGCGGAGGGTCTTCTTCCATTGGGATGTGGCCAAGCCCCGCGTAACGGCGCAGCGTCACGTCGGGAATGCGGGCCGCGAACTCGGCCGCGTGCGCGGGTGGAATCCAGCGGTCGCGATCGCCCCACAGCACCAGCGTGGGCACGCGCACGCCGCGCAGGCGTTCGGTATCCAACCCATCGAAATCGAGCTTCGGCACCATGCGACCTACGGCTTCACGGCTGCCTGCGGCATAGAAGAAATCGACGTAGCGGCGGAACGTGGCCTCCGGCACGTGCGACGCATCACCATAGACATCGCGTGTGGCCGCGCGGATGATCCACTCCGGCAACATCCACGGCGCCGACCAGCGCACCATGGCGTGCCGGAACAGGTCGATGTAGATCGGCAGTTTCATCGGGAAACCTGCGGCATCCACCAGCACCAGCCGGTTCACCAGCGACGGCCGGCGCGCGGCGAGGTCCCATGCGATCAGTCCGCCGAGCGAGTTGCCAATCAGCGTTGCACACGAGATGTTCACTGCGGCCAGGAAGCCGTCGATGAATGCGCGATAGACGTCGACATCCATCGTCATGATGCGACCATGCGCGTCACGCAGCGGACCGGTGAGGCCAAACGGCGCGAGGTCGAGCCGCACCACGCGATAGCGGCGACGCAGCATCGGCATCAATCCCTCCCACGTATGCAGCGATGCGCCGAATCCGTGGATCAGCACCAGCGGCTCGCCCTCCGGCACGCCTTCCTCGGTGTAGTGGACCAGCGTGCCCATCACCGATACCCAGCGGGACGCGGGCAACGCATGGCGGTGCGCCAGCGTTTCACGCGACAGGCTGAACAGGCCGATGCGGCCTTGCCCGAACCAGCGCGTGAACGCACCCGGCGGCGACTGCAATGCCGCCTCACGTGAAAGCGCGGCGCGATTCATGCGCGTTCTCCGCGTGCGGGCGCGCCCGCCGTATCGGACAGCAGTCGCTTGCTCTTGCGTCGCGTATCGCGCACCACCAGCGACTGGTACGCGGCAGGCAGGACGCGGGAGAGGGCATCCGCCGCGTAGGCATCCGGGCCGATCAGCACGCGGCGCTTGTTCGCGCGCACCCCGTCCAGAATCACGCGCGCGGCCTTGTCTGCCGTGGTGATGAAGAACTTCTCGAACTCCTCGCGGCCCTGCTGCGCGTCGCGCACCAGCAGCCCGTTCACGCTCGACGAGACCCGGCTGGCACGCGCGATATTGGTCTTGATACCGCCTGGATGCACAGTGGTCGCGGACACGCCGCAGTCCATCAGATCGAGTTCCTGGCGCAGCGATTCCGTAAATCCGCGCACCGCGTATTTGCTGGCGTTGTACGCGCCCATGCCGGGCTGCGCGAACAGGCCGAAGATGCTCGACGTGTTCACCACATGGCCTTCACCGCTGGCCTTCAGATGGGGCAGGAATGCCTTCGTGCCATACACCACACCCCAGAAGTTGATGCCGATGATCCATTCGAGATCGTCGTAGGCCATGCCTTCGATCGTGCTCGACAACGCCACGCCGGCATTGTTGAAGATCAGGTTCACGCGGCCATGCGCACGCGCCACGTCATCCGCCCAGGCATGGACGGCGGCGCGATCCGCGACATCCACGCGATGACTGGTGACCTGCACCATGGGCGCCACGCGGCGCACTTCGGCCACCGTCTGCGCGAGGCCCGCCTCATTGCAGTCCGATATCGCCACGTGGCAGCCGGACTGCGCGAGCTGGATGGCCAGACAGCGCCCCATGCCCGAGCCGGCGCCGGTGATCGCGGCAACCTTGTTGTGGAAATCCTTCATGCATGTCTCCCGATATCGTTATGGGGTGCTGCGGTGTGGATGAGGGCGCAGGGTTGTGGGATGGGTGCGACCAGATCTCAGGCGCGGGCGGTCTCGGCCTGTTCGGGTAGCGGGGCAACGCCTTGTTCGCGCATGGGCCAGCGTTCGTAGTCGGCCATGCGGAAGGTCTGCGTCGCGCGCCAGAACTGCCATGTGAAGCCTGGCCACAGCGTGGTGTTCTTGCCGCTGCGCGGGTCCATGTACCAGCTCGCGCAGCCGCCTGCCGACCAGATCGTGTGATTCAGCTTCTGCTGGATGCCACGGTTGAAGCCATCCTGGATCGACGGGCGCACGTCCACGGCTTGCACGCGTTCCTGGCGCATCTGCTGCAGCGCGTCGAGCACGTAGCGCACCTGCGACTCGATCATGAACACCATCGAACTGTGTCCCAGTCCGGTGTTCGGCCCCATGATCAGGAACAGGTTCGGGAAGCCCGAGACCGTGGTCCCGAGGTACGCCTCCGCGCCGTCGCGCCAGGCATCGAGCACGTCACGGCCATCTCGCCCGATGATCACGCCACGCGGCAGCGGATCGGTGGCGCGGAAGCCCGTGCCCAGGATGATGCAATCGGCCGGCCTGCGGCTGCCATCGCGCATCACCAGCGCGTCCGGTTCCACATGGTCGATGCCCGTGGTCACCACATCGACATTGGCGCGTGTGAGCGCACCGTAGTAGTCGTTGGACATCAGCACGCGCTTGCAGCCGATCGTGTAGTCCGGCGTCAGCTTCGCGCGTAGCTCGGGGTCGCGCACTTCCCGCGCCAGGTGGCGCCGCGCCATCTGCTCCACGGCCTTCATCAGCTTCGGATGCATCACGAAGCCCATCACGCGCATTTCCAGCATCCAGTACAGGCCGGCGCGTACCAGCCACTGCGTGAAGGGGAACTGGCGGAACATCCAGCGCTCCAGCGCGGAAACGTCGCGGTCCGGCTTGGGCATGACCCACGGCGGCGTACGCTGGTAGAGGTCGAGGCGATCCACCTGTGGCGCGATCTGCGGCACGAACTGGATCGCGCTGGCGCCAGTGCCGATCACGGCCACGCGCTTGCCCGCCAACGGATAGTCATGGCGCCACTGCTGGGAGTGGAACGTGGTGCCGGCGAAGGTATCGAGACCGGGAATATCGGGAATGGCAGGGCGGCTGAGCCCGCCCATCCCCGAGACCAGGATCCGGGCGCGCACGCGCCGGCCATCGGCCATTTCCAGCCGCCAGACCCCAGCGGACGCGTCCCAGACGGCCTGCTTCAGTTCATGGCCGAAGCGCAAATGCGAGCTCAGGCCGAACGTCTCGGCGCTGTGTTCAAGGTAGCGGCGAATCTCCGGCTGCGGCGAGAACATGCGCGACCAGCTCGGATTGGGCGCGAACGAAAACGAGTAGAGATGGGATTGCACGTCGCACGCACAACCGGGATAGTGGTTGTCGCGCCAGGTGCCGCCGACCGAACCGGCTTTCTCGAAGATCAGGAAGTCATCGACGCCAGCTTGCTTGAGACGGATACCCATGGCCAGCCCAGAAAAGCCGCTGCCGATGATGGCGATGTCGCAGGCAGCGTCGTTGGGACGCGTGGGGATGAGACGGTCGGGCAGATCCACGGGTGCATTCATTTGGCGCATTCCGGTGGGTGCGCGGGTGTCGCCTTCGAGGGCGGCGACACGATCACGACACCATTGATTGTGACATTGAACGATGTCATCGTAGGTATCGCTGTGGCGTGGGTCAATGTGCTGGTTTGAAGATTTGCTCTATTTTTCGGCGATTTCCAGCGGCCCCTAGCGCACATGAAACAGGGTGCGCACCGAGAAAACCGCATCGGCGGCGGCAGTCAGTCGCGCGTTTGAAACCTGTCGGGGGGGTGAAAAAAAATCCTGCGCTTCGGCAGAATCGCAACGCAACTCGGCCAGTGCGGCTCGCCTGGCCTGGCAACGACATCGAAAACACGAACGAAGACGGAGACACGATGCCCGTACCTGCCCCACCCACTGTGGAGAAATCATCACGCCGCCAGTTCCTGAAGGTCGGCGTCGGGTTCTCCGCCGCGATCGCCTGCTCGGCGCTTCTTCCCTCGCTAACGGGCTGCTCGCCCGCCAGCACCCCACCGCAGGCCGGCATGGCATTCCTGCGGCCGGCCGATGTCGCGCTGTTCCGGGCGCTGCTGCCGGCGGTAGTCAGCGAGTTGGAATCAGTCGACTCGGTCCAGCGCGAGAAGCGCATCGCCGCCGCCGTGCAGAACATCGACGGGTCGATCGCGGCAATGGGTCTGAACGGCCGCGCGGAACTGCGCAAGCTGCTCGATCTGCTGGCCAGCACGCCGCTGCGCTGGGCCCTGGCCGGCCTGCGTGCGCCGTGGGACCAGGCCACGCCCGAACAGGTGCGCGGATTTTTGACGCGCTGGCGCACCAGCCGCTTCGAAACGTTCAACGCGGGCGGCGTGGTGCTGGTGAAGCTGACCAGCGTCGGCTACTTCGTGCTGCCCGATGCGTGGGCCGCCGCCGGCTACCCCGGTCCCAATCCCGCGGTCTATCGCGCCATCCATAGCTGACACCCACCATGGCCATCAACGATATCTACAGCGCCGGCATCGCGTCCGGCTGGAAGGTGCTCGACGCCGCCACGTTCACCGCGCCGCGCACGTTTGAAGCGGACGTCGCCATCGTCGGCAGCGGCGCGGGCGGTGGCATTGCCGCCGAAATGCTCACCGAGGCGGGATTCAAGGTACTGCTGATCGAGGAAGGGGCACTGCGCACTTCGGACAGCTTCAAGGACATGGATGAAGCGCGCGCGTATCGCGAGCTCTACCAGGAGGCCGCCGCGCGTGCGACGTCCGATGGCGCCATCTCGATCCTGCAGGGGCGCTCCGTGGGCGGCAGCACCACCGTGAACTGGACGTCCAGCTTCCGCACGCCCCCGAAAACGCTGGCCCATTGGGCCACGGAGCACGCTGTAACCGGGCATTCCGAAGCCGAGATGGCGCCGTGGTTCGAGAAGATCGAAGCCCGCCTGAATATGGCGCCGTGGGCGATGGACCCGAATCCGAACAACACCGTGCTCAAGCGCGGTTGCGAAAAGCTCGGCTGGGAATGGCACGTGATTCCGCGCAACGTGAAAGGCTGCTGGAACTCCGGGTACTGCGGCCTGGGCTGCCCGGTCAACGCCAAGCAATCGATGCTGGTGTCGACGATTCCCAACGCGCTCGCGCACGGGGCCACGCTCGTGCATCGGCTGCGGGTACGCACGATCGACCATGACGGCAAGACCGTGCGCGGCCTCACCGGCGACGCGCTTGGCATCGATGGCTACACGGCCACCGGCGTCACGGTCACCGTTCGCGCAAAGCATGTGATCGCGGCGGGTGGCGCCATCAATACACCCGCGTTGCTGCTGCGTTCGCGCGTGCCGGACCCGCATGGGCGGATCGGCCTGCGCACGTTCATCCATCCGGTGAACCTGACTATTGCCGAAATGCCGGAAAAGATCGATCCGTACTATGGCGCGCCGCAGTCGATCGCGTCCGATTATTTCCAATGGCGCGATGGCGCAACCGGGCCGATGGGCTACAAGCTCGAAGTGCCGCCGATGTTCCCGGGCATCAGCTCGGGCGTTTTCAATGCGCTGGGCGATGACCTGCGGCGTCAGATGGCCGCGTTGCCGCATACCAACGCGATGCTGGCGCTGCTGCGCGACGGCTTCGTGCCGGAGAGCCCCGGCGGGCGCGTGCGCATTGCCGACGACGGTAGTCCCGTGCTGGACTACGACGTGAGCGACTATGTCTGGGACGGCGTGCGCCGCGCCTACCTGAGCATGGCCGAAGCCCAGTTTGCTGCAGGTGCGAAGCGGGTACGACCCGCTCATCTCGACGGTCAGGACTACACGAGCTGGACCCAGGCACGCGAAGCCATCGGCCAACTGCCCCTGAAGAAATTCCGCGCGTTGCTTTTCACCGCGCACCTGATGGGTGGCTGCGGCATGAGCGACGATCCCAAGCGGGGCGTGGTGAACAGCACGGGTCGCCACCATCAGCTCGAGAATCTCTCCGTGTTTGACGGCTCGGTGTTTCCAACGAGTATTGGTGCGAACCCTCAGTTGTCAGTATTCGCACTCACGGCGCAGAATGTCTCAGCCCTATCCCGGAGCATCAAGCCATGATCCAAATAAAGCCCGTCGCAGTCGGGCCTGCAATTTAGAGGATCTATTCGAATATAAGTCTTGTGAAACGGTCGTGGCGCTGGATAGGCTCCCACAACCGTTTCAAGCATCCGTATGCCGTTAGAGCACGGAGCAACAGCGGTCGTGGATTTTTATTTTTATTGCAGGGGTCCACTGCGGTTTCATAGCGAGAGACGCCCCCATGAAGACCGGGAAAACCACGGCAGGAGACACCAAGGCTCGCATTCTTGACGCGACCGAGAAGCTGTTCATCGAGGTAGGCTACGAAGCAACATCGCTCAGACAGGTTACGTCGCGGGCAATCGTCAACCTCGCTGCCGTCAACTATCACTTCCGCAGCAAAGAAATCATGATGCAGTCGGTGCTTGGCCGCCGGCTGGATCCCCTCAACACCCGTCGCCTCGCGTTGCTGGACGCCTGCGAGGCGCGCTGGCCGGGTGCCGAGATTCGCTGCGAACACGTGATGGGCGCGCTGTTCGTGCCCGCGCTCCAGATGGCGCGCGAGCCCGAGATCGGCGGCCCATCGTTCCTGCGCCTGCTAGGGCGCGTGTATTCGGATACATCCCCGTTCATCCAGTCCTGGCTGATGGGGC
The DNA here is from genome assembly GCF_000196015.1 of Cupriavidus metallidurans CH34. Classification (NCBI taxonomy): domain Bacteria; kingdom Pseudomonadati; phylum Pseudomonadota; class Betaproteobacteria; order Burkholderiales; family Burkholderiaceae; genus Cupriavidus; species Cupriavidus metallidurans. The sequence goes on along the minus strand of NC_007973.1, from coordinate 3,907,041 downwards.
ACTACGCACCCGTGTTCGGCCGCTTCTTCGAAGCGTTCGCCCACGCGCTGCCGGACGTGCCTCGTCAGGAGCTCGGCTGGCGCCTGCATTTCGCCCTCAAGGCGTTGGCAGGCGTGCTGGCCGGCGACGAACTCGGCAACCTGATGCCGACGTTCACGCAGGGCAAGCGGATGAGCGATGCGCAGGTGCTGGCGCAACTGACGTCGATGGTGGTGGCGGCCCTCAAGGCGCCTTCACCCGCGCCGCAGGAGCTCGGCGCGCTGCAGGATGTGTTCGAGATCGGCGAGACGCAGCACGCCGACGAGCAGGCTCACCTCGCGGCACTGGCCGCCACTGTGGAGGCCGAATCCCACGAGGCCGCGGCAGCCGCCGCAGCCGCGCTGGGACGTGCCAGACGCAGTGCGCGACAAGTGCGCAACGAGGGAGCGACGCGAGCGGCCACCGCCAGCATGGCGGTACGCCGCGAGCACTGCGCGACCTTCCCAAGCAACCCGCTCGACGACTGGATGCGAACCCGCCCCAGGTCCTAGCCGACAAGTGAAGCGGTGGTCCTCATCGGGGCCGCCGCGCACCGGCAGCGAGCGGCGACGACATCCGTCGCTATCGATACCGACAACGTGATTCGCCACGCAACTTGCGAGGCGTGACCCGTTGCGCGCCACGCATGGCGCGACTTCACCCGCCTGCCACGGCAGCCCGCGGGAGGGACACGTCTTGCCCGCAAAAGGAGACATGCGATGAAACAGCTATACGCGGCAGCCGCCCTCGGCGGCATCCTGGGGATTCTCGCGGCACCGCCCGGAGGCACCACGGCGTACGCGCAGGGCACGTCCGCACCGGCCACGCAGACCCCGCGTGTCGCCACGCCATACGACGGCCTGCCCACTTCGCAACAGGCCACGATGCTCTCGAAACAGGTAGCCAGCGGCGAGCTTGCCGCGCAATCCGACGCGCAGGTACTGGCCACGTTCGAAGCGCTGCAGCCCGAAGCCATTCTGACGTGGGCACGGGCGGAAATGAATCGCTACCCCGAGTACGAATACTCGATGACGCGCCAGGAACGACTCAACGGTCAATGGCAAGACAAGCCAGCGCGCATGATGATCCGCTACCGCCATATGCCACGCCAGCTCTACGCGAAGTGGTTGCCAAACGGCGTGCAGGCCGGCCAGGAAATCATCTATGACGAGACCCGTCGCAAGGACGAGATGTACGGGCACCTCGGCGGCATCATGGGCTTCACGTCGATCTGGACCGCAATCGACGGCACATTGGCCAAATCCCAGTCGAATCACACCGTGCGCGACCTTGGCTTCCAGTTCGTGCTGTCGATGCTCGAGCGCGATGCGAAGACGCTGCGCGCGGCGGGGCTGCCAGAGAAGTACAGCCGAGTCGAAATCGTGCAGGAGCAAGGCGTGCGCATGGTGGCGCTGACATGGGAGCTACCAGAAGGCGCGCCGAAGTACTACGCGAAGAAGGTGCAACTGATGTTCGATCTCAAGCACCCCTGGCCACGCGCGGAAACCGCGTGGGACGCGGACGGCAACATGGTCGAGAAGATCGTCTTTGAGAAGGCCCAGAAAAAGACCTTCGACGCATCGACCTTCGATCCCTCGAACAGCGAATACAAGTTCTGAAGATGCCGAACGTGGGCCATCCCGTCCGTTTGAATTCGCGTGCCATGCATGACAAACGCGGTTTGAACAATGACGGGAGAGGCTTGCGTGACAACGGCAGGCCGCGCGGCCGCGGTGTTTGGAACGAGCGCTCTATTGCGCTCGACCGCTTGAAACGCGAGATTCCGACGCACCGTGAGCTATCCCGGCAATCGCCGGAGCGCCGGTCATAACGACAAGGAGACAACCATGCAGATGTCGCATGCTCGACACGCACTTTTTGCTGTTGCAGGGGTAAGCCTGACCATGACGCTCGCTGCGTGCGGCGGCGGTGGAGATGGCGATTCCTCCAGCAGCGCAACGCCAGCCGCCGCTGCGCAGCAATGCGCCACCGTCGGCAACTGCCCCACCTCGGGGGCTACCGAGAACCAGCCCGTGGCCTCGCTGTGCCCAAGCACACTCGATTACGGCACCACGTACACCGGCGGTTCCGGCGCGGGCGAGTTCCTGAAAATGCAGTTCGACTCGACCAGGGGCACGTACCAGATCACGATCATCGAATCGGCCGTTCCCAAGGCACCGGGATCGGTATCGCCGACACGCGCGGGCGTCACGCTGACTGGCACGATGACGCATCCGACCCGGCCGCTGCCGACTGCAGCGCAAAACAACTGCGCGTATGAACTGAAAACCGTCACCGCATCCGACGGCGCATCGCAGGCCATCATCGACCCCGCCAATCCGCCGATCATTTTCATCGGCAACGGCGTGGCGGGTGGCGGCATTCCTGGCGCAACGATCCAGTATGGCGGCCTGCTGGGGCTCGGCAAGATCCCACAGCGCACGTTCCCGATGTACCCGGTGCTGGCATTCGCGCAGACTGAGACCGACTTCAGCAAGATCGCGGGCACGTACAACCTGCTCGGCTATCACCTTGTGCCGTCCGGCGGCAAGTTGACTGGCGCCACGAACTACGCGCCCGCTACCGCCAACACCGTGGAAACACTCAACGCCGATGGATCATGCGCGTCGGCCAGCGGCGGGTCCTGTCTATCGACGGGCCAACCCTGGCATTTGCGTGGCGGTAACGATGGCGCGTTCGGCAGCGACAACGATGGCGGGGCGGGCAGCAAGCCGTATCCACACTTCTATGCCAACGCGCTCGCGCCCGCGAACGCGTGCGCACGCGGCGTGCTGGTGGTCGGCAAGCTCGAGGGCAAACAGGTGCCGCTGCTGGTCCGCGTGGGCTCCGCCTACATCAACGGACTGGACATCAGAGTCGACGACGAATCCGGCCTTGCCCTGATGACGCCAACCACCACGGTCACCCAGGCCAGCATGCAGGGCAGCTACATCGGCTCGGGCAGCGACTTCAAGTACCTGTCCTCGGCGGTCCAGAACAACCTCGTTGCGTTGATCGACCCGCAGGACCCCTCGCTCAAACCGGTCAGCGGATTTCAGATGGACTTCACGCAAGCCACGCGGCCCGGCGTGGTGACCACTGTCGACAACAGCGGCATCACGGGATCGGTCATCACCACTGGCCCCGTGTATGCCCACCTGTTCGGCCCCGCAGCAGATCCAACGTTCCGTGTCAGCGCGCTGGCCAGCCGCTGACGCAAGACATCCACTGCCTCACACATAGAAGAACCCCATAGGAGACATCATCATGCCGCTGCCGCAATCGCATCAACCACGTTCCGCAGCTTCGCTGCGGCCCTGGGCGCCACGCTTGGCGCTGGCACTGGTTACCACCGCGGCACTCGCCGGATGCGGCGGTGGTGGCGATGGCGACAGCGCGCAAACCGCAGTGCCCGCTGCCGTGCCTGCCCGACTCTGTCCTGCATCGGTCGACTATTCGACGCCTTATGTCGGCGGCACCGGATCGGGCGAACTGGTGAGTGTGCAGATCGACACCACGAAGATGACGTGGGCTGTCACGTTCCTGGACTCATCGGTCCCACGCACCACGGGCACGGTGCAGCCAACGCGCTCCGACCCCACCAACGGGCAAAACGTGGTGACCGGCAAGCTGGCGCAGGAAACCGGCCTGCCCACCGACAAGCTGAATCAATGCGCATTCCAGTTGATCGGCGCGAGTCTCGATGCATCGCGGCCGGCACGGCTGTTCCTGGGCGAAGGCGTGATGGGCGGCACGATCCCTGGCGCGCGTATCCAGTTCAACGGCATTGCCGGTGCTGGCGCCGTGCCCGACACGACGTTCCCGTACTTCCAGTTCATCGGCTTCGCGCAGACCGAGACGGACCTGAGCAAGATCGCGGGCGTCTACAACGGGTCTGGCTTCCATGAGATTCCATCGAAGAACTTCGCGCAGGTCGCGCAGGACTACAAGATGTCCCTGGCCGCCGATGGTTCATTCACGGTCTGCGACAACAAGACCGGCGGCACCTGCAAGCAGAAGGGCAACAAGTTCGTGCCGCAAGGCAACGGCTCGCTGCTTTCCACCAACTACGAAGGCGAGCAGCAACCAAGCCTCGGCGGCGTGCTGGGCCGCGCGTACCTGATCGTGGGCAAGCTGCGCGGACAACTCGTGCCGATCATGATTCGCGTCGGCTATGCCAACGCGTCGTTCACGAACCTGCAACCGGTGGGCGCCGATGACGAGATCGGCATCGGCATGATGGCGCCGGCGGTGTCGATCACACAAGGTAGTGTCAATGGCGAGTACGTCGGCGTGGACAGCAACTTCGACTACCGCACCACGGCGCTGGTGGGTGCCGATGCCGCGCAACTGGACCCGTTCCGCGCGGCCGACGCCACGCTGGCCACGGCGCTGAAGCTCGACTACTCGCAGACCACCGCTGGCGTGGTGACCACCACGCGCAAGGACAACGCCACGATCACGGGCAAGTTCATGTTCACAGGCGGCGTGTTCGGCTTCCTCGAAAACCGCACCACCGGCCCGTACTTCACGGTCGGCGCCTTCGTGCAATAACGACCCAGGGAGCCAACATGCATAACAAACGCCTCTCGCTGGCCCGTCGGCTTTCGATCGCTGCAGCCTTTCTCGCCTGCAGCACCTTCATGGCCACCACCGCGCACGCGCAAAAGGCCGGGGACAACGTCGTATCCGCGGGCTGGTTCCACATCGAGACCTTCGGCACCAGCGGCCCGTTGACCACAACCCTGCTCGATGTGCCAATCAACTATCCGCTTGGACTGCCGAGGTCGTTCTCGGCGCCAGGCAGTGGCCTGTCGACGTCGAATGCCGACACGCTCGGCTTGACGTTCAGCCACTTCGTCACCGACAACATCGCGATCACAGCCGTGGGCGGCATTCCGCCCGAGTTCAAGATCTACGGACACGGCTATCTGATTCCGCCGGGCCCGGCCGGCGCGCTGGGTCACCAGAGCCTCGGCGACCCGTCGCTGAATCCGATCATCACGCGCGCGCGTCAGTGGAGCCCGGCGGCTATGGTGCAGTATCACTTCCGTGCTCCCGATGTGACGTTCCGCCCGTTTGTCGGTGTTGGTGTCTCATACAACTTCTTCACCAATATCGACGTCAATCCGGCGTTCGCCGCATCGGTGAACAATAACCTCGGCGCGATCCTGGCTGCGGGTGCGGGTATTCCGGGTCCGACGTCGGTCCACGCCGATGCGTCGTCGTCGTGGGCGCCGGTCTTCAATGTCGGCGGCACCTACAACTTCACCGAGCATTGGGGTGTCACCGGGGCGGTCACGTACATCCCGCTCAAGAGCGAATCGACGATGACGATCAAGGCGTCGGACGGCACCGTGCTGTCGACCTCCAAGACGACACTGCGGCCAAACCCGCTGGTGTTCTTCCTCGCGGCGACCTACAAGTTCTGACCGACGTCAGCCACAACGCAAAAAGGGCGAAGCCTTGAAAGCTTCGCCCTTTTTTGCTGAACCGAAACGATGACTTACTGCGTCGTCGTTGTCTGCGGTGCCGGCTGCTGCGCCACCGGTCCTTTCTCCACCAGCCCGCCACCCAGCGCGCGGTAGAGGTCGATCGAGTTCACCAACCGCAACTGCCGTGCCGCAACCAGATCCTGCTCGGCCGAGAACAGCTGGCGCTGTGCGTCGAGTTCGTCGAGGTAGCTCGCCACGCCGCTGCGGAAGCGCATCCGCGCCAGTTCGTAGCGCGCGGCTTCCGCGTCACGCTGCTGTTCCTGGCCTGCCACTTGGTCCTCGAGCGTGCCGCGTGCCACGAGGGCATCGGCCACTTCGCTGAACGCGGTCTGGATCGTCTTCTCGTAGTTGGCGATCTGGATGTTCTTGCGGACGTTGGACAGGTCCAGGTTCGACATGTTTCGGCCGTAGTCGAAGATCGGCAGCACGAGTTGCGGCGCGAACGACCACACGTGGGCGCCCGAGTCGAACAGGTTCGTGAACGACGTGCTGATGGTGCCGGCATTGGCCGTCATCGTGATGCGCGGGAAGAATGCGGCCCGCGCCGCGCCGATGTTGGCGTTGGCCGACAACAGCTGCTGCTCGGCCTGGCGGATGTCCGGACGCTGCGTCAGCAGCTCCGAGGGCAGGCCCTCAGGAATATCGCTGATGATGTGTTCGTCCGACAGACGCATCGGCGCAGGCAGGTTCGGGATCTCGGCGATCGGCTTGCCCACGAGCACTTCCAGCGCGTTCTGCGCCTGCGCGCGCTGACGCGCCAGCTGCGCCGCGGCCACGCGGGCCTGCGCCACCAGCGATTCGTTGTCGCGCAGGTCCAGCGCGGATGTCGCGCCGGCGCTGAAGCGCTTCTGCGCCAGTTCGTACGTGCTCTGGCGCGCCTTGTAGGTGTCGCGGGCCAGATCGTACTGCTCGGCAAAGGCGCGTTCGGCCAGATAGGCCTTGGCGACCTCCGAAACCAGCGAGATATACGCGGCGCGGTGCGCTTCCTCGGTGGCCAGGTACTGCGCCAGCGCGGCGTTCGAAAGGCTCCGCACGCGGCCGAAGAAGTCGAGCTCCCACTGCGTTACCGACAGGCCGACCTGGTACACGTTACCCGTGAACGACTGGTCGATACCCGACGAGGCGCCCGAGAAGCGGCCGCGCTGGAAGCCGGCATTCGCATTCACAGTCGGCAGCAGGTCGGCGCGCTGGATCTGGTACTGCGCGCGCGCCTCTTCGATGCGGAGCGCGGCGGTACGCAGGTCGCGGTTGTTCTCCAGCGCCGCCTCGATCAGCCCTTGCAGGCGCGGGTCGGTGAAGAACTCGCGCCAGCCGATCTCGGTGGCGCGGCGCGTTTCACCGCTCTTCACCTCGGCCGAGGCATAACCTTCCGGCGCTGCCGGGTAGCCGCCCGCCACAGGTGCGGCGGGGCGGTCATAGTGCGGCGCCATCGTGCAGCCGCTCAGCACCCCGGCCACCAGCAGTAGAGTGGTCAAAGTCTTTGTCATAGTCAGATTTCCTTCTGGCTTTCCAGGCGTGCCATTTCCCGCTCGTGCTGGGCCTTGCTGCCCTTGAAGCGGCTACGCACCACCACGAAGAATACCGGCACCAGGAAGATCGCCAGCAGCGTTGCCGTGATCATCCCGCCCATCACGCCGGTACCGATCGCGCGTTGGCTGCCCGAGCCCGCGCCAGTGGCAATCGCCAGCGGCAGCACGCCCAGAATAAATGCCATCGACGTCATCAGGATCGGGCGGAACCGCAGGTGCACCGCTTCGAGCGTCGCATCCACGAGGCTACGGCCCTGCGCCTGCAGGTCCTTGGCAAATTCCACGATCAGAATGGCGTTCTTGGCGGACAGACCGATCGTCGCGATCAGGCCCACCTTGAAGTACACGTCGTTCGGCATGCCACGCAGCGTCACGCCGAGCAGCGCGCCGATCACACCCAGCGGCACCACCAGCAGCACGGCTACCGGAATCGACCAGCTCTCATAGAGCGCGGCCAGACACAGGAACACGATCACCAGCGACAGCGTGTACAGGATCGGTTCCTGCGAGCCGGCCAGGCGCTCTTCATACGACTGACCCGACCACTCGAAACCGAAGCCCGGCGGCAGCTTGGCGAAGTTTTCCTCCATCACGCGCATGGCCTCGCCAGTGGACTTGCCCGGCGCGGCCTGGCCCGCGAGCTTCACGGCCGGCATGCCGTTGTAACGCTCCAGGCGCGGCGAACCCATGATCCACTTCGACGTCGCGAACGCGGCAAACGCCACCATGTCGCCATTGGCATTGCGCACGCGCAGCTTGGTCAGATCGTCCGGCAGGCGGCGATCCGCACCTTCGGCCTGCACGATCACACGGCGCACGCGACCCTCATAGATGAAGTCGTTCACGTACGAGGAGCCAAACGCGATCGACAGCGTCGAGTTGATATCGGCCACCGATACGCCCAGCGCGCGCGCCTTTTCGCGATCGATGTCGATGCGCAACTGCGGCGCGTCTTCCTGACCTTCCGGACGCACGCCTTGCAGCACCGGCGACTGCGCCGCCATGCCCAGCATCTGGTTACGCGCTTCCATCAGCTTCGCGTGGCCCTGACCGCTGCGGTCCTGCAGACGGAAGTCGAAGCCCGACGAGTTACCCAGTTCGGAGATGGCCGGCGGGTTCAGCGGGAAGATGATCGCGTCCTTGATAAACGACAGCGCGCCGAACGCACGGCCCACCAGCGCTTGCGCGGTCTGATCCGCGCCCGGACGCTCCTTCCAGTCCTTCAGACGCACGAACGCGATACCGCCGTTCTGGCCGCGGCCGAAGAACGAGAAGCCCGCCACCGTGATCATCTGGTCCACCACCTTCGATTCCTTCTGCAGGTAGTAGTCCTCGATCTGCTTGAGCACGCCGATCGTGCGCTCTTGCGTCGCGCCCGTGGGCAACTGCACCACGGTGATCATGTAGCCCTGGTCCTCATCGGGCAGGAACGACGACGGCAGGCGCTTGAACAGCACCACCACCCCGGCGATGATCACCAGGTAGATGATCACGTAACGGCCCGTGCGCTTGAGAATGCGCGCAATCATGCCCTGGTAGCTGCCAGATGCCGTGGTGAAAGTACGGTTGAACCAGCCGAAGAAACCCTTCTTCTCGTGGTGATGGCCTGCTTCCACCGGCTTGAGCATGGTGGCGCACAGTGCCGGGGTCAGCGTCAGGGCCAGCAGCGCCGAGAAGCCCATCGAAGCAATCAGAGACAGCGAGAACTGGCGATAGATGTTGCCGACAGAGCCCGAGAAGAACGCCATCGGGATGAACACCGCCGTCAGCACCAGCGTAATGCCGATGATGGCGCCCGTGATCTGTCCCATCGCCTTGCGCGTGGCTTCACGTGGCGAGAGTCCTTCCTCGCTCATGATCCGCTCGACGTTCTCGACCACCACGATGGCATCGTCGACCAGAATACCGATCGCCAGCACCATGCCGAACATTGTCAGCACGTTGATCGAGAAGCCGAACGCCAGCATCGCGCCGAACGTGCCAAGCAGCGCCACCGGCACCACCAGCGTCGGGATCAGCGTCGCGCGGAAGTTCTGCAGGAACAGGTACATCACCAGGAACACCAGCACCACGGCTTCCAGCAGCGTCTTGACCACTTCCTCGATCGAGATCTTCACGAAGGCCGAGGTGTCGTAAGGCACGCTGAACTCGTAGTCCGGCGGGAAGAAACGCGAAAGCTCTTCCATCTTGGCGCGCACCGCGGTGGCGGTGGCCAGCGCGTTGCCGGTCGGGGCCAGCTTGATGGCGATGGCCGAGGCCGGCTTGCCGTTGATGCGGGCGAGCGTCGAGTAGTCGGCGCCGCCCAGTTCCACGCGGCCGACGTCCTTGATGCGCACCGACGAACCGTCCGGATTCACGCGCAACAGGATGTTGGCGAATTCCTCGGGCGTGTTCAGGCGGCTTTCGGTACTCACCGTGGCGTTAAGCTCGGTGCCAGAAGGCGACGGGGTCCCGCCCAGTTCGCCCACGGCAACCTGGATGTTCTGCTCGGCCACTGCGGCCTTCACGTCGAGCGGCGTGAGGTTGTAGCCGGTCAGCTTGGCCGGATCCAGCCAGATCCGCATCGCGTATTCGGTACCGAACAGGTCGGCCGCACCCACGCCGGGCACGCGACGGATCGAGTCGACGACCTGCGCGGACACGAAGTTACCGAGCTCGATCGCATCCGAGTTACCGGATTTGGACGAGACCGTGATGAACATCATGTAGTTGTTGCCGGCCTTGTCGACCTTCACACCCTGTTGGCGCACTTCCGCGGGCAGACGCGCTTCCACGCGCTTCAGGCGGTTCTGCACTTCCACGGAGTTCAGGTCGGAACTCGAGCCCGGCGCGAACGAGATGTTGATCGTGGCCAGGCCGGACGACTCGCTCTGCGACTCGTAATAGAGCAGGTTCGGCGCGCCGTTGAGCTCCTGCTCGATCGGCGTCACCACCGTGTCTTCAATGGTCTTGGCCGATGCACCAGGGTAGGTCGTGCTGACCGTGATGATCGGGGGCGCGATATTGGGGTACTGCGCGATCGGCAATTGCAGGATCGCGAGTGCCCCGCCCAGCACGATGATCAGCGCGAGCACCCACGCGAACACCGGCCGGTCGATGAAAAACTTCGCCATGAAACTGGCTCCCTAAGTGTGCGTGGTCAGCCTTGCTTGGCCGGCTTCTGCTCGGCGGGCTTGGCTTCGTTGCTGGCTTCGGACTTGCCGCCTTCAGCACCCTGCGCACCTGCGCCCGATGCCGGCGCAGCCGCGGTCTGCGGATTCTGGAACGGCACGGCCTTGGCAGGCGCGCCCGGGCGAACCTTTTGCAGGCCCTCGACGATGACCTTTTCGCCACCCTTGAGGCCTTCGGTCACCACCCAGCGATCGCCGATCGCCTGCGGCGCCTTGACCGGCACCGCGGCTACCTTGCCGTCATCGCCCACCACCAGCACGCTCGCGCCCTGTGCGCTACGGATCAGCGCGCGCTGCGGCACGGTCAGCGCCTTTTCGTCCACACCCTGTTCGATCTTGACGCGCACGAAGGTGCCCGACAGCAGTTCACGCTTCGGGTTCGGGAACTCGGCACGCAGCGTGATCGAACCCGTGGTCGGGTCCACGGTCATGTCCGAGAACAGCAGCTTGCCGGTCATGCCGTATTCCTTGTCGCCGGCTTCCGGGTACAGGTGCACGCGCGCGCCACCGTTCACACCCTTGACCTGGCCGGCCTCAATGGCGCGACGCAGGCGCGCCACTTCCGACGCGGGTTGCGTGAAGGTCACCCAGATCGGCTCGACTTGTTCGACGGTGGTCAGCTTGGTGGCTTCGCCCTTGCCGACCAGCGCGCCTTCCGTGACCAGCGCACGGCCGACGCGGCCGGAGATCGGCGCGGTGACGGTGGTGTAGCCCAGATTGATCTGCGCGGTCGTCACGGCCGCCTTGGCGGCGGCGATATCGGCATTGGCCTGACCGGCGGCGGCAACCGCCTCGTCGTATTCCTGCTTGCTGACGGCGTTGGCAGCCACCAGCGGCTTGTAGCGCTCAGCCTTCTGGCGCGCGGACACGGCATTGGCCTCGGCACGCTCGAGCTGGGCCTTGGCCGAAGCCAGTTGCGCCTGATACGGGGCGGGATCGATGCGGAACAGCACCTGACCGGCCTTCACTTCACCGCCTTCGGTGTAGTTGCGCGACAGGACGATACCTTCCACGCGGGCACGCACCTCGGCGGTGCGAACACCCTCGAGACGACCCGGCAATTCATTGACGACGGCAACTGCGGACGGCGTGACGGTCACGACACCCACTTCCGGAGGCGGCATCGCGCCGCCCTGCGGGGCTTTCTGGCCGCAGGCGGACAACGCCAGTACCGCCACAGCGGCGGCAACACTACGGATTTGTTGGGACTTCCTCATCGATAACCCCATGATGGCAATTTGAGATCTGCCGCAATGCCCGCGACGCGAACAGTCGCAAAGGGCAACACACTCCGGGGGCGGGGTATGGCGGCCAAACAGGTTCTTGCTTGTTGCCAGCCGCCGCACGCAAGGCGGTGGATGGAAACGCTTTTCTTTCTACAGGCAGGATTTCCCGGCTTCGGCTCATGGCTGCGTCACTTTGCGCGCGCGCCATCACACAAATCAGGTTGGCTGAAACTCGGGCAGGGGCGTATTATAGATACATTCGCGCATGTATGTAAGTACCCGGATAAATTTTGGGGCGTTTACAACACATGTGATGGTTGCGTGTAGTGGAATGCTCCTGCAAATCGAGCACGATTGTTCCATTCACGGTACGATGCGCCCCGCCTAGTGCCGTTGCGCAATTTGGAGAGAGAAGCGCCTTGCCATCCACCGGCAGCGCCTATGGAGACCTGGCGACCACCGCCGTCCGGGTAAAGAGGGAAATGGTCAGACGTACCAAGGAAGAAGCGCTAGAGACGCGCAACCGCATTCTGGATGCGGCAGAGGCCGTGTTCCACGCCCGTGGCGTGGCACGTCCTTCGCTGGCGGACATTGCCGAGGCGGCAGGCGTCACGCGCGGCGCGATCTATTGGCATTTCAAGAACAAGAGCGACGTGTTCGCCGCGATGTGCGATCGCGTCAACTTGCCTGTCGAGGCGCTCTGCTCGCCCGAGCGCATTGCCTCGCAGGAAGACCCGCTCGGCAGCATCCGCGACATCTGCGCATTCGTGTTCCGCCAGACCGTCAACAATCCCCAATGGCGCCGCGTGTTCGAAATCATCTTCCACAAGTGCGAGATGGTCGAGGACAACGGCGCCATCTTCGTGCGCCAGCGCCAGTCGCACCAGGAAGGCACGGTGAAGATGCGCGAGCATCTGCGGCTAGCGATGGAGCGCGGCCAGTTGCCCGCCGACCTCGACCTGCCACTGGCCGTCAATGCCTTTCACGCCGCGATCGGTGGCGTGCTGGCGCACTGGCTGTTCTCCCCCGAGGATTTCGAACTGGCCCGCGAGGCCGAACGCCTGGCGGACGCATTCATCGACACATTGCGCCTCTCGCCGGCTCTGCGCGTGGGCTACGTGCCACGCCCCATGGCGCCGCTCGATGCGGAAATGGCGGCCCTGTGCGAACGGCAGCCCCAGCAGCCCCAGCAGGCCCTGGCGCCGACCTGATTCCGACCTGATTCCGACCTGATTCCCGAACGGATTGCTGAGCGGGCTATGAGTTGGCTATGCGCCGTCAACCGCGCATGGCTTCGCGCCAACGCGCGATGAACGCCTTCTTGCGCAGGGCATCCTGTGCGGCCAGCAGACCCGGCCCGACGCTGATCGGTCTGAGCGCGTAGCCCAGCCGTTCCGCCAGTGCGTTGGCAGTATGCGTGCTGTCGGTGTCGGTGCGAATCGTGTAGAGCTGGGACGCGGTCTGACTCAGCAGGACCTGCCCATCGCGCGACAGCAGGAAATCGAGCCACAGCCGCGCCGCGTGTGGCCTCGGCGCCTGCCGCGCGATGAACGCCACGCGCGACATCACCAGGGTGTAGTCGCGCGGCGCGATGACGGCAATCCCGGCCCCGCGCTCCATCAGGGACAGCGCATAGGAACCTAGCAGGTTATAGCCCAGCACCAGCTCGCCACTGGCGATGCGCTCGATCATGTCCGCCGTCGATGCAGACAACTGCACGCGCGCGCGGCCCAACGCCTGAGCCAGATACCAGAACTCGCTGCCCATGCGCGCATCCTGCTGGGCGAGCAGATAGCCAACGCCGGAACGCTCCACGTCGTACGTCACAATCTTGCCCCGCCATTGCGGCGCGCGGTCCTGCAGCAAGCGCGCCAGGCCGCTGCGGCTACTCGGAATATGGGTGCCCGCGAAGTGCTTCCGGTTGTAGACGATCACCGCAGGCTCGAACGTGGTGCCGAACGCCTCGTCGCGCCAGACCGCCCAGCCCGGCAGGCCATCGCGTTCCGGCGACTCGTAGCGCTGCGCGTAGCCGTCGTTGACGAGCTTGATCTGCAGGTCCATCGCCGTGCTCCAGAGCACATCGGCCACATCCGCGTCCCTTGCCGGCCGGTTCGTGCCGAGGCTCGCGCTCTCCGCCAGGAAGCGGTCGTTCAGCTCGATCGTGTTCAGGTCCTGATAGCGCACGCGAATACCCGGATAGCGGGCTTCGAATGCGTCGATCAGCGGCTGCGCGATCTCCAGATCGGTCGAACCATAGACCGTGACCGATCCCTCGCGCTGCGCGCGCGCGATCACCTCGATATAGTCGCTCGGATACCCCGCCGGCACCCGCGCCGTGGGCTGCGCCCGGGCCGGAAGCGACGGTACGCCCGCAGCCATGACGGCGCCCGCCATCAGCAAGTGACGGCGAGTTGCATGAACCGGAGGCGACTTGGTTTCTGGCACAGTAGACAGGCGTGTTGTACACGGGAAGGAGCGCCGCCATTATAGGGTGCGAGCGGCGCCCCCGACACCCGCCGCCGAGGCGGTATCATAGGCGCCCTCGGGGGCAGCCCCCGGAGACAGATCAAGAGCGGGCAGAGGAGGGTCCCATGCGCATCCTGCTGGTGGAAGATGAAGTGGAACTGGCCCGCTGGGTCACACGCGCACTTGAGCAGGGCGGCTTCGTGATCGAGCATGTCACCGACGGCCTGAAGGCCGAGGCCCGCCTCATGGCCGAGGAATACGATGCCGTCGTGCTGGACCTGCGCCTTCCCGGCAAGGACGGCCTGGCCGTGCTGAAGGCCATGCGCGGCCGCGACGACCGCACGCCCGTGCTGATCCTCACCGCACAGGACACCCTGGATGAACGCGTGCGCGGTCTCAATCTCGGGGCCGACGACTACCTGCCCAAACCATTCGCCATCGCGGAACTCGAGGCCCGTATCCTGGCGCTGATCCGGCGCAGCCGTGGCCGGGCGCATCCGCGCCTGCAATGCGGCACGCTGGTATTCGACGGCGAAGCGCGCAGCTTCACACTGGCTGGCGCGCCGCTGTCCCTGACCCCGCGCGAATCGACGCTGCTCGGCGCGCTGCTGGCCCGAAGCGGCCAACCGCTGACGAAAGCCCAATTGCTCGACAAGGTGTTCTCGCTCGACGCGGACGTGAGCCCGGACGCCATCGAGGTGCTGGTCTATCGCCTGCGCAAGAAGCTGTCCGGCCACGGCGTAACCATCGTCACGCTACGCGGCTTCGGCTACCTGCTCGAACCAGAGACCGCCACCTGATGTGGCCTCGCCGCCTGCGCCAGCGCGCGCGCCTGCCTGTGCGGTCCTGGTTGCGCGGCAGCCTGCGGCGCCAGTTGCTGATCCTGCTGGTGCCGGCGCTGGCGCTCATGATGGCGGTCGATACGTGGTTCACCTACGGCACCCTGCGCGATGCCGCCAACACGGCATACGACCGCTCGCTGTACGGCTCCGTGCTGACCATCGACAACGCCATCGGGATGGCCGGCGAAAGCATCCAGCTATCGCTGCCCGACGCAGCCATGGAGATGTTCGAGACCGCGGCGCAGACACACGTGTTCTACCGCGTGTCGATGGAGCGGGCGGGCCAGATCGAGACTGTCACCGGTTATGACGACCTGCCGCTGCCGGCGGGAGCGCTGCGGAACGGCCAACCGCGCTTCTACGACGCCACCTATCGCGGCGACCGGGTCCGCATCGCGGCGATGGCCCGCCCGGTCTATCGCCCCGACGCGCACATGCGCGTGATCATCCAGGTGGCGGAGACCGCCGAGCCGCGCGCGGCGCTGATCGGCAACGTCTGGCGCAGTGCACTGCTGCGCGACATCGCGCTGATCATCGTCTCGGCGCTGATCCTGGTCGGCGGCATTACCTACGTGCTCCGCCCGCTGCAACAGGTACGCGACGATGTGCGCGCGCGCTCGCCCGAGGATCTGACCCCGCTCGAATTCGACCATGTGCCGGTCGAGGTGCGCCCGCTGGTCGACGCGGTGAACCTGCACGTGTCGCGCTCCGACGCGATGGCCCAGGCCCAGGCCCAGTTCATCGCCGATGCCGCCCATCAGCTCCGCACGCCACTGGCCATCCTGAAGACACAGGCCGAGTTCGCGCAGCGGCAGCTCGACACGTTCGGCGGTGAAGGCGCGGCGCATTCAGGCGCCGCCGAAGCCGTTGGCGGCATCGTCAAGCAACTGGAGCAGGCCGCGCGGATGACCAACCAGTTGCTGGCACTGGCGCGCGTCAGACAGCACGCGCCGGACGGCACCGCCCCGGCCACGGAAGTGGAAATCATCGACGCAATCGGCGTGGCGGAGCAGGTGGCACTGGACTACCTGCCACTCGCTCGCGGACGCCAGCAGGATTTCGGCTGGGAACGACCGGCCGGACTGGAACTGCCAGTGCAGGCCGATCCCGCGCTGTTGCGCGAGGCATTCGCCAATCTTGTCCACAACGCCATCCAGTACTCGGGACGCCGCAGCCGCATCACGCTCTCCGCCACACAGGTCGACGACAGCGCCATGCTCGTCGTCGAGGATGACGGCCCCGGCATTCCCGAGGCCGAACGCGAGAAGGTGTTCGCGCGCTTCTATCGCCGGGTCGGCCACACGGAAACAGGGTCGGGCCTCGGACTTGCCATCTCGCGCGAGATGGCGATGCGCTGCGGCGGCACCGTGGTCTTGCGCGAAGGCGTCCAGGGACGCGGCGTGCGCGCGGAACTCAGCTTGCCACTGGTGATGCCGACGGCCTGATGGGCCGCGCACGCCGACTCATTGCTACTTCTTCATCACCGCATCGGTACATGGGTCGGGACGATCCACGGCAGGGACACGCACAAGCACATCGAATGCCTTGTCGTTGACCTCGGACTCCGCATAACCGACGCTGAGCACGCGCACGTCATCTCGATCGGCACGATCGAGCCAGCGGGGCACACCGATGTCGCGCCGCACGTGGCCGTTACCCGCGATCAGCACCACGCCCCGGTCGCCATGTGCCTTCATGATCTGCGCCATCACAGCATCGCGGGCAGCCTGCGCGTCGAGCATCCCTGGCAGCATCGCCTTCGGGAAATTACCGCAGTGCCCGGCATCGAGTGTCGCCGTCTGCAAGGCGACGAGGTCGGCAGGCAAGGGCTTGTCCAGTTTCAACTCGGCCTGCTGTTGGGGCGCGAAAACCTGCCCGAGCCCGCCGCGCACGATCTTCGCGGCATCGGCACGCGACAGGTTCGCGGCAAGCAACGGCAGGTCGTATTGCAATGCAAGTGATACCACCGGTTGGTAGAGCGCCCAGTTCCAGCCACTCTTTGGGCCCGTCGCCTGCGCGATGACATAGTCCGCATCGCCCGGACGCTCGCGACGCGCACGGTCGATATCGCCCTGCCGTTCGCGGTCGAATTGCTCCATCGCGATCGCGGGCCGCCAGCCCGCCTCGACGGCCTGCGTCAGCGCCTGCAGCCGCTGCCGTTGGCCCGCCGCGTTGTCGTGCACCTCTCCGAGCAATACGTAGGTCTGGTTCGGGAAGCGCTGGCTCAAGGCATCTGCCGAAGGTCCTGTCGACGCGCATCCGGCGGTCAGGGCTGCCATTGCGATACAGGCTACGAATCGGTTCATCGCTGTGGTCTCTCCGGTTGCCCGGCACTTGCGCCGGGCCATTGGGATGGGAGCTTGACGCGACACGAGCCGATGGTTTGGCGATCAGTGCGCCACCGTTGCCGGCTGCTGCTCGTCCAGCGGATTGCCTTCCGAATCGATCTGCAACGGGCCGGTACCAGAGTAGCGATCGAGCGCGAGGTAGATCACCGGCGTGATGAACAGCGTGATCACTTGCGAGAACAGCAAACCACCCACCACGGCCAAGCCGAGCGGCTGGCGCAGTTCCGCGCCCGCGCCCAGGCCCAGTGCCAGCGGCAGGGCGCCCATCACGGCCGCGAACGTGGTCATCATGATCGGGCGGAAGCGCAGCAGGCACGCCTGCCGAATCGCCTTCGCGGGCGCCATGCCCTGCTCACGCTGCGCCGCCAGCGCGAAGTCGATCATCATGATCGCGTTCTTCTTGACGATACCGATCAGCATCAGCACACCGATCGTCGCGATCAGCGACAGCTCCACGTTGAACAGGAACAGCGTCAGCAACGCGCCAACGGCCGCGGAAGGCAGGCCGGCCAGAATCGTCAGCGGGTGGATGTAGCTCTCGTAGAGCACACCCAGCAGCGTGTAGATCACCGCGATCGCCGCCACCAGCAGCACCACCTGCGTGGCCTGTGACGACTGGAACACCGCAGCATCACCACCCCAGCTCGTGAATATCGATGTCGGCATCGCGATCTCATCGCGATAGCGGTCGATCAGCTTCGACGCATCGCCAAGCGCGGCGCCCGGCGCGAGGTTGAACGACACCGTGACCGATGGCAATTGGCCCTGGTGGTTCACCGCGATCGGTCCCACGCGGCGCTCGGTCGTGGCGAACGCCGACACCGGCACCATCTGGCCCGTCCGGCTGCGCACGTAGAGCTTGGAGAACGCCGTCTCATCCGCGCGGTCGATATCGGCCGCGGTCAGGATCACGTAGTAGTTGTCGATCGGCGTGTAGATCGTCGACACCTGACGCTCGCCAAACGCGGTGTACAGCGCCGTGCGCACGTCCTGCATCTGCACGCCGAGCGCATTGGCCTTGTCGCGGTCGATTGTCAGTTGCGCCTCGAGACCCGACTGCTGCGAATCGCTGGTCACGTCACGGAAGATCGGCTCGGTGCGCATCTTGGCCATGAGCTTGTCGCTGAACTCCTGCAACTGCCCCGGCTTCACGCTCTGCAGCGTGTACTGGTAGCGGCTCTTGCTCTGACGCCCGCCGAGACGCAGGTTCTGCACCGGCGAGAAGTAGACCGCCAGCCCGGGCACCCCGGCAACATCCTTGCGCAGCGACTCCACCACCTGCGGCATCTTCGGGCGCTCCCCGAGCGGCTTCAGCTCGACGAACATCCGGCCCGTGTTGATGGCTGGCGACGGGCCACCGCCGATCGACGCCACCACGCTCTTCACGGCCGGATTCGCGCGGATACGTTCGGCGGCGTCGCGCAGGCGATCGGACATCGCGTCGAACGAGATGTCCTGCGGGCCTTCTGCGTTGACCTGGATCTGGCCGATGTCTTCCTCGGGGAAGAAGCCCTTCGGGATCTTCACGAACAGCACAGCGGTCAGCACGAACGTCAGGCCGGCTGCGGCAAGCACCACGCGGCGGTGCGCCAGGCACCAGTCCAGTCCGCTCGCGTACTTGCGGAGCGTCCATTCGAACAGGTCTTCGAACCACTGCGTGGAACGCATCCCGATCGTTTGCTTCTGCTCCACGCGATGCACGGGCGCGCCCGCGGCGTGATCGCCCGTCGCTTCCCCATACATGTGCTGTGATTCGTCCACCGGCACGTTCTCGGCAGACAGGAAGCGCGCGCACAGCATCGGGATCAGTGTCAGCGACACGAGCGCCGAGACGAGAATAGACAGCGACACCACCGCGGCGAATTCGTGGAACAGCAGGCCAATCACACCCGGCATAAAGAAAATCGGGATGAACACGGCCACCAGCGAGATCGAAATCGACAGGATCGTGAAGCCCATTTCGCGCGAGCCCACCAGCGCTGCCTTGAGCGGCGGCACGCCTTCCTCGATATGACGCACGATGTTCTCGAGCATCACGATCGCGTCGTCCACCACCAGGCCCACGGCCAGCGTGATGGCCAGCAGCGACACGTTATCCAGGCTGTAGCCAAACGCCTTCATCAGCGCCACGGTGCCGATCAGCGAGATCGGCAGCGATACCGTGGGAATCAGCGTCGCGGCGGCGCGGCGCAGGAACAGGAAGATCACCATCACCACCAGCGCGACGGTCAGCGCCAGCGTGAACTGCACATCGTGGATCGATCCCCGGATCGACATCGACCGGTCGTTCACCACGTTCACGTTGACGGAGCCCGGCATCTGCGCCAGCAGGCGCGGCAGGGCGCTCCGGATCGCATCGACCACGGCCACCGTGTTGGCATCTGGCTGGCGCTGCACGGCCAGCACGATCGAGCGTTCGTTGTTGAGCCAGCTGCCGGTCTTGATCGTCTCGACGCTGTCTTCCACTTCCGCCACGTCCGACAGCCGCACCACGGCGCCGCTCGGCTGGCTGGCCACGATGATGTTGCGGAACGCGTCCGCGTTGGTCATCTGGCGGTTAGCCTGGATCGTCAGCGTCTGGCGCGTGCCGTCGAGCGTGCCGACCGGCGTGTTCGCATTGGCGCGATTGAGCGCGGTGGCCAGCTCATCAAGCGTCAGGCCACGCGCGGCCAGCGCGTCGGGGTGGGCGCGCACGCGCACTGAGAAGCGCTTCTGGCCAAAAATCTGCACCTGCGCGACGCCGGGCAGTGTGGCCAGCGTCGGCGAGATCAGGTTATCGCCAAACGCGTTCAGCTCCCCGAGGCTCATCGACGGCGAATTGATCGCCAGCAGGATCACCGGCGCATCGGCCGGGTTCACCTTGCGATACGACGGTGGCAGCGTCATCTCGATCGGCAGCGACCGCTGCGCGCGGAACAGCGCGGCCTGCACGTCCACGGCGGCGGCGTCGATATCGCGGTCGTTGTTGAACTCGATCGTGATGCTCGAATTGCCGAGCGTGTTCGACGAGCTGATGACCGAGACGCCCGGAATCGTGGCGAACTGCTTCTCGAGCTGCGTGGCGACGGACGCCGCCATCGTCTCCGGGCTCGCCCCCGGCAGCGTGGCCGTGACCTGGATCACGGGCGAATTGAAACTGGGCAACGCCGCAATCGGAATCGTCGGATACAGCACGATACCGGTCACGATGACGGCCAGGCACAACAGCACCGTCATGACGGGCCGGCGGATACAAAGCTCGGACAGCGTCATGGCATCAATGCTTGGTAGCGGCGGCCGGGGCCGAAGCGCCGCGAGCGGCAGCTTCCCGCACCAGGCTTCCCGGACGCAGATTCTGCGCGCCCTCGGTCACGACGCGCGCGCCGGGTTGCACGCCTTCGATCACCGCGGCAGCAGCCGTCGTGGCGATGACCTGCACTGGCACGCGCGCCACCTTGTTGTCGGCCTGCACGGTGTAAACGAAACGGCCCTCGGGGCCGGCCACGATGGCCTGTGGCGGCACGGACAGCGCATCCTTCAGCACCTGCACCGTGGCGTTGACGTTGGCGTAGGTGCCCGGCCAGAGGCGGTGCTCTTCGTTGCCAAACATCGCCTTGACGCGGATGCTGCCGTACTGCGGATCGACGGTGTTGTCGACGAATGTGATCTTGCCGGTCACGGGCTGCTTGCTGCCGTCGTTAGGCAGCGCCGTCACCGATACCGGTCCGCTGCGCAGTGCCTCGCGCAGGGCGGCAAGCTGCCGTTCGGGCAGCGTGAACATGACCGTGATCGGCGCGATCTGCGCCACGATGACCATCGGCGTCGCAGTCGTCGGCGTGACCAGCGAGCCCGGGAAGACGTTGATGACGCCGGTCCGGCCGCCGATCGTCGCTCGAATCGTGCCGTAGCTGATGGCCACGCGGCTCGCTTCGATGGCCGCCTGGTCGGCGCGAATCGTGGCTTCGAAGCCGTCGACCTTGGCCTGTGCCGTATCCACGGCACTGCGCGAGATGAAGTTGCGCTGCAGCAGCTCCTGGCTACGTGTCAGCGTGCGGCGTGCGTCGGACAGATCGGCCTGGTCGCGCATGAGCTGGGCGCGCGCCTTGTCCAGATTGGCCTCGTCCATGCGCGTATCGAGCGAGAACAGCAGGTCGCCCGGCTTGACGCTCTGGCCTTCCTTGATATGGACCGTGCGAACGGTGCTCGACACCTGCGGGCGCACCTCCACGGTCTGCATCGCCACCACATTGCCGTTGGCGTTCACTTCCAGCGGCACATCGCCCTGCTGGACGATAGCCGTGGCAACCGTGGTCACGGCCGGGCCCTTGGCGGCCGGCTTCGGCGCAAACCAGTGCTTCCAGCCAAACCAGCCGGCGACAACGATCACAAGCACGGCCACGACGGCCGGCCAGCGCGAAGTGCGGCCGCGCCCCGTACCGGCGGCCGCGCTCCAGTTGCCATCGACAAAGCCCTTCGGCTGGTCGATTCCATCTGTTTTCATTATGAGGACCCTCAAATACTGCACGGCGCGCGACTCCCCCTTGGCGCCGGCTTCATCGGGCCGGCTTTATCCGCGCAAACCGCTACTAGTACCGCGCCTTGGCCGCTTCCGGCTAGTGCGTTGTATTACAACCCATTACAGCTCCGCTGGGGATGGATGTCTGGCCGACAGGGAAGGGATGGCCGAACCGCTTGTATGAGTTCTAAAACATTAGCAGAAAAGCCCGTGGCGGCCACCCCGGACTAACGCGGGATTGGCAACAATCTAGCGAGAGATTTGCCGGCCGTTCCGGTGCAGCAGGGTATTCAGCGGCACATCACGCGGGCCGGGAATCAGGATCACGGCATCGCCGGCGCGCAGCACGCCAGGCTGGATGACACCCAGGTACACGCCGGAAAAGCTGCTTTCCAGCATGTCGCGCGCGGCATGGGCGTACCCCATCGCCGCATTGAACTTGTAGCAGGGCCGCCGTGGCGCATTCACCACAAGTTCGACGTCGCCAATAAGCAGGCGGTCGTCCACCCACAACGCGGACTCCAGCAGGCCCTGGGTCGTCAGATTCTCGCCCATCGCGCCGAACGCCAGCGGACGCTCGGATTCCTCGACCCCGGCATCGCGCCGGCGCGTGTTCCACCAGGTGTAGTGCTCGATCGGATAGGCATAGACGGCCTGCTCAGGTCCGCCGTGGACGCTGCGGTCGACCTGCTCGTCGCCGGCCAGCCCCAGGCGGTGCACGCCTACGGCAATCGGATGATGCAATGTACTGAGCGGGTGTTTGCGGATGGCCGACATCACCACAGCCTCCGTGCCTGCGCCTGCCACCACGAGCGGCAGGGCGGTGCCGACATTGACGGCCAGCACACGGCCAATGCTCATGCCACCGGCGCCGGCGGGGTTCGGACGCGGATCGGTTTCGGCCACGGTACGCTCTCCTTGCGTGTGCGGGGCTGCGCGCGCGTCATGCTGCCGCGCGTCGGCTTTGCACCGAGTGTACCGACTTGGGCGCTCGTTTGAGCAAGGGAATGTGGGGAAACAGACGCACGTTCCAGGTGTCTGGCGGGGCGGTGCGTCTGCCGGTCAGGCGTCCCTCCCGGACGTCGCGCCATGCCTCATGGCGCGGGTCCGGGAAGCGCTCGAACGCTCAGTTCCAGATGGGATTTTCCTTCTGCATCTGCTCGGCGGTCTTCGAATGCCAGTAGGCACCGATCTGACGCTCGGTGACGTAGCCCTTCTTCTTCACATCGATTTGAGAGAAGCGCTTGTAGACCTCCGGCATGCCGGCCTTGGCCTCGTCGCGGGTCAGCTTGCCGTCATGGTTGGTGTCCGCGGCCTTGAACTTCTCGGAAATCATGGCCTTGGCCTGGGAGGTTGGCGGCATCGGAGGAACCTCGGCGGACCCCGTCGCCGGTTGCGCTGCGGGCTGCTGTGTCTGCTGAGCGTTCGCCCCGAAAGCAGCGAGCGCCAGTGTTACGGCTACGGCCAAACCAACTACAGGTGTACGGACAGTCATTTTTCCCTCTCCTCCTGAAATTTACGGTTCAGCATTGCCTGCTCTGGCAATGTCAGGACCGCCCGCCGAAAGCAGGCGACCAAGAGGAATAATAGTCACGCGCGCCCTGCGCTCCAAACATCATTTCACGACGTCAGAATGTGACTTGACTGAAGTCAGCGCTCGAGTCAGCGTGCAAGCGTGGGGGTGAGTGCCTTGGGATTGGCGATGCTGTCGTGCTTGCCGGCCAGCACATCAAGGATGTTCTGGAACGCCGCGCGGAAGTAGAGTTCGTAGCTTTCGCGCTCCACATAGCCCAGGTGCGGCGTGCAGATGCAGTTCTCCATGCGCAGCAGGGCATGACCCTGCAGGATCGGCTCGGACTCGAACACGTCGATGGCGGCCATGCCCGGACGTCCGCGATTCAGCGCGGCGACCAGCGCGTTTTCCTCGATCAGCTCGGCGCGGCTGGTGTTCACAAACAACGATGTGGGCTTCATGCGCTGCAGGTCGGCCAGCTTGACGATGCCGCGCGTCTCGTCGTTCAGGCGCAGGTGCAGCGACAGCACGTCGGAGTCGGCAAACAGCTGTTCGACCGATTCCGCCACGTTAAGGCCAGCCTCCCGGGCGCCCTGCTGCGAAGCCTCGCGGCCCCAGACCAGCACGTTCATGCCAAAGGCGCGGCCGTAGCCCGCCAGCAGGCGGCCGATCTTGCCATAGCCCCAGATGCCGAGCGTCTGTCCGCGCAGGACCTGCCCAAGGCCGAAGTTCGGCGGCATCGTGGTCGATTTCAGGCCCGACTGCTGCCAGGCGCCGTGCTTGAGGCTGGCAACGTACTGGGGAATGCGGCGCTGGGCCGCCATGATCAGCGCCCAGGTCAGCTCGGCGGGCGCCACGGGAGAACCGACGCCTTCCAGCACGACCACGCCGCGCTCGGTACAGGCCTCGATGTCGACATGGTTCCCCGCCCGGCCGGTCTGGCTGATGATCCTGAGCTTGGGCAGCTTCTCGAGTAGCTGACGCGTCACACGGGTGCGCTCGCGAATCAGCACCAATGCCTCGACATCCGAGAGGCGCGCTGCCAATTGGCCCACGCCCTTCACGGTGTTGTTGAAGACCTTGACGTCATGGCCTTCGAGCAGCGCAAAGCAGGGCAGCTTGCGCACGGCGTCCTGGTAATCGTCGAGAACTGCAATCTTCATTGGTGACTCTTTGACCTCGGGCTCGGTGCGCACGGCCACAGAATCAGTGCGCAACCGACAGTATTGTTGGATTTCCTGACACAACATTGAAAGCGGACATCATCGTCCCCAACCGTGTCCGCGACGACCCGCGGCGGTGGCGAAAAGGCATCTCGGCTGAGATAACAATGTTGCGCAGCAAAAAACAGGTGATCCGTGCAATGGTATCCTTGCCCGCTCCCGCGACGCGCACAGTGCGGTTGAGCTACGCTCCCACACCCCGTTCGTCGCCGGACAATGCCCGCCCGGCCCCTGTCGCCCGCCAAAAGCAGGCGAAGCGCAACTGTATCGCAGCAACAGGGCCCCTCGCGACCATTTGAAAGAATTTGGTCGCCGCCGAGTTGTAACGGGATGTCACGGTCAGAAGGCAAGTGCGCCATGCCAAACAAGGCAGGCAGCCGGCCCGGCCCCGACTTTCCCGGCCCGCTCATCCGCGAACCGCCGCTCGGACATTGCACGATTTCTTTTTCGCTTTGGAGTCGCAGTATGAACCACCCCACAATGCAAGGCACTCCGGCACTGAACGTGCCGGCTTGGGTCAAGAACCAGAAACTGGTCGCCTGGGTTGCCGACATCGCCGCATTGACCAAGCCCGACCAGGTCTACTGGTGCGATGGCTCGCAGGAAGAATATGACCGCCTGTGCGAGCAGATGGTCGCCGCCGGCACGATGCGCCGCCTGAACCCGGCCAAGCGCAAGAACTCGTTCCTGGCCCTGTCGGATCCCTCCGATGTGGCACGTGTCGAAGACCGCACTTTCATCTGCTCGCAGAAGCAGGAAGACGCCGGCCCGACCAACAACTGGACCGCACCGGCCGAAATGCGCCAGACGCTGAACGGCCTGTTCGACGGCTGCATGCGTGGCCGCACCCTGTACGTGGTGCCGTTCTCGATGGGCCCGCTGGGTTCGCCGATCGCCCACATCGGCGTCGAGCTGTCCGATTCGCCGTACGTCGCCGTGAACATGCGCATCATGACCCGCATGGGCCGCGCCGTGTACGACGTGCTGGGTGCCGACGGCGAGTTCGTGCCGTGCGTGCATACCGTGGGCAAGCCTCTGGCCGCCGGCGAGAAGGACGTGGCATGGCCGTGCAATCCGACCAAGTACATCGTGCACTTCCCCGAGACGCGCGAAATCTGGTCGTTCGGTTCGGGCTACGGCGGCAATGCGCTGCTGGGCAAGAAGTGCTTCGCACTGCGGATCGCCTCGACGATGGGCCGCGACGAAGGCTGGCTGGCCGAGCACATGCTGATCCTCGGCGTGACCTCGCCGGAAGGCAAGAAGTACCACGTGGCTGCCGCGTTCCCGTCGGCCTGCGGCAAGACCAACTTCGCCATGCTGATCCCGCCCAAGGGCTTCGAGGGCTGGAAGGTCACGACGATCGGTGACGACATCGCCTGGATCAAGCCAGGCAAGGACGGCCGCCTGTACGCCATCAACCCGGAAGCCGGCTACTTCGGCGTGGCCCCGGGCACGAGCGAGAAGACCAACTTCAACGCGATGGCGACGCTCAAGGAAAACGTCATCTTCACCAACGTGGCACTGACCGACGACGGCGACGTGTGGTGGGAAGGCATGACGAAGGAAGCCCCGGCGCACCTGATCGACTGGCAGGGCAAGGACTGGACGCCCGAGATCGCCAAGTCGACCGGCGCCAAGGCTGCCCACCCGAACGCCCGCTTCACCGCGCCGGCCTCGCAATGCCCGTCGATCGACGACAACTGGGACAACCCGGCTGGCGTGGCCATCGATGCATTCATCTTCGGCGGCCGCCGCAGCTCCACCGTGCCACTGGTGACCGAAGCCCGCAACTGGACCGAAGGCGTCTACATGGCCGCCACGATGGGTTCGGAAACCACCGCCGCCGCTGCCGGCCAGCAAGGCGTGGTCCGCCGCGATCCGTTCGCGATGCTGCCGTTCTGCGGCTACAACATGAGCGACTACTTCGGCCACTGGCTGGCGTTGGGCAAGAAGCTCGAAGCCGCCGGTGCCAAGCTGCCGCGCATCTACTGCGTGAACTGGTTCCGCAAGGACGCCGACGGCAACTTCGTGTGGCCGGGCTTTGGCGAGAACATGCGCGTGCTGTCGTGGATGATCGACCGCGTGGAAGGCCGTGGCGAAGGCGCCGAGCACGTGTTCGGCACGTCGCCGCGCTACACGGACCTGAACTGGAACGGCCTGGCCTTCACCGCCGAGCAATTCACCCAGGTCACGTCGATCGACCGTGACGCATGGCAAAAGGAACTGGCGCTGCACGACGAACTGTTCACGCAGCTCAAGCACAACCTGCCGCAAGCGCTGGCGGAAACCAAGGACGCACTGGCCAAGCGCCTGTCGGCCTGAGTCTTCCCGCGTTAAGGAAAAACGCCGAACGGCTTGCCGCCGTTCGGCGTTTTTTTGTTTGGGCTATCGTTTTCTCGTGAACTGCCCCTCAGCCACCCTCGACATCCAGCCCAAGCTGTTGCACCGCATACTTCACCAGTTCCGCCCGGCCCTCGATGCCAAGCTTGCGTTTCAGGTTGAGGCGGTGGGTTTCCACCGTGCGCACCGATACGCCGAGTTGCACCGCGATGTCCTTGTTGGCCTGTCCGCGTCCGATCCCGTGAAGAATGTCGCGTTCGCGCGGTGTCAGCGCGTCGAGCGGACTCACAGCCTGCGCCGCCATGCCACGCGCGATGCGGGCGCTGTAGAACACGCGTCCCGCCAGCACTGCCTGGATCGCCGCCAGTAACTCATCGGCTGGCGCGTCCTTGAGTACGTAGCCGCGCGCGCCCGCGCGGATCGCCTGGCGCACGTATTCCAGGTTGTCGTGCATCGACACGATCAGCACTGCCAGTTCCGGGTAGCGATCGTGCAGGGCGCCCGCCAGGGCAATACCGCCCATGCCGCGCATGCCGATGTCGGTGATCACGAGGTCCGGCATGCGTCCGGCTTCGGCCGCCGCCAGCCACGCCAGCGCGGCCTCGCCATCGTCGGCTTCCCCGACCACTTCCAGCCCCGGCTGCAGCGTCAGGTGCATACGCATGCCGTCGCGCACCAGTGCGTGATCGTCGATCAGCAATACGCGTGCGGCGGAGGAGGTGGTGACGGCCGGATCGGCGTCGTGGGGTGCGGTCATGACTGCGAAGTCTCGGGGGAAAAGGGCTGCGGAGCGGTGGGCAGAGAAGCGGTGAGCAGCGTGCCGGTGGGAGCGGAGAGGATTTCGAAACTTCCGCCCAGCGCGGCTACCCGCTCGCGCAGGTTGCGCAGGCCGATGCCGCGGCTCGGATCGACCTGCATGCGGGCCACGTCAAACCCCGTGCCGTTATCCCGCACCGTCAGGCGCGTGGCACGGTCGGCAAAGTCGAGTGTCACGTCGACGCGCGTGGCATGGGCGTGGCGCTCGACATTGGTCAGCGCCTCCTGCGCAATCCGGAACAGCGCGGTCGCCGGCTCGTCGGCCAGCGAACGCGGCTTGCCAGTCTGCGTCACGTTGATCGTCAGCGTGCTGCCGGCCTGCATCTCGCGCGCCAGATGCTGAAGCGCGGCGTACAGGCCAAGATCGTCGAGCAGGGCGGGGCGCAGGTTGCGCGCCACACGGCGCACTTCATTGAATACGGAATCGAGCCGGTTCAGCGCCATGCCAAGGATCGGCGCCACCGACGCCCCCTCGGTCGGGGCCAGGCGGATGCGGTTCGTCGCGGCTTCGAGCACCAGCTTGACCGACACCAGCAACTGGCTGATGCCGTCATGGAGCTCACGGGACAATCGCGCGCGTTCCTCTTCCTGCGACTGCACCACACGCTGGGCAAGCTGCCGCAGCTTGGCATCGGCCTCACGGTGCTCGCTGACGTTGAGCGCCAGGCCGCTGGCGGCCACCAGCAGGATACTGATGGCGGCGATGACGCCGATCCAGGCCATGGTTTCGCGGATGTCGGTCTCGGCGCGCGCGTCGAGCTGGCGCAGCGTCTGCTCCACGTCGTCAAGATAAATGCCGGTGCCAAGCATCCAGTTCCAGGCCGGCACGGCCACCACATAGCCCAGCTTGGGCGCCACCTGCTGCGAGGACGGCTTTTTCCACAGATAACGCACCGAGCCACCGCCCGCCTTGGCGGCAGCCACCAGCTTCTGGATCGTCAGTGCCCCTTCGGGATCACGCAGCAGCCACAGGTCCTGGCCCACGAGTTCGGGCTGGCGCGGGTGCATCAGGTTGCGCCCCTGCAGGTCATACAGGAAGAAATAGCCGTCGCGGCCGTAATCGAGCCGGGCCAGCGCGTCCATGGCGGCCTGCCGGGTGGCCTCGTCCGTGCGGCCGGATTTGACCATCGGTGCGATCGCGCTTTGCGCCAGCTCTACGTAGTGGCGCAGCTCGGTTTCCTTGCTTTGCAGGTAGGCGGCCTCCACCAGCATGCGCTCGTGCCGGACCAGCGCAGTGGCCTGGAAACGGACGGCCAGCGCGATGCCGAGCATGGCAACGGCCAGCGGCGCCACGGCAAGCAAAAGTATCTTTTGGCGGAGTTTCATCTGAACCGGGGGTAAACACCGATGCCGGGAAGACCGCATGAAACCGTCGATCTACGCACTACTACGCAGGTGCGTTGCGTAGTTCCGCGCTTGTGGCGGCCTGGGCGGGTGTCAATACTACACGCCGGATTGTCCCGGGGCTCCGCCCTTGGCGCGATCTGACGCAATTGGTGCGCCTCGATCCACGCGAATCTCGCTGATCTCGCTGCCGGACGCACTGACCACCTGCACGACAAGATC
Source organism: Cupriavidus metallidurans CH34 (assembly GCF_000196015.1). Lineage (NCBI taxonomy): Bacteria > Pseudomonadati > Pseudomonadota > Betaproteobacteria > Burkholderiales > Burkholderiaceae > Cupriavidus > Cupriavidus metallidurans. Next base: position 3,877,994 of record NC_007973.1, on the reverse strand, counting down.
CGGATCAGACGAGAACAGACCGGGCGCCGCGGACATCCAGGAGGCAATCTTCCAAGCGATCGTCGGCGGCCGCCATCCGGCACGCCCCCGCTGCCCGCCTCCCGTCGCCGCAGGCCTTTTCAGTCGGTCTGAGGAGACCCTTCAAATGAATCGCATCGGACAACACCTGTTGTGGCTGGCCGTCGCCGTGCTCGGCGCCTTCGCCTTCGCCACTGTCGCGCTGTCGCGCGGCGAGGCCGTCAGTGCCCTGTGGATCGTGGTTGCCGCGCTCTGCATCTACCTGATCGCCTACCGCTACTACAGCCGCTTCATCGCCGACAAGGTGATGCAGCTCGACCCCAATCGCATGACGCCCGCCTGGCGCCACAACGATGGCCTGGACTACGTGCCGACCAACAAGGCGGTGCTGTTCGGCCACCATTTCGCCGCCATCGCCGGCGCCGGGCCGCTGGTGGGCCCCGTGCTGGCCGCGCAAATGGGCTATATGCCGGGCATGTTGTGGATTCTGGCCGGCGTGGTATTCGCCGGTGCGGTGCAGGATTTCATGATCCTGTTCATCTCAACGCGCCGCGACGGCCGTTCGCTGGGCGACCTGGTCAAGTCCGAGATGGGCACCGTGCCGGGCATGATCGCCCTGTTCGGCTGCTTCATGATCATGATCATCATCCTGGCCGTGCTGGCGCTGATCGTGGTGAAGGCACTGGCCGGCTCGCCGTGGGGCACCTTCACCGTGGCGGTGACGATTCCCATCGCGCTGTTCATGGGCATCTACACGCGCTACATCCGTCCCGGCCGCATCGGCGAAGTGTCGGTCATCGGCTTCGTGCTGCTGATGCTCGCCATCATCGGCGGCCAGTACGTACATGAAAGCGCCGTGCTGGCACCGCTGTTCACGTACGACGGCAAGGCCCTGACATGGATGCTGATCATCTACGGCTTCATCGCCGCCGTGCTGCCGGTGTGGCTGCTGCTGGCCCCGCGTGACTACCTGTCGACCTTCCTGAAGATCGGCACGATCATCGCACTGGCCATCGGCATCCTGATCGTCGCGCCGGAACTGAAGATGCCGGCGTTCACGCAGTTCGCCCAAGGTGGCGGCCCGGTGTGGTCGGGCAACCTGTTCCCGTTCCTCTTCATCACGATCGCCTGCGGCGCCGTTTCGGGCTTCCACGCGCTGATCTCGTCGGGCACCACGCCGAAGCTGCTGGAAAATGAATCGCACGCGCGCTTCATTGGCTACGGCGCGATGCTGGCCGAGTCGTTCGTCGCCATCATGGCGCTGGTGGCCGCCTCGGTGATCGAGCCGGGCGTGTACTTCGCGATGAACAGCCCGGCGGCCGTGATCGGCAACACGCCGGAAGCCGTGGCGCACGTGGTCTCCACCTGGGGCTTCGTGATCACGCCGGACGTGCTGATCCAGACCGCCAAGGACGTGGGCGAGAACACGATCATCTCGCGCGCCGGTGGCGCACCGACGCTGGCCGTCGGCATCGCCCACATCCTGCATCAGGTGGTGGGTGGCCAGGCCATGATGGCCTTCTGGTACCACTTCGCGATCCTGTTCGAGGCGCTGTTCATCCTGACCGCCGTGGACGCGGGCACCCGTGCCGGCCGCTTCATGCTGCAGGATCTGCTGGGCAGCTTCGTGCCGTCCCTGCAGCGTACCGACTCGCTGCCGGCCAACCTGATCGCCACCGCGCTGACAGTGGCGGCCTGGGGCTACTTCCTGTACCAGGGCGTGGTCGATCCGCTGGGCGGCATCAACACGCTGTGGCCGCTGTTCGGTATCTCCAACCAGATGCTGGCAGCCGTGGCGCTGGTGCTGGGCACCTGCGTGCTGGTCAAGATGAAGCGCGGGCAGTACGCCTGGGTAACGCTGCTGCCGACCTGCTGGCTGCTGATCTGCACGCTGACCGCCGGCTGGCAGAAGCTGTTCGACGCCGATCCGAAGGTCAGCTTCCTGACCCACGCATCGAAGTTCAGCGCCGCGATCGCCGAAGGCAAGGTACTGGCTCCGGCCAAGACGATGGAGCAGATGCACCGCATCGTCTTCAACGACTACCTGGATGCCGGCCTGTGCGCGCTGTTCATGTTCGTGGTGCTGTCGATCGTGTTCTATGGGTTCAAGACCGCGATGTCGGCCCGCGCCATCTCGAAGCGCACGGACCGCGAAACGCCGTTCGAGCCGATGCCTGCCCAGGCTTCGGCGGCGTCGCACTGATCACCTGGAGGCCATCATGCTGGAACAGCTCGGAACCATGGGACGTTACCTGGGCCAGTCGCTACGGCTGATGGTCGGCTTGCCCGACTATCAGACCTACGTGGCCCATATGGAAAGCACCCACCCCGACCGCGAGCCGATGACGTACGAGGAATTCTTCCGCGAGCGTCAGGAGGCACGCTACGGTGGCGGACAGGGAAAGTGCTGCTGACCAGACTCACATGACGCCTCTGGCGCAGGCAAGACAAGGCGACCCAGCTGGGTCGCTTTTTTATTGGTGGCTACATGCGCCGCCAAGGCCACATTGCGTTGCGCCGGCACATCGACTGCTAACGGCTTGATACCGTTTCTGCAGAGGGTTACAGGGCCTCACAACTCGTTACAGCAACGGGGGGACTCCTTCTCTACACTCTCGAACCAGATACCCGCCATATAAAGGAAAAACGATGTCTCGTCCTCTTCGCAACCTGACTCTGGCCCTTGCCCTTTCGGCAGCTGCGCTGCCGGTGTTCGCAGGGGGAGATCTGAACAACGCACTGGGCGGTGGCCTGGGCGGCGTCGCTGGCGCCGCGGTGGGTGGCGCGCTGGGTGGTAGCACCGGCGCCGTGATCGGTGGTGCGGTGGGCGGTGGTGCCGGTGGCGCCATCACTTCGAACCGTCGCGAGCGCACCGGCGCCATCATTGGTGGCGCACTGGGCGGCGGTGCAGGTACCGCGGCCGGCAACGCCATGGGCGGCCGTACGGGCGGCCTGGTTGGTGCTGGCCTGGGTGGCGCTGCAGGCGCGGCGCTGGGCGGCAACGTGTCGCGCAGCAACTCGTACGACGATGATCGTCGATACAACCGTGGGTACAAGCGCAGCAAGCACCGTCACCACCACCACGACGACTGAGTCACAAAGGAATAGACTACGGGCCCTGAACGGGCCCGTTTTCTTTTGTCCGGCCGGTCTCCGGCCAAAGCCCAAACAAAAAGCCCGTACCGGTGAGGGTACGGGCTTTTGCGGAATGCCTGGCTGGGATCAGAGCTTGGCGCCGTCCGAGTAGACGTCGAAGCTCTTGGCGCCATCGGTGTACGTGTCAAACTTGCCGCTCTTGGCGCCGTCGGTGTAGGTGTCGAACTTGCCGGACTTGGCGCCGTCGGTGTACGGGTCGAACTTGCTGGCGCGGGCGCCATCGGTGTAGGTATCGAACTTGCCGGCCTTGGCGAAGGCGGGAGCTGCCGACAGGGCAACGGTCAGGGCAGCGATCAGGGCGAATTGGCGCTTCATGATGGAATCCTCTTTCACATTCAAGGATGCCGGTGGTCCCAGGACCGGTGCTGCAATGCGGCATCAGATGGTGCGATATTAGGCATTTCCCTGATATGAATAAATAGCGCCGTCCACAATGATTGGTTGTGCTTTCAACAATAAATCACCCGGATCGTGTAAAAATTCACCGGTGAACAGGGAGACTATGTCATGGATCGGCTTCAATCGATGCGCGTCTTCGCCAAACTCGTCGAACTAGGCAGTTTTGCCCGTGCGGCGCAGCAATTGGAAATGTCCAATGCGGTCGTGACGCGCTACGTCGCCGATCTGGAAAGCCATCTCGGCACCCGGTTGCTGAACCGGACCACCCGAAGCCTCTCCCTGACCGACGCCGGCGAGACGTATCTGCAGCGCTGTTCGCAGATCCTCGAAGACGTGGAGGAAGCCGAGTCGATCGTTGCCGCGCGCAGCCAGTCACTCTCCGGCACGCTACGGCTTGTCACCCCAGTCATGTTCGGCCTGCATCTGCTGCCGCAGATCCTGGAACGCTTCCAGCAGCTGTATCCCGACGTCGTCTTCGACGTGCAGCTTTCGGACCGAATGATCGACATTGTCGAAGAAGGGCGGGACGTAGGCGTGATGCTGTCCGATCTCGGGCTCGGCTCGCACCTCGTGGCGCGCCCGCTGATCTCCGCCGAAGTCATTCTTTGCGCCTCGCCGGGCTATCTGCGCGAACACCCGCCGCTGCGCAACGCGCATGACCTGTCCAACCACCGCGCCATCGCGATGCGGCTGCCCAACGCCGAGCACGAATGGACGTTGTCCGGCCCCGAAGGCGAGGTGACCGTACCGATTCGCCCGGGCCTGCTGTGCAGCAATGCCGAACTGGCGCACCAGGCGGCGCTGACCAATATGGGCATCGCGATGCTGTCGTCGTACCTGGCACGACCGAACATCGAGGCAGGGCGGCTGACGCATATCCTGCCCCAGTACCAGTTGCCGCGCCGCGACGTGAGCGTGGTCTATCCGAGCCGCAAGTTCCTGCCGACCAAGGTCCGGGCCTTCATCGACTTCCTGCTGGAGGAAAGCCAGCAGCGGGCGGTGGACACGGAGAACAAGCCGCAGATGACCGCGGCAAAGTGAAAACGGCGGGGCTCGCGCCCCGCCGTTTTACCTTCCCGTGATGCCAGAAGGTAAGTGATTACTCTTCGGCTTCGGCCGTCTGCTTTGTGGTTGCGCGCGTCTTCTTGGCAGCAGCCGTCTTCGTAGCAGCCGTCTTTGTCGCCGTCTTCGTGGCGGCCTTCTTCGCCGCCGGCGCCTTCTTGGCGGCTACCTTTGCCGGTGCCGACTCTGCCTTGGCCGCGGACTTGGCCGCAGGCTTCGCGGTCTTGGCCGCCGCGCCCGCCTTGGGTTCACGCGCCTCGAACTCGAACCCGATCTTACCGTCCGGCTGCTTGACCAGGAAAGCCTTGAAGTTGCGGCCGGTACGCGACGACTTGAAGCCAGTCAGCAGGTCGGTCTTGCCATCCGTCAGCAGCTTGCCGATCTGCTCACGCGAGATTTCCTGCTGCAGGATGATCTTGCCGCTGGTGAAGTCGCACGATTTCGCGCTGCCCACGGCGTTCTCGCAGACGTACTTCATGCCGTGCTCGTAGACCGAGCCACCGCACTTCGGACACTTGCCGACCGGGGTCTGCTCGCTGAAGTCCACCGGTTCGCCATCGCCTTCGTCGTCGTTCTGGCCGAAGTCGAACTCCATCTTCCAGTTGCCGTCGTCATCCTTGGCCAACTTCAGGATGGCCGCGAACGGCCGGCCCATCTTGCTGCGGAATCCCTGCAACGGGCCGATTTCCTTCTTCAGCAGCAGTTCCTCGACTTCCTCGATCTCGAACTGGCGGCCGCCAGGGATCTTGCTGATCGAGAATTCGCAGGCCGTGCAGGCAAAGCGGCGGTAGTTCTCCTTGACCTGGCCACCGCACTGCGGGCACGGCGTGTCGAGCGTCGCGTAATCGCCTGGAATCGTGTCGTTGTCGTATTCCTTGGCACGCTTGACGATCTGCTGCGTCATCTGCGCGATCTCGCGCATGAACTCGTCACGCTTCAGACGTCCGCGCTCGATCTGCGACAACTTGTGTTCCCACTCACCCGTCAGTTCGGCCTGGGTCAGTTCCTCCACGCCCAGCCCGCGCAACAGCGTCATCAGCTGGAACGCCTTGGCCGTGGGAATCAGCTCGCGGCCTTCGCGGACCAGATACTTCTCAGCCAGCAAGCCTTCGATGATGGCCGCGCGCGTGGCTGGCGTGCCCAGGCCCTTGCCTGCCATCGCCTCGCGTAGCGCATCGTCGTCCACGAGCTTGCCGGCACCTTCCATGGCCGACAGCAGCGTCGCTTCGTTATAGCGGGCCGGCGGGCGCGTGGTCAGGCCGACGGACTCGACCTTGTCGGTCTTGACCTTCTCGTCCTTCTGCACCGGCACCAGGTTGGCGTCCTTGTCGTCCTTGCCCTGCGCCTCGCGGCCGTAGATCACCAGCCAGCCCGGATTGACCAGGATCTTGCCCTCGGTCTTGAAGTGGTGGCCGGCAACCTCGGTGATCCGCGTGGTCACCTGGAACTCGGCGGTCGGGAAGAACACCGCCAGGAAGCGTCGCACGACCAGGTCGTACAGCTTCTGCTCGGGCTCGGACAGGTTCTTGGGCGCCTGCAGGGTCGGGATGATAGCGAAGTGATCGCTGATCTTGCTGTTGTCGAAGATCCGCTTGTTCGGCTTCACCCAGCCGCTCGACAGAATTTTCTTCGCGTGCGGCAGATAGTTCGGCGAGCTGTCGGCCAGCATGTCCATGGTCTGCTTGACCGTGTCCAGGTAGTCCTCCGGCAGCGCGCGCGCATCGGTACGCGGGTACGTCAGCACCTTGTGCTTTTCGTACAGCGCCTGCGCCAGGCCCAACGTGTTCTTGGCCGAGAATCCAAAGCGCGAGTTGGCTTCGCGCTGCAGGGTGGTCAGGTCGAACAGGGCAGGCGACTGCTGCGTCGACGGCTTGGACTCCTCGGTGACCGTGCCTTGCTTGTCACGGCAGGCCGCCACGATGCTCTTGGCTTCCGCCTCGCTCCACAGGCGCGAGTCGCGCGCCTCGGGATCGAATTCGTTCTTCTTGAACTTCGGGTCGAACCAGCGACCCTCATAGAGGCCCGCGGCGGCGATGAACTCAGCCCGCACCTCCCAGTAGTCGCGGGGGACGAAGTGTTTGATCTTCTCCTCGCGCTCGACCACGATCGACAGCGTCGGCGTCTGTACCCGGCCCACGGTGGTCAGGAAAAAGCCGCCGCCCTTGCTGTTGAAGGCCGTCATGGCACGCGTGCCGTTGATGCCGACCAGCCAGTCGGCTTCGGAGCGGCAGCGGGCCGCGTCGGCCAGCGGGAGCATTTCCTCGTCCTCGCGCAGCGCGGCAAACCCGTCGCGGATGGCCTGCGGCGTCATCGACTGCAGCCACAGGCGGCGCACCGGCTGCTTGGCCTTGGCCTGCTGGGCGATCAGTCGGAAGATCAGTTCCCCTTCGCGCCCCGCGTCACAGGCATTGATCAGCGCGGTCACGTCCTTGCGCTTGATCAGGCGGTTCAGCACCTTGAGGCGAGACTCGGTCTTGGCGATCGGGCGCAGATCGAAGTGCGGCGGGATCACCGGCAGATTGGCGAAGCTCCACTTGCCACGCTTCACCTCGTAATCGTCGGGCGCCGCGATCTCTACCAAGTGACCGACGGCCGAGGACAGCACGTAGTCGTCGCTCTCGAAATACTCGTCGTGCTTGGTAAAGCCCCCGAGGGCGCGCGCGATATCGGCGGCGACCGATGGCTTTTCCGCGATGATGAGGGCTTTAGACATTCAACGGGTCCTTGTGGCACCACTGCGCAAGGGCAGTTCGCGCCTCTTGAAATTCACGACAAACTATGTAAACAGCACGGCTGGGCTTTGAGGCGCCAATAATAAGCGCGGTTCGGACGGCGGTGCAAGCTGATGCCGCGCCCAAACGCGGCACCACGCAACGCCGGCCTGCTTCCTACCCAAGCAACCAGTCGAGCACTTGAGGAATCTCCGACGCCGTTGCCGGCATCGCACTGCCACGCACCAGCATCCGGTCCAGAACTTCCAGGTGGGGCAACACCGTTCCGTAAAAGTGCGGTGCCCCTCCGGCAATGGGCTGAATCAATACAGTAGGAAAGTTTTCGATATCGATGTCCTCACCCAGCCGATCGGCATGGGTTTCGATATCGACCCAGACAAAACAGTCGTCCGGATAGCGTGCCGCCAACGCCGCAAACCCGCTCACATATTCCTTGCAGGTCCCACACCAGTCGGCGCACAGGCACGCAACCAGACGGCCGCCTGGGCGCGCCGCCAGAGCCTGACGGATGGCTGCGAGATCTCGCTCGGGGAAGTAAACGGTCATTGCGCACAAAAAATGAGACGGTTGCGATACCGCGGATCATGCCAGACGTCGGTAACGATTGCCGGCCATGCGTTCGACCGTTCCCCCAAGCTCAAGCTCCAGAAGCATTGCCGCCGCCATATGCGGCGCGAGACCAGACCGCTCGCACAACGCATCGAACGTGACAGGATCATAGGCGAGGGCGGCGCCGAACGGATCACCGGGCACTGGCGCCGAATCGGGTACGGGTACCGGGGCGACAGAAGCCACCCCGCCCGGATCGCCGAACTCCTCGAACACGTCGGCCGGTGTCTCGACCAGCTTGGCCCCCTGACGGATCAGCTTGTGGCAGCCTCGGGCCAGCTCCGCATGGATCGATCCCGGCATCGCGAATACCTCCCTGCCGATCTCGGACGCCAGCCGCGCCGTAATCAGCGAACCCGACCGCTCCGCCGCCTCCACCACCAGCACGCCGCGAGACAGCGCCGCAATGATACGGTTGCGACGCGGAAAGTGGTTCGGCAACCCGGGCGTGCCGAGTGCAAACTCGCTGACGATGGCACCGCCCGCGTCGACGATCCGATGTGCCAGCGCATGATGCCTGCCCGGGTAGACGATGTCGGCGCCCGTCCCGATCACTGCCACGGTGCCGCCCGGCCCCTCAAGTGCCCCGGCGTGGGCTGCGGCGTCGATGCCGAGCGCAAGGCCGGACACCACTGTCCATCCGGCATTGGAAAACGCTGATGCAAATGCCTGGGCATCGCGCGCGCCTTGCGTTGTCGCCTTGCGCGCGCCGACCATGCCAAGCGCTGGGCCGGCCAGACGGGCAGGGTCTCCATTGATATAGAGCAGCAGGGGAGGGTCGGCCAGATCGAGCAGGCCCGCCGGGTAACCGGCATCGGCCATCGTGACCATGGCATGGCGGGCATCGGCCAACCACGCAACCGTCCGGTCGATCAACGCCGACATGGCGGCATCCAGCGGCGCGTTCAATACACACGCCACCTTGGCATCCACCACTTCACGCAGGCTTGCCAGGTTCTGGGCGAGCACAGTCTGCGGCAGGCCGAACTTCGCCAGCAGGCGTCGTCCGGCCAGTGCGCTGACGCCCGGCGTCGCCGTTAGCCGCAGCCAGGCTGCGACCTCGGCGGGATCGCGAGTCGAATCGGTCATCGGCAACGATGCGGCGCGTGGCAGGGCACGCGCCCTGGTCAGCGCGGCGTCGAGGCGATATCGCCAACCTTCATCACGTTGGACGCGTCGGTCACCAGCGCGTACGCAACGCCCGGGAACACGCGGTAGACGTACGCGAGACCGTAGCGATCATCGGGCAACTCGATAGCGCGATTGCCATCGGTCGGATCGGCGACGTGGCCGCCATCGCTCGAGAGCGCCAGCACGTGGCCCGGCTCCAGACCGGCGTTGGCGCCAATATTGAGCACCACGATCTGCTTGGCGCCGCCATAGCGCACGCCGCCATACACCGCGGCGACACGTCCCTCGACTTCACCATCGGGAGCATGCGGCACATAGCGGATCAGTTCGCGCTGCGGCTGCGGCAGCAGCAGCGATCCCGGACCGATTTCCTGCAGGGACTGGGTGGCCTGGACCGTGGTCACCGCGTTGGGGCCCTCGGGTCCGCGCGTCACGCGCACGCTGCCTTCGTAAGCCGCCTCGAAGCCGATTACCCGGCCGGTGACCGGATCGAGCACGGGGCTGGCCGGCCGGAATGCCTGCCAGTCGCTGCCGAGCGAGGCGTCGGCCGGCGCAATGCCACGCGCGTAGGCCATGTCACCGCGCCCCATATAGACACGGGCGTCGGGCAGAGCGACGATGCGCGCCGAGGTATCCACCGTGCCTTGGTCAACGACGAGCGGACGGATCAGGAACGGCTCGATATCGCTGGAGGCAATGCTCTGGATGGCCTCGCCGTCGCCACCATTCCCGCGAATGCGCGGGGACAGGCGGACGTCGCCGCTGGCACCGCCCGGAGGGTTGGTGGACAGGTAGGCGCGGCCATCGCGCTGGACCAGATAAAGAATCTGGCCCGGATAGATCAGGTGAGGATTGTGGACCTGCTGCCGGTTCATGCCCCACAGCTGGGGCCAGCGCCAGGGCTGGCGCAGGTACTGTCCGGAAATGCCCCAAAGCGTGTCGCCCGAACGCACCGTATACTGACTGGGCGCATTGGGCGAGAGGTCGGCAACGGGGATGCCCTGCTGTGCCGTGCGATCGGCCTCCGCAAGCTGGACCGGCGAGACGCTCAGGTCAGCGGCCTGAACCGCCATGGTCGCCCCAGTTGTGATCCCTGCGACACTCAAGATGGCGAGGGTGAACGCGTGCAGCCTGCGGCCCGACGCCGCCTGTTCTTTGGTAAGATCGCGCATTTTCCTGAACCGGTCGGGAGAACGACCGGATTGACCCTAGGTAGAGCGTGCCTGCTGCGGCGCGCCTTGAATTTTTGTACTAGCGCCCCGATTCTGCATGGAAACCCCGGTCGCCGCAACGGCGGCTGGACCGTGGACAGCACCCGGCGTTGCGCCCGAGCATCATGGCAAAACTCGACATCCTCACCTACCCCGATCCTCGCCTGCACAAAGTGGCCAAGCCCGTGGAGGTGGTGGACGACCGCATCCGCCAGCTCGTGAAAGACATGGCCGAAACCATGTACGAAGCGCCCGGCATCGGCCTGGCCGCGACGCAAGTGGACGTGCACGAGCGCGTGATCGTGATCGACATTTCCGAGAGCCGCGACGAGTTGATGGTGTTCATCAACCCCGAGGTCACTTGGGCCAGCGAGAACCGCAAGGTATGGGAAGAGGGCTGCCTGTCGGTGCCCGAAGTCTATGACCGCGTGGAGCGCCCGGATCGCGTCAAGGTACGCGCGCTCGACGAGAAGGGCGAAGCGTTCGAGCTCGACGCCGACGATCTGCTCGCTGTATGTATACAGCACGAGATCGATCACCTCGACGGCAAGGTATTCGTGGAATATCTGTCGCCACTCAAGCTCCAACGCATCAAGAGCAAGCTCCAGAAGCGCGTGCGCTCGCGCATGTAAGGATGTAACAATCGCGCGGAAGCGGAAACGCCTCTGCTAAGGTTACAGCTTCCGAAGAACACATACGTACCCGGCCGCTATGCGGCCGGTGTCGTTTTCATTGCGGAATATCGTCATGACCCAAGCCCAGCCACTGCGCGTCGCTTTTGCGGGAACGCCGGAATTCGCGCGCGTCGCCCTTGAGGCCATTCACGCTGCCGGATTTCCGGTGGTCGCCGTGCTGACCCAGCCAGACCGGCCCGCCGGCCGCGGCATGCAATTGCAGGCCAGCCCGGTCAAACAGTTTGCCGTCGAGGCCGGCCTGGGCCCAGTGCTGCAGCCACGCTCGTTGCGCCGCCAGGGCAAGTATCCGGAGGAAGCCGGCGCGGCCGTCGACACGCTCGCGGAAATCGCACCCGATGTGATGGTGGTGGCCGCCTACGGGCTGATTCTGCCGACCGAAGTCCTTGAGTTGCCGCGTCATGGCTGCCTGAATATCCATGCCTCGCTGCTGCCGCGGTGGCGCGGCGCCGCGCCGATCCACCGCGCGATCGAGGCGGGGGACCCGGAGACCGGCATCACGCTGATGCAGATGGACGAGGGGCTCGACACCGGCGCGATGCTGTCGCGCGAGTCCACGCCGATCGGCCCCCAGGACAGTACCGGCACGCTGCATGACACACTGGCCGCGCTCGGCGGGCGCATGATCGTGGACGCGCTGCGCCAGCTCGCCGCAGGCCAGCCGCTCACCGCCACGCCGCAGCCCGAAGCCGGCGTCACCTACGCGGAAAAGATCGCTAAGGATGAGGCACCGCTCGACCTGACGCGCCCGGCCATCGAACTGGCGAACCAGATCCGCGCCTTCAATCCGTTCCCGGGCGCCACGGTGCAAGTCGGCGACACCATCATCAAGTGCTGGCAGGCGCTGCCGCTGGCTGCCGCCACGAGCCTGCCGCATCCCCCGGGTACGATCCTGGCCGCCGACACAGCCGGCGTGATCATCGCCTGCGGCAATGGCAGCGCCCTGCAGGTCACCGAGCTGCAGAAGCCCGGCGGCCGGCGCCAGCCGGCGCAACAGTTCCTGCAGGCCATGCCGCTGCCACCGGGAACGCGCTGCCTGATTGCCGGCGCCTAGCGGGCACTGCGTGGCGAGTGCTGCAGCAATGTGACGCCGGATTATCACAATGCGTAAAACACCGCCTCCGGCATTGAATTTCCACGGTTCGCACCCTATCTAACCGTTATCGTGTCCACGCAGGGGCGTGGCACGCGACTGACAGACGATCTGGAGATCAAGCCATGTTCAACTGGGTCAAGACCTTCATGCTGATGGCCGCGATCACGGCGCTGTTCGTTGTGATCGGCGGCATGATCGGCGGACGCAACGGCATGACATTCGCCCTGCTGATCGCGCTCGGCATGAACTTCTTCTCCTACTGGTTCTCGGACAAGATGGTCCTGCGCATGTACAACGCGCAGGAAGTGGATGCCAGCACCGCGCCGCAGTTCTACAACATGGTGCACGAGCTTTCGCAGCGTGCCGGCCTGCCGATGCCGCGCGTGTACCTGATCAACGAGGACGCGCCAAACGCGTTTGCCACGGGCCGCAATCCCGAGCACGCGGCGGTGGCCGCCACCACGGGCATCCTGCGGGTGCTGTCGGACCGCGAACTGCGCGGCGTGATGGCCCACGAACTCGCGCACGTGAAGCATCGCGACATCCTGACCTCGACCATCGCCGCGACGATGGCCGGCGCCATTTCCGCGCTGGCCAATATGGCGATGTTCTTCGGCGGGCGCGACGAGAACGGCAACCGCTCGAATCCGATTGCCGCCATCGCCGTGGCGATCCTGGCGCCGCTGGCGGCATCATTGATCCAGATGGCGATCTCGCGGGCCCGCGAATTCGAGGCCGACCGCGGCGGCGCGGAGATCAGCGGAGACCCGCAGGCCCTGGCCAGCGCGCTCGACAAGATCCATCGCTACGCCCAGGGCATTCCGTTCCAGGCCGCCGAGGAGCATCCGGCCACGGCGCAGATGATGATCATGAATCCGCTCTCGGGCGGCGGGATCGCGAACCTGTTCTCGACCCACCCCGCCACGGAGGAACGGATCGCGCGCCTGATGCAGATGGCGCAGACCGGCACCTACCCGGCCTGACGCGCATTGCCACGTTTCCGGGGGCTCATGCCAGGTAACGGGTAAACTGCCCGCTGTGTTCCGTCAGGAGCCGGCGGGCTTTTTCGTATCCGCACGCGCCCGACGGCCCGTACCACCCGTTTTTTGCAGATTTCCGGTATTTCCCATGCGCCTGCCACCAGATTCCCTTGCCTTCCAGATGCTCGGCGCCGCCGCTGCAGTACGCGGCGTCCATGAAGGCACGGCCCTGCCGCAAGCCATCGAGGACGCCACCAACCTGCTGCGCCTGGACCGCGTGCGCGATGCCGCGACGCGCGGCGCCATCCAGGACCTGGCCTATCGCACCGTGCGGCAGTTCGGCGCCACACGCGCCCTGGTGACGCAACTGGTCACACGCCCGCCCGGCGCGCTGGTCGACTCCCTGCTGGCCGTGGCGCTCGCGCTGCTGCTCGAAGGCGAGGAGGGCGATCGGAGCAAGGTCGGACGCGGCGGCTACTCCGACTTCACCGTCGTCGATCAGGCCGTCAGCGCGGCGGCCTCGGAGCCAAAGACCGCCCACGCGCGCGGGCTCGTCAACGCAGTACTGCGCCGGTTCCTGCGTGAGCGCAAGGCCCTGATGGACGCGATCGCCAAGGACGAGGAAGCGCGCTGGAACCTGCCCACGTGGTGGCTTGAGCAACTCCGCGCCGCATACCCGGATCGATGGATGGCATTGGCAGAGAGCGTCAATGTCCGCCCGCCAATGACATTGCGCGTCAACACCAAGCGCCTGTCGGTCGACGAATACCTGAAGGAACTGGCCAACGCGGGCATGGCGGGCACCGCCATCGGCCCTCAGGCCGTGCGGCTGGTTCGGGCATTTCCGGTATCGCAAGTGCCAGGTTTCGCCACCGGCGATGTCTCCGTACAGGATGCCGGCGCCCAGCTTGCCGCGCCGCTCTGCGAGGTTGCCGACGGGATGCGCGTGCTGGACGCCTGCGCGGCCCCCGGAGGCAAGACCGGCCATCTGCTCGAACTGGCCGATATCCATGTGACCGCCGTGGAGAGCGATGCGGAGCGAGCCGCGCGCATTCATGAGAATCTGGCCCGCCTGGACCAGCGTGCCGAGGTCATCGTTGGCGATGCCAGCCGCCCGAAGGACTGGTGGGATGGCCAGCAGTTCGACCGCATTCTGGCCGATGTGCCGTGCTCGGCGTCGGGCATCGTCCGACGCCATCCCGATATCCGCTGGCTGCGACGCGAATCGGACATCGCGAAGCTTGTCAATGAGCAACGTCGCATCGTGTCGCAATTGTGGTCGCTCCTTAAGCCAGGCGGCATTCTGGTCTATGTGACCTGTTCTATTTTCCCAACGGAGGGCGAGGAGCAGGCGCTCTGGTTTGGTGCCCAGCTCCCAGATGCGATACGATTGCAGGCGCCCGGGCAGCTCCTGCCCGGCACGAAGGCGCAGGAGACGGCCGGCACCAACATGGCCGGCCAGCCAAGCCTGCCATCGGATCACGATGGCTTCTACTACGCCCGCTTCCAGAAACGCGCCTGAATTCCACCGATGCTGAGCACGCCGCGCCTGTTCGACCTACGTGTCCCCGGTCACGCGTTGCGCGAGTGCCCGGCAGACTCGCTGGTGAACACACTCCGCGCATGGTGCGCGGCCACGATGATGCTGCTGATGCTGATGGTGCTTGCCCCGCATGCATCGGCGCAGCTCATCGAGACCACCGAGGCCCGCATCGAGTACCAGGACGGCGGGTTCGATCTCGCCGCGTCGTTCGACTTCGACCTGCCCCCCGCGCTGGAAGACGCCCTGCACAAGGGCATCTCGCTCTATTTCGTCGTCGACTTCCAGCTCACGCGCCCACGCTGGTACTGGTTCGACGAGAAGCCGGTCAACACCATGCGCACGGTGCGCATTTCCTATCAGCCGTTGACGCGCCAGTACCGCGTGTCGACCGGCGGCCTGCAGTTGCCGTTCAGCCGCCTCAAGAGCGCGCTGCAGTTCATCCAGCAGGTACGCGGCTGGCGTGTGTTCGAACGCAACCAGGTCAGGCTCGGCGAGACCTATCACGCCGAAACACGGATGCGCCTGGACCTGTCCCAGCTACCTAAACCGTTTCAGATCAACGCCGTGAATACGCGTGAGTGGAACCTATCGTCGGAGTGGAAGCGCTTCAACTACACGGTGCCGACCAATCTCGACGCGCCGCCGCCGCCGGCCCCGGTAGCACCGCCACCCGTTGCGCCACCCGCACCGCCGGCCATGCCCGGCTCGTCACCAACGCCCGCTTCGGCCGTCAGCGGAGAACCACGCACGCAGTTCTCGCAAACGCTGTCTAACGCGTTGTCCACGAACCAACTGGTCCAGCCGGTCAGCCAGCCATGAACGGCAATCCGTGGGACAGCAGATTCCGACGCCTGCTCTATCGCGTCGTGGTGGGCATCATCGTCTTCCTGGCGTTGGTGCTGGTGGGACTGCTAGCCGGAGCCTCGGCCAATACCGAGTTCTTCGACCGCTATTTCACGCTGCTCTTCAAGATCAATCTCGTCGTCGGCGCCTTGCTGGTGCTGACCGTGGGCGCGCTCGCGCTGACGCTCTGGCTGCGCTATCGCCGCGGCAAGTTCGGCACGCGGCTGATGTCGAAGCTTGCCGTGTTCTTCGGCGTGGTGGGCGTATTGCCGGGCGTTCTGATCTATCTCGTCTCGCTGCAGTTTGTTTCCCGCAGTATCGAGTCGTGGTTCGACGTGCGCGTGGAAACCGCGCTCGAGGCCGGCCTCAATCTCGGCCGCTCCACCATCGACAGCCAGTTGGCCGACCTTCAGGGCAAGGCACGCTTGATGGCCGACCAGCTGACCGGCTCGACCGGCATGGCAACGTCACTGCAACTGAACCGCCTGCGCGAGCAGTACGGCGTACAGGAAGCCGCGATCTTTACAGGCAGCGGCCGCGTGCTGGCAACCGCGTCGAGCAGCTATGCGTCGCTGGTGCCGGACCTGCCATCCGGCGTGCTGGCAGAGCAAGCGCGCATGGCCGGAGGCTATGCGGCAGTGGAGGGTGGCACCGATCCGTCGACTGGCGACAAACCGCAGCCCAATGTCGATAGCAGCCATCTCTACCGGCTGCGCGTGATCATTCCGCTGGGGCCCGCGCCGAGCGCGGCAGCCTCCGACGATCAGGCACAGGCCACTGCAAGCGCTGCCGTAGCCGCGGCGGCGCGTACCCAGCATCCCCCGCCAAAACTCGGCCTGCCCGTGCCGAGCAGTCGTTGGGCAGGCTCGGGCCTGTCCGTGGAGCGCCGCCCCGAGGATGCGCCCGCCACGGGCTTCGGCCTGGTGGGCGACACTGTGCGCGAGGAGCGATACCTGCAGGTCCTGCACCCGGTACCTGGCGTGCTGGCGCGCAATGCCGACGAGGTCCAGCGGGCCTATCAGGAATATCAGGAAAAGGCGCTGGGCCGCACCGGCCTGCGCAAGATGTACATTGGCACGCTGACGCTGACGCTGTTCCTCGCCGTGTTTATCGCCGTGATGCTGGCGCTGCTGCTGGGCGGCCAGCTAGCCCGCCCGCTGCTGATGCTGCTGCAGGGCACGAAGGAAGTGGCGGAGGGCGACCTCTCTCCCAAGCGTGAACTCAAGAGCCGCGACGAACTCGGGATGCTGACCCAGCAGTTCAACCAGATGACGCGCCAGCTTGCTGAAGCGCGCATCGCCGTGGAAGAGAATCGCAGTGCGCTCGAGCAGTCGAAGGCGTATCTGGAAAGCGTGCTGCGGAATCTGACCGCAGGTGTGCTCGTGTTCGACCGGCGCTTTGTGCTGATCACCACCAACCCCGGCGCCGAGCGCATCTTCCGCCAGCCGCTCAACGGTGTGCTGGGGCACCCGGTGGAACAGATCCCCGGCATGAACGACTTCGCGGAGATCGTGCGTCAGGCATTTTCCGAGCAGACCACCAGCGAGGTCCTGGGTGGCGCGCAGCACTGGCAGAAGCAGATCGAGTTGCCGCAGGGCGACGAGGAGCAGCCGCTCACACTGCTGGTTCGCGGCGCGCATCTTCCTGGCGGCAGCCATGACGAACCGGGCTACGTGGTGGTGTTCGACGATATCTCAGACGTGATCTCGGCACAGCGTTCGGTGGCCTGGGGAGAAGTGGCGCGCCGTCTTGCCCACGAGATCAAGAATCCGCTGACACCGATCCAGCTATCGGCGGAACGGCTGCAGATGAAGCTGTCCCCTAAACTTGAGACGTCGGATGCCGAAGTACTGAAACGTGGGGCGGCGACAATCGTCAACCAGGTGGCAGCGATGAAGCGCATGGTCGATGATTTCCGCGACTACGCGCGCACGCCGCCGGCTGTGATGCAGTCGCTGCCGCTCAACGGCCTGGTGTCGGAAGTCCTGCATCTTTACGGCATCGATGACCCTGCCGTGCACGAGCACCCCGTGATCCATCCGACGCTGGACACGGATATGCCTGAAATCAAAGGCGATCCGACCCAACTCAGGCAAGTGATTCACAACCTGTTGCAAAATGCCCAGGATGCGGTGGCGGAGAACGTTGCGGCCGGTAGGGCGGCGCCCCATATCACTCTGCACACCGAGACTGTAGAATACAAAGATTCTGCCGGCGAAGACCGGCAAGCCGTCAAGCTGTCCATAGCGGACAATGGCCCCGGCTTCGCACCACGGATTCTGAGCCGCGCGTTCGAACCCTATGTGACCACGAAGGCCAAGGGCACGGGTCTCGGGCTGGCGATGGTGAAAAAGATCATTGACGAACATGGCGCACGCATCGAGGTGCGCAATCGCATGAACGGCACCGAGATCATTGGCGCTCAGATCTCGATCCTGTTCGTTAAGCTGGCATAGTCAATCTTGCGCACCGGCAACGTCCGGTGACGCTGCGGTGGGGTTAAGAGGAACGTATGGCAACCATCCTCGTAGTCGATGACGAAATGGGTATCCGGGAGCTGCTCTCGGAAATCCTGAGCGACGAAGGCCACGTGGTCGAAGTGGCGGAGAACGCCCAGCAGGCACGCGAGTTTCGTGCAGGCGCGACGCCGGACCTGGTGCTGCTCGATATCTGGATGCCAGATACGGACGGCGTGACGCTGCTCAAGGAGTGGTCGGCACAGGGCTTCCTGACCATGCCGGTCATCATGATGTCCGGCCATGCGACGATCGACACGGCCGTCGAAGCCACCAAGATCGGCGCGCTCAACTTCCTTGAGAAGCCGATCGCGCTGCAGAAGCTGCTGTCCGCCGTCGAGGCAGGGCTGGCCCGTGGCGTCGAGCGCCCACGTGCCGCGCCTTCCGTGGTGGCCGCACCTGCCGCCGTCAGCACGGGCGAAGCCGCGGTCTCCGCGATAGCAACCGCCGAAGTACCGGCCGAGGCCATCGCGAACGGCACGGCCACACGCGGTGTACCCGAAGGTGAAATGCAGTTCTCGTTCGACATGCCGCTGCGTGAAGCCCGCGACCTGTTCGAGCGTGCGTACTTCGAGTACCACCTGGTGCGCGAACACGGCAGCATGACCCGTGTGGCGGAGAAGACCGGTCTGGAGCGTACCCACCTGTACCGCAAGCTCAAGCAGCTGGGCGTGGAACTGGGCCGCAACAAGCCCGAGCCGACCGAACAATAAGTGGCTCGACAAAACGCTTGACGAACCAATTTTGCACAGTTATAGTTTCGCTTCTTTGGCCCGGTAGCTCAGTCGGTAGAGCAGAGGATTGAAAATCCTTGTGTCGGCGGTTCGATTCCGTCCCAGGCCACCAGATTCAAGCAAAACGGACGCTTCGGCGTCCGTTTTGCTTTTTGCGTTCTGCATTTGGCCGGTTGGAATCGGGCGATGCCCGATCCCGCGACCATCAAGCATCTGGCCTGCTGTGCGACTACGCCGTCGCCTGAAGCCCCTTCGGGGTACGGAGCAGGTTCAGCACCACCATCACCACGACGTTCGCCGCGAGGCAGGGCAGTCCCAGGTTGATGCCACCCAGATCCACCTTCTCGAGATACAGCACGACCGCCATCAACTGGCCGGTCAGGATGCCCAGCACCACCGCGCTTGGCCTGACACGTAGCGAGAACAGGATGACGATCATCCCTGGCAGGAACTGCGTCACGCCGTAGTACGTGGTGTTGATCAGCGTGAGCATCAGGTTCGGCGCCATCAGCGTCATCAGGATTGACACGATCAGGTACACGACGATCACCCCCTTTGCACCTGCCTTCTGCCTGGACTCTGGCAGGTGCGGCAGCAGGTTGCGCGTGACGATGGGACCGATCGCCAGACACATGCCCGTCAGCACCAGCAGGCCCGACAGCGCCGCGGCCGCCGCCACCAGGCCCAGTAGCCAGGAGGGCAGCAGGTGGGTGGCCGCCACGAAGAAGGCCTCGTTCGCCGTTGCAAGTGTGTCGCTGCGCGTCAGCGCGTAGTACGACGCCAGTACCAGGAACGGATACATCAGCATGTACAGCGGCATGGCCACCTGCGTGCGGCGGATCGTATCTGCGCTTTTCGCGGTGTAGATGAACTGCACCGAGATCGGCATCATGTAGAAGCCAAGCGACTGGAACAATATCGTGCTCATCGAGAAACGTAGCTGCTCGTCGTTCATCCGGTTGCTGACGTGCTCGCTCGCCACGTGGAAGACCTTCGCTACGCCAACTTCGCCCGCAACCGCCAGGCCCGTCACCACGATCGCCACCACCATCAGCACGTCCTTGAGCACCGCCACGTAGGCCGACGAACGCACGCCGGAAATGGCGATGTACGTGAAGGCGAGCACCGCCGCGATCAGGACCAGATGGAGCGGCTGGAAGCTCCAGCCCAGCCCCCGGAACGCGGCGATCAGGCCAGTGAACTGGAGCTGTGCCATCGGCAGCAGGAACAGGATCGACGACAGCGCGACTACGAACTCCACGGCGCGGTTGTCGAAGTGGCCCTTGAACAGGTCCGCCAGTGTGATGGCATTGAAGCGCTGGCCGGCCTCCCAGATCTTCGGCGCCAGGAAGTAGCCGAGCGGATAGGCCAGCAGGATGTAGCCCAGGAACCAGATGCCGTAGGTCGGCCCCTTCGCGTAGATACCGCCGGCGAAGCCCACCATCGTGGCCACGCTGTAGATCTCGCCAGCCGCCAGGAAGAACACGAGGAACGCGCCGAACTGCCGGGACGCGACGAAGAAGTCATGAGCGCTTTGCGACCCCGTTCCCTTGCGCGAACGCAGGGCCAGGTACAGCGACAGGACGATGAAGCCGAGGAAAACCGCTGTGGACATAAGAGTGGCTCCCGGAAGTCAGGCGTCCAGCCGACGCTCGGCGTCGACAGGACGGTCGAAGAAACGCCAGCAGACGTAGAGGCACACCGACGTCAGCACGAACCAGGCGAACATCCACGCATAGACGAATGGCACGCCGAGCACGAAGGTGTCCACCGACGCAACCCAGGGCAGCAGCCCCAGCACGCCAACGTAGGGAATGCCGATGCCGATCAGTAGCTTGAGCATGACCGGACTCCTTTCAGCGCGCGGCCGACGTCTGGGGATCGATCGGCGTCATCACGCCGCAGCGCGCCTCGATGGCCTCACCGGCGGACAGGATCAGGCTTTCCTGAAAGCGCCCGGCTACCAGTTGCACACCCATTGGCAAGCCTCCTGCCAATCCAGTGGGCACGGACAGCCCAGGCAGGCCGAGAATCGCCGTTGCAAGCAGCGGACTCTGCGCGTCGAGGATGTGGCGTGCGGCATCAGCGCCCTGACGGTCTGCGTCGATCAGGAACGGGCGTTGCCAGGACACGGGCATCAGCAGCAGCGGGTAGCGTTCAAAGAACTGCTGCCACTCGCGCAGCAGCGTGGTGCGTCGCGCCAGGGCGTTCATGTATCCGGCGAGATCCAGCGATGCTGTCTGACGCCGTTGGGTGCCGATGGCAGCGCGCACGGCATCGTCGCCGTCACGCTCGATGATGTCGCCCAGGCCAGCGGCCAGTTCGTTCATCGTCAGTGCCAGCCACAGGTCGGTCGCCTCCTGGAATCGAGGTGGCACGACTTCCTCGATCACGCAGCCGGCATCCTCGAGCCAGCGAGCCGCCTGCCTTACGGCGGCCGTGACCGCTTCGTCAGCCGTGAAGCCCGGCAGGGTCGCGCAGACGGCAACGCGTGTCGGAAAGGTCTTGTGAGCGCTACCAACCGAGGCCGAAGCCTGCCAGGGGTCACGGCTGTCCGGCGCGGCCATCGCGGTCAGCGCCAGACGCAGGTCGCGTACCGTGCGCGCCAGCGGCCCCTGCACGGACGATAGCTGCGCACCCATCGTGCGCTCACGCAACTGCGAGGGATTGAAGGCCGGCACCAGACCCTGTGTCGGGCGCAGCCCGGCAACACCGCAGGCATAGGCCGGATAGCGAATCGAGCCGCCCTGGTCATTGCCGTGCGCAATGGCGCCGATACCGGCCGCCACCGCAGCCGAGGCACCGCCGCTGGACCCGCCCGGTGTATGGCTGGCGTTCCACGGATTGAGGGTACGGCCATGCAGGTCGTTGTCAGTGAACCAGCGCAGCGAGAATGCCGGCGTGTTGGTGCGGCCGATGATCACGGCGCCGGCCTTGCGGAGATTGGCAACCACCGGGCTGTCCACGCTGGCCACCGTGTCCTGGAACGCCACCACGCCATTGGTCGTGGCACGGCCCGCCATGTCGACGTTGACCTTCACCGTCACGGGAACGCCGTGCAGCGGCCCAAGCAACTCGCCCCGGGCCAGCGCCGCATCGGCGTCGGCCGCTGCCTGCATCGCCTCGTACGCCAGCACGTCGACGACGGCATTGATCGATGGATTGACCGCATCCAGTCGGGCCAGGCTACTGGCAACAACCTCCACCGACGATACCTCGCGCTTTGCGATCTGGCTGGCCGCCTCGGCCGCGCTCCAACGCCACAGCTCGTTGCTCATACGTCTGTCTCCTGTTTCCGTGTTTTGAGTTTTGTGTTCGGCCGCCTGTGGGGCTGACGGCACGTCGGAGAAAGACTAGTCCGCTATGATGCATACCAAAAGACAATACTTTTCCGATGGTGACCACTAAAAGTTGTCATCGTTTGCGGTGCGGCAGGTCACCTGCCCTGGGGAGACAACACACATGCGAGACCATCAACTGAAGGCGTGGCTGCGGCTGGTCGAAACCGGCAGCATTCGCGGCGCCGCGCGCAGTCTGCACCTGAGCCAGGCAGCGATTACGAAGGCCATTCGGGAACTGGAAGAAGACCTCGATGCGCCGCTGATCGTCAGAAGCTCGCGCGGTATCACGCTCACCGAGTGCGGTCGCCAGCTGACCGTCCGCGCGCGGCAGTCGCAGAACCAGCTTACGCTCGCGCGCCAGGACATCCGTCAGTTGATGGGCGGCGAAAAAGCCCGCGTGTCGGTCGCGGTGACGCCGATGGTGTTCCTGAGCGTGCTCCCCGATGTCCTGCGAGATTTCAGGCGCAGCATGCCGCTGGCCGACCTGACGCTCGAAGAGGGCCTGATGCCCGCGGTATTGCCCGCGCTGCGCGCCGGCACGGTCGACTTCGCGATTGCCGCGCTGATTCCGGAAACGCTGGGCAGCGAGTTCGATTTCGAGCCGTTGAAGACGCTCGACGTCATGATCGCGGGCCGCCGTGGACACCCGCTGGCCAACGCCACGCGCTGGGAAGAACTGGTGGAGTGCGACTGGCTGATGCAGCTATCGCCAGGCAGCCAGCACACCTTCCTGCTCGATCAGTTGCAGCAACTCGGCCTGCCACTTCCCCGGCGCATCATCAAGACCAATACGTTCGGCGTGACGTCGAGTCTGCTGGTCAGCACCGATGCGGTGTCGACGATCCCGAGCAGCATCCTGAAGGTGGGTCCCCAGTCCGAGCAGCTCACGCGCATCCCCGTGGACGTACCGCTGCGGCCCCTGACGCTCGGCATTGTGACGCTGCGCGACAACCCGCTCTCGCTGGCCGCCACGCGATTCTCGAACCTGTTTCGCGAGGCACTGTCGCGCGTGAATCCGGCGCTGGACTAGTTCGCATCCCTAGCCGAACAGTTCCTCCGCCACCGTGGGATGCAGTGGCATCGTCGTCTTCAGATGCGCATCCTTCACGCCGAGGCGCAGTGCGACGGCAAAGGTCTGGATGATCTCCGGCGCGGCGTTGTCCATCAGGTGCGCACCCAGCACCCGTCCGCTGCGCGCGTTGAACACCAGCTTGAACACCGAGGGCTGCGCCACGCCGCCGAAGCGGTTCTCCAGCGACACAAACCGCTTGATCTCGGTGCGCACGCGATCGGCTCTGCCGCCGGCGGCTTCGATCGCCTGTGCCTCAGTCAATCCCACCGCTCCGATCGCGGGTTCGCTGAACACGGCGGTCGGCACGAAATCGAAATCGGCAATATCACCACGTTTGCCGAACAACCGATCTGCAAGCCAGCGCCCCTGCGCGATGGCTACCGGCGTCAGATGCAGATTCCGATCCATGCAGTCGCCGATCGCATGGATCGAGCGCACCGTGGTGCGGAACTGCCGATCGACGCAAATGCCGCCGCGCTCGCCAAGCTGCACGCCAAGCGCATCGAGCCCAAGTTCGGCGATGCTGGGCCGACGCCCGATCGCCGCGAGTACCGCCTGCGCGCGCACGGTCTGCGTGCGGCCAGGATTGTTCTGCTGCGTGTAGCAGACTTCGGTCGCGCCGTTGGCCTGCGACAGCATCGTCACGTCGGCCCGGAAATGGAGTCGCACGCCCTTTGCCGCGAGCGCCTCGGCCAGCGCGGCGGCAATATCGTGATCGAACTTCGGCAGCAGGCGATCCCCGCGCACCAGCAGGTCCACTTTCACGCCATAGCGCGAGAGAATCGACGCCATCTCCACGGCAATGTAGCCGCCGCCGATCACCGCGATGGATGCAGGCACGGTCTGCCAGGTGAACACGTCATCGGACGAACTCGCCAGCTCGCCGCCCGGAACGGGCAGGGCGAGGGGATGCGCGCCAGTGGCGATCAGCGTCTTGCGCGTGCGGATGATCTCGTTACCGACCACCACCTCGTCCGCTCCACTGAGCCGCGCATCGCCATGCAGGATCTCGACGCCGGCCTCATTGAGCCGTTGCGCGTACGACGCATTGAGCCGCGCCACTTCGGCATTCACGCGCACGCTGGCATCGCGCCAGTCTTCCTTGCCGCCGGTATGTGACAGGCACGTCGAGAGGATCGACGCCCAGTTCGCGCCATAGGAGAGCATCTTCTTTGGCACGCACCCGCGATTCACGCAGGTACCGCCAATGGCGTCGCGCTCGACCAGTATCACGCGTGCGCCATGCGATGCCGCGCGACGCGCCGCGGCCACGCCACCGGAGCCTGCGCCGATCACGACGAAATCCGCTTCACGCGTGGTGGGCCGCACGGAACGCTTGCGGCGCGGCACACGCTCGACAACCGGCTCCGCGCTAACCTCACTGGCGCGGCGCCGGGCTTTTGCCGTTGTCTTCGTGGTGGTCG
Source organism: Cupriavidus metallidurans CH34 (assembly GCF_000196015.1). Lineage (NCBI taxonomy): Bacteria > Pseudomonadati > Pseudomonadota > Betaproteobacteria > Burkholderiales > Burkholderiaceae > Cupriavidus > Cupriavidus metallidurans. The sequence continues at coordinate 3,853,435 of NC_007973.1, read as the reverse complement.
CCGTTGATGCCTGACGCTTAGTCATTCATGCCTCCTTGCCTGGCAGCCCTTGGCCGCATTGCACATTGCACACACGATCGACCGGCGCCAATCTGGCGCATACCACTCAAGACGCCGGCAACAGTTCCTCTCTTATCTCGGGCCACTCGCGCAGAAATGTTTCCGCATCGCGGCAGCCCAGGTCGTACGCATGCGTCATCGCCTCGGGCCGGGTGTAGTCCCAGCTCGAAATCGGCACACGCATCGACGGTTGCAGATACAGGCGACGCTGGCCGTCCACCTCGAGCACGAAGCGGCGCGGGCGTGGATACAGCCTGGTCACCAGCACCAGCACATTGCCCGGCGTGGCATCGAGCGCATCGACGGGGACGTTGTCGACCAGTCCGCCGTCGAGCACCGCGCGGCCATCCCGGCGAAGTACTGGCGTGAACGGTGGCGTCGATGCCGATTGCAGCAGCAGATCGGCCAGATCCTCGGGCGACCGGCAATCCTGCGCGCGCACGAACTCCGGATGAAAGCCGAGCTTGCGGCCCAGTCTCGGATGCAGTGTCTTGAGCAGGTGCTTGTCGATGTTGTACGCGAGCAGTCCGGCCGCTACGGCCAGACGCGGGCCGCTCCAGCGCGGGATATGCGCGACGCCGATGCGAATCTCCGGCGCTTCCTGCAATCGCTCCAGACGGCTGTCGCCAAACAGCGAAAGCAATGCGTTGCGATAGATGCCGTAGTGCGGAAATACGCGTTCGCGCCGCAGCAGGTTGCCCCAGTACGCATTGCGCGAATTGTTGGCCAGCACCTCGCGGTAGTAGGCCATGGTCTGCTTCGAATCATTCGCGTAGACCATGCACGCCGTCGCCGCGCCCGCCGAGATGCCGGCGATCACGCGCGGCCTCAGTTTCAGCTCTGGCTCCACGGTGTCCCACCATCCGGCCTGCCACCAGCAGCGGTTGCCACCACCAGCGAAAACGATCTGGTCGAACGGCTGCGCACTTGTCGAAGGGAGGGAAGTGGAGGTCGACATGCCGGCGTTCAAAGCAGCGCGTAGGTGGTAGTGGCCTGCACGGCGAGCTTGCCGTCCTTGCCAGTGAGTTCGATCTCGCCGAACACCACGGTCTTGCCGAGCCGCAACACGTTGGCGCGCACAAGCACATCGCCGTCGATCACGGGACGCATGAAGTTGGTGGTGAGGCTGACGGTCGTCATCGGGCGGAAATTGCCCAGGGCGTTCGCGATGGCGACGATCATCGCCGTGTCCGCCGCGGACATCAGCACCTGCCCGCACACCACGCCGCCGGCGTGGCGAAGGCTTTCGCTGAAAGGCAGACGCAGTGTCACGCCATCGGCATCGACGGCTTCGGCACGCAGGCCAAGCTCACGCACCCAGGGGGCCAGCACGCGTTCGAGCGTGGCGTCGATGTCGGCTAGCGTGAAAGTGGATTCGGGCACGATCCGTGTCTCCTCGGCGCACGATGTTGTTTGCGCCAATGATACAGGGGGCCGAAGCCCCCTGCCCAAACCCGCCGGGCCGCCCCGAAGGGCGGTACCTGGGATTTATGCCGCGTTGTCCGCTTCCGCGCGCGCGGTTGTACGGCTGGCGTGCCAGCGCAGCAGACGCGGGAGCACCACCACCGCCACGGTCATGGCCAGGATGGTTGCCGAGATCGGCTGCTTGATGAACAGGCTCCAGTCGCCCTGACCGATCGACAGCGCATTGCGAAGCTGCTTCTCGGCCATCGGCCCCAGAATCAGGCCGACGATGACTGGCGCGGTCGGGAAATCGAAGCGGCGCATCGCCATGCCGAGCAGGCCGATCACGAACAGCAGCAGCAGATCGAACCACGACTGGCGGATGCCGTACGCGCCCAGGCCTGCGAAGATCAGAATGCCACCGTACAGCAGCGGCGTCGGCACGCGCAGCATGCGCACCCACAGGCCGATTGCCGGCAGGTTCAGCACCAGCAGCATCACGTTGCCGATATACAGCGAAGCGAGCAGACCCCACACCAGATCGCCCGAGGTCTGGAACAGCATCGGACCCGGTTGCAGGTTGTAGTTCTGGAACGCCGCCAGCAAGATTGCCGTGGTGTTCGAAGTCGGGATGCCCAGCGTCAGCAGCGGGGCCAGCGTGGCGGTCACCGCGGCGTTGTTGGCGGCCTCGGGGCCAGCCACGCCTTCGATCGCGCCAACGCGGCCGAACTCGTCCTTGTGGTCGGACAGCTTCTTCTCAGTGGCATACGACAGGAACGTCGGAATCTCCGCGCCGCCGGCCGGAATCAGGCCGAACGGGAAGCCGATAACCGTGCCGCGAATCCAGGCCGGCACCGAGCGCTTCCAGTCCGACTTGTTCATGTGGACCGAGCTCAGTTTGTTGAACGTGCCTTCGGGCTGCGGGAAGAAGGCGTTGAACAGCGCCTCGCCCACCGCGAACAGGCCCACGGCCACCACGACAATGTCGATACCGTCGTAGAGTTCCTGCACGTCCATCGAATAGCGTGTCTGGCCGGACAGCGAATCCATGCCGATCAGGCCGATACCAAGACCCAGGAACAGGCTGGTCATGCCGCGCAGCAGCGACGAACCGAGCACGGCCGAAACGGTCGTGAAGGCCAGCAGCATGATCATGAAGTACTCGCCCGGGCCAAACTGCAGCGCCACGTCGGCAGCCACCGGCGCGAACATCGACAGCAGCACCGTGGCGATCGTGCCCGCTACGAAGGAACCGATCGCGGCCGTGGCCAGCGCCGGGCCGGCACGGCCGTTCTTGGCCATCAGGTTGCCTTCCATCGCGGTGACCATTGTCGACGACTCGCCCGGCGTGTTCATCAGGATCGAGGTCGTCGAGCCGCCGTACATCGCGCCGTAGTAGATGCCGGCGAACATGATCAGCGCGGCGGTCGGTTCCACCTTCGCGGTCAGAGGCAGCAGCATTGCCACGGTCAGCGCCGGGCCGATGCCCGGCAGCACGCCGATCGCGGTGCCCAGGAAGCAGCCCACCAGGGCCCACATCAGGTTAAGCGGCGTGATGGCCACGGCAAAGCCGTGCATCAACTGGTTCAGGGTATCCATGTTTCGTTCCTCCCGTTGGGGTGCGGGCTCAGAAGCCCGCTACCGGCAGCAGCGGCAGGTTGATGCCGAGCAAGAATTCGAACAGCGCCCACATCGGCACCGTGATGAGCAGGCCGATCAGCGCATCACGCACGATGCGGCGGCTGCCATAGCCACGCGCGACGCACACCATCATCAGCGTCGACGAAAACACAAAGCCCAGCGTGCCGATCAGCGCCATGTTGGCCACCAGCCCCAACGCCACCCACAGGAAGCCCTTGAAGTTGTGCGGCGCCGACGGCAGTTCGGCATCCTCTTCGGGCATGTTGCGGAAGCCGCCGCGCACGCCTTGCCACGTCAGCAGCGCGCCGCACACCGCCAGGCCGATGGCCACCAGCGTGGGGACGAAGCGCGGCGACAGGCCGGCATAGCCTTCATCGCCGGAAATACCCGGCAATCCGGCAAAGAAGAAGGCGGACACCGCCAGGATGGCGACGCCGATGGAGACGTGGGATGGTTTCATGATGGGGCTCTCGGATGGTCCTGCCACCCGCACGGTCACGGGGCCCGGTGACGATATGGTTTGTTTTTGGTGCATCGCAGGTGGCGGCACCGGGCCCCGTGCCGCTCTCCGCGCCGCCGGACATGACGGTCGGCGGCCGGGCGGGAACGACAGGGTGAAACGAACTTCCGCGTGCTTGCTGGTCGTCGGGGACCGCGGCTTGCGCGCCGGGCCCCTGTGGAGCGGTCTTACTTGGCGACGCCGAGTTCGCGCAGCGTGCCACCCAGGCGGGCGGATTCCGCGTCGACGAACTTGCCGAACTCGTCGCCGGTCAGCAGGAACGGCGTCCAGTCGTTCTTCTGGAGCGCGTCCTTCCAGACCGGGTTCTCGGTGCCCTTGACCACGGCGTCGATCATCGCCTTGCGCTGTTCGGCCGAGATGCCAGGCGCGCCATAAACACCGCGCCAGTTGTAGATCTCGACGTTGATGCCTTGCTCCTTGAGCGTCGGGATATCGGCGGTGCGATCCTTCGACGTCACGGCCAGCGCGCGCATCTTGCCGGTCTTGATGAACGGCAGGAACTCGGACACGCCAGCGATACCGACGGTCACGTGGCCGCCCAGGATCGATGCCGAGGCTTCACCACCGCCCTGGAACGGCACATAGTTGATCTTCTTCGGGTCCACGCCAGCTTCCTTGGCGATCAGGCCAGCCAGGATGTGGTCGATCGAACCCTTCGAACCGCCGCCCCAGCTCACGCTGCCCGGATTGGCCTTCAGCTGCGTGGTCAGGTCCTTGATCGACTTGATCGGCGAGCTGGCCGGCACCGTCAGCACCATCGTGTCCGCGAACAGGCGCGCGATCGGCGTGGCGTTCTTCAGGGTCACCGGCGGGTGGTTCGTCTCGATCGCGCCGACCATCACGGCGCCGGTCACGATCAGCGCGTTCGGGTTGCCCTTGTCGGTGTTGACGAACTGGGTCAGGCCGATGGTGCCGCCCGCGCCGCCCTTGTTGTCATAGGAGGCGCTCTTGGCCGCGCCAGCTGCCACCATTGCCGCGCCGATGGTGCGGCCGGTCTGGTCGAAACCGCCGCCGGGGTTGGCGCCGATCATGACCTTGAGGGAGTCCACAGCGTAGGCCGGAGCGGCCACCACGGCGGCGGCCAGCGTCGCGGAGGCGACGAAGGCGTGCGTGAAACGGGCGAACGAGCGATTCATCAATGCTGTCTCCTGTCTTTATTGGAATGTTGTGGTTGTACTGAGAGAACGGCCACGATGTATTTGGCCAGACTGCCGAAGGCATGGACATCGGCGATCATGGCCCGAATTCTAGATGGCCGAAACTGTCAAATGCCTGTCAAAACGTCAGCAAATGTGTTGGGGTTTACGTGGTGTTGTTTGCTTTGTCTGCCGTCGCAGGTCATTGCCGCTGTCGCATTTCGGCATCGCCGGCTGGGGGGAAATCTGATCTAAACATCTTTGACTTGGCGGCCGACATACATCTCACTACGATGGATTTCAGTTGCCTGCCGCACGGACGGAGCAATGACAAGAACGATCCGGACCGACGCACGACGATGCGAATCGGCCAACAAAACAGAAGTTTCAATGGGTGTTACTGGGGTCAAGATGGATACGATAATCAAGGCGTCGGACGGCTGGGTGCCGGAACTCGGCGCGGCAAGCGATCGCGGCCTGTGGAAAAGCACCATGGCGGCGGCCAACCAGGCACTGGAAGCGGCCAAGGGCATGCAGGCGGCCGTCAGCCAGTCGCTCAAGCTCCAGCGCAAGATCACCGCGCTGCGTGACGAACTGCACCGCATGGAAGCCGAACGCGATCTCTATCGCGATTTGCATTCCCGCACGGTCGACGAACTCAATCACACGCTTGACCTGAGCCCCGACGAATGGCAGCGCCTGCGGGCGGACAACGAGACGCTCCAGATCCGCCATCGCGCCTACAAGCTGCTGGTGCAGCACTACGCGCGCAGCGGCCTGGCGATCGAACCCGCAGTCTTCGCCGAGCAACGTAGCCGCGTTCAGCAACACATCCTGTTTCAGCGTCGCAAGGGTATTCCGGTGTCGGTCATCACCGCCGACGACATCGCATTTCTCGTGCGCTGAGTTGAAATGCGCAATGGATTTGCGCGGGGCGCACTTGCCGTATCCCCGCGCAAGGAGCTGGTCATGAGTTGCCTTGTCGCTGCATCGATGGCACCGCCGCACTTCCGACCGGCGCATCCGTCGCGCATACCCGATTACGCCCCGCTTCCTTGGCGACATAGAGCCGGCGGTCGGCCACTGCCAGCATGGCGTCGAGTGTCTGGCATCCGTCGGTCCCGGCTTCTGCAACACCAATAGACACGGTGAAGCGGATGCGTCCGTCGCCCGTGTCGGGCTGCGGCGCGTCGGGTGCCGCCTCGACGAACGCGGCTTCCACGGCCAGGCGCAGGCGCTCGGCCGCCGCCACGGCTTCATCCGACGACGCGCCCGGGAGCAGTACCGCGAATTCCTCGCCGCCAAGGCGGGCGGGAAAGTCAATCTCGCGCAAGTGCTTGCGCATCAGGTCCGCCATCGCCATGAGCACGCAATCGCCGCTGGCGTGGCCCCATTTGTCGTTCACGCGCTTGAAGTAGTCAATGTCGAGCATCAGCATGGCCAGCGGCGTGCCATCGCGCTGCCGGCGGGCCGTTTCCTTTTTGAACTGTTCGCTAAAGCGGCGCCGGTTGGCCAGTTGCGTCAAGGGATCGGTTTCAGCCATCTGCTGGAGTTTCCTGCCGGCGGCCAGATAGTGGTCAAACAGCAGCGTCACCACACGCAGCGTGACATACATCAGCACAGGCAGCAGGAACCAGATCGTCAGCAATGGCAAGCTGAGGCGCCGGGCCACTGTCGCATAGACATCGTATTCGTCGAGCGTGTCCACCATTAGCCAGTTGCCGGCATTGCCCACGCGCTGGAAGTACACATACTGGCCGTTGACGTGCCGCATGCCCGTGCCTTGCGAGATGAGGTCCGACACGGGTGTATTGCGGAGGTCCCCGGCGAAATCGTCAGGCCAGCGCAAATTGGTCTTGCCTCCGGTCTGACTCGAGACGATTACATTGCCATTACGGTCCAGCAGGTAGCGATGAGACCCCAGGATCTCCGGCAAGCCAATCAGGTCACGCAGACGGCGAATCTCCAGGTCCACGGCCACCACGCCGCGGAAGCGTTGCGCGACGTAGACCGGCACGCTCAGTGTCGTGCGCAGCTGCGTGCTTTCGAACTGCGTGTAGACCTGTGCCCAGCGCATCTCGTGGCTGGGGTCGCGATCGGGAAGCAGGCTGCGGTAATAGTCGATCCCGCTGAAGCGTTTGATCAGGGCAGGAGCCCTGTCCGGTGGCAACGCGGGATATGTCACGTAAAAGCCGTTGCTCGAGATGAACGTCACCGTGCCATCGGGACGGTCGCTGCGCTGGCTGACACCCAGCACATGGCTGAGCTGACGCGCGGCCAGCAGATCCGCCCGCAGGTCCTCGTCGCGGCGTTCGAAACCTTGCAGTCCTTTCAGGATCTGGGGCGACACCCCCACGATCGGCGCGTCGCCAAGTGGTACCTGCAATTCCCAGACAGGTTCATTGCGTGCCGCATAGGCACGTTCGATATCGCCGTCAGTGGACGCTTTCGTACCCTGCTGGAGTTCGAGAAGCTGCTGCGCGTAATCGCGCACGAACGATAACTTGAACCGTTCCGCATTGATAACCGCTTCCGCGCCAAGTGCGCGCAGCACCAGATCGTGTTGATGCAGGATCAGGACGCGCTCGCGCAGCAGGTAAAGGTCGCGCATCGCCACGACAAGCATCAGCAGCATCGCCAGGCCAAATCCCACCACCACCACGCGCTGCGGATATATCAGTGCCGCGCGCGGCAGCCAGCGCGGCCGCGGAAGCAGTTTGTGCCATGCCATTGGACGTCTCCGGCAAGCCCGCATCTTGCGGGTACTGCGACGACGGATTCAGGAATGATGGTACCGATATGCTGGCACAGTGTAGAGCACACGACGACGTCTGGTGCACGGGAGACGAACGTCTTGCGCCTGATTCAACCGCTGTCAGGTGCTTGCAGGCTCGGTTCGGAAATAGAGCAGGGCGATGGCCGGCAAGGCGAAGCCGATCCAGCTCGCCAGCGGCCAGCCGGCACGCGCATAGGCCCATGCGCCAACCGACGAGCCGATCGCACCGCCAACGAAGAAGATGGCCATGTAGAGCCCATTCAGGCGGCTGCGATGTTCCGCGGACAAAGAGAAGATCGCGCGCTGCCCGATCACCAGGTTGGCCGACACGGCAAAGTCGAGCACGACGGCCGCGACGGTCAAGGCCGCCAGTGACATGAGCGAACCTTCGACGCCGATGCGGCTCAGCAGGAAGGAGCCTGCGCCCAGCGCCAGTGCGATGGCAGTCATCTGGCGGCTGTGGCCACGATCGGCATAGCGGCCGGCCATCGGCGCGGCAATCGCGCCGGCCACGCCCACGAGCGCGAACACGGCGATGCCGGTCTGGGACATATGGAAAGCGGGCCCGGCCAGGTACAGCGGCGTGGTGGTCCAGAACAGGCTGAATACGCCGAACATGCTCGCCTGATACATCGCGCGCCGCCGCAGCACCGGCTGCGTGCGCAACAGGTGCCCCATCGAACCAAGCATCTCGACATAGTTCACGCCGGGCGCCGGCTGGCGCTGCGGCAGCTTGCGCGACAGCACCACGCCAAGCAGCACCATGGCCACGGCCGACGCGGCGAAGATCGTATGCCAGCCGAACAGGTCCGCCACCAGGCTCGATACCGGGCGCGCCAGCATGATGCCCATCAGCAGGCCGCTGGTCACGTTGCCGACGGCCCGGCCGCGCGCATGTTCGGGCGCGAGGTGTGCCGCGAACGGCACCAGTACCTGCACAGCCACCGAGCACAGGCCTATCGCGCAGCCAGCGATCAGGAAGACGCTCGCGTGCGTAGCCAGCGCTGCCGCGACCAATGCCACCGCACAGCCGGCGATCAGCGCCAGTACAAGCTTGCGGTTCTCGACGATATCGCCCAAGGGCACCAGCAGCAGCAGGCCCACGCAATAGCCGATCTGGATCAGCGTGACGATCAGGCCGGCGATCTCGGGAGAAAGCTCGAGCGCCCGCGCGATCGGACCAACCAGTGGCTGGGCGTAGTAGAGGTTGGCGACGATCATGCCGCACGCGGTGGCCAGGAGGGGAGTGATCCAGGCGGCAGGGGCGTCGGCGCGTTGGGCGGTGGCGGATGTCATGGCCGCCGATTCTACCGGGACATAGATAGGCCCGTATGACACAGGGGATTCAAGCCCGCTTCAACGGAAAACCGGGGAATCCGGCTCGGCATCGAAGCGCAATTCCTCCTGGACCGGCGCGGGGTCATCGCCCTGATCGGCGGCCGGGATCAGCGCGCTGACGCGTACGCCGAGCAGCCGGATGCGTCGTTCCAGCGGGATACGCTTGAGGCACTCGGTGGCGCCATGCCGGATCGTCGCGCCGTCCGCGGTGTGGGCGGTCAGCGTCAGGTCGCGCGTAACGGTGTGGAAGTCGTCGAAACGCAGCTTGATGCCGACGGTGCGCCCCACGTAGCCCTTGCGCCGCAGATCTTCGGCCACGCGCATGCAAAGCCGGGTGAATTGCTCGGACAGTACCGGACGATCGCCGCGCGGATGCAGATCACGCTCGAACGTGGTTTCGCGGCTCATCGACTTGGGTTCGGAGCTGACCACGACCTGCCGCTCGTCGCGCCCATTCGCCACTTCGGCCAGCCAGCTTGCGTAATTGCGGCCGAAATGGGCCTGCAGCAGCGCGATGTCGGCCTCCGCCAGTTGCCCCACGGTCTCGATGCCGATAGCCGCCAGCTTCTCCGCCGCCTTGGGGCCGATGCCATTGACCTTGCGGGCTGCCAGCGGCCAGATTCGTGTCGGGATATCGGCCGGCGTCAGGATCGTCAGGCCGTCTGGCTTGTCGAGTTCGGAACCGATCTTGGCCAACAGCTTGTTTGGCGCCACGCAGATCGAACAGGTCAGCCCGGTGGCGGCGTTCACGGCGGCCTTGATACGGGCCGCCACATCGCGTGCCTCACCATCAATATCAGTCAGATCGATATATATCTCGTCGATTCCCCGGTCTTCTATTTGTTCGGTGAATGATCTGACTGCAGCCTTGAACAACCCGGAGTAACGCCGGTAGGCGTCGAAGTCCGTCGGCAACAGGATCGCGTCGGGTGCCAGCTTGGCGGCCTTCATCATCCCCATGGCGGAAAACACGCCAAGCGCGCGGGCCTCGTAGGTGGACGTGGTCACGACGCCGCGTCCGGCGTAATCGCGCAGACGCGCATAACGGCGCGTGCCGTCGGGCAGGTCCTCGGGCACGGCGTTGCGACCGCCCCCGATCACGACGGCCTGGCCGCGCAGATCCGGGTAGCGCAACAGTTCGACGGACGCATAGAAGGCATCCATGTCGAGATGGGCGATGCGCCGTGCGGATGAGGACATGGACGAAGGGGAAAATCGTGTACTGTATAAACGTACAGTATAGTGCCGCGCCCGGATTTTGCGGAGGGCCTGTCAGCTGGCTCTCCCGCAAATTATTTACTTAATAGATTGATCTTTATGTGCTTTCGCTGACTTCATTCTTAACGCTAATAATTTTCCGCTGCAGCAGTTTGCTGACAAGCAGGCCTTCAGCAGCGTAGATAGCCAGAGATACCCAGATCAGCGCATAGCCAATCTGCTTTTGCGGCGGAAACGGCTCGTGGTACAGCCAGATGCCGAGCGCCAGTTGCAGTGTCGGGCCGGCGTACTGCAGCAGCCCGAGCAGCGACAGCGGAATGCGCCGTGCGCCTGCCGCGAAGAACAGCAGCGGCACGGCGGTAATCGGACCCGCCATCACCAGCAGCACCTGCGTACCCGGTGCTGCGGCGCGCGTGGTGTCCTGACCCGTCAGAAACAGAAAGGCGAGCGCGGCGGCGGCAAACGGAAACAGCAGTAGTGTTTCCAGTGACAACCCTTCCAGCGCCCCCAGGGCACCGGTCTTGCGCAACAGTCCATAGCCGCCGAACGATGCCGCCAAACCGAGCGCGATCCACGGCAACTGCCCAGCCGTCACCGTGAGCCAGATCACCCCGGCCGCGGCAATCGCGATCGATAGCCATTGCACGGGGCGCAGCCGCTCGTGCAGCAGCAACACGCCAAGCAGCACGCTGAACAGGGGATTGATGAAGTAGCCCAGGCTGGCGTCGACCACCCGATCGGCGGAAACGGCCCAGATATAAAGGAACCAGTTGCAGCAGAGCAGGGCCGCGCTGGCTCCGAAATTGAGCACCAGGCGTGGGTTGGCCGCCACCTCGCGAAGCCAGCCGAAATGCCGGCGCCACAGCAGGATCGCCCCGAGAAACACGAGCGACCACACCATGCGATGCAGCAGGATTTCCAGCGGCGCAACGCCGTGCAGGGATTTGATGTAGAGGGGCAGCAGGCCCCAGATGATGTACGCGAGCAGCGCGTAGAAGATGCCGAGTTGCATGGGGAAATGTCCCGGGTAGATGTCCGGTTGTGGGCGGATTCTACCGGGGCGGGAGAAAGCGCGTGTGAGCGCCTTTCGGGCGTGGCAAGCGGATAAAGTGCCGGCCCTCTCCACTCGCCCCTCTCCGCGCGGGAGAGGGGCGTTTGTGGCTTACAGCTTGCGGGCGAAGCTGAACTGCGAGAATGCCTGCTCGGCCACGTTGAACCACGCGGCTTCGTTGTTACGGAACACGCGCCAGTCGTCGAAGATCTTCTTGAACGACGGGTTCTTGGCGCTTTCGTCCGCGTAGGCTTCCTGGGTGGCCTTGAAGCAGGCTTCCATGATTTCCTTCGAGAACGGACGCAGCTTCACGCCGTTTTCCAGCAGACGGGCCAGCGCCTGCGGGTTCACGGTGTCGTACTTCGCCATCATGTTCGTGTGGGCCTCGATGGTGGCCGTTTCCAGCGCGCGCTTGTACAGCGCGGGCAGCTTCTCGAACTCGGGTGCCGACGCATAGAACGAGAGCTGAGCGCTGCCTTCCCACCATCCCGGGTAGTAGTAGTACGGCGCCACCTTGTAGAAGCCGAGCTTCTCGTCGTCGTACGGGCCCACCCATTCGGCTGCGTCGATCGTGCCCTTTTCCAGCGCCGGGTAGATATCGCCACCGGCGATCTGCTGCGGCACCACGCCCAGGCGCGACAGCACCACGCCAGCAAACCCGGCGATGCGGTACTTCAAACCCTGCAGATCCGCCACGCTCTTGATTTCCTTGCGGAACCAGCCACCCATCTGCGCATTGGTGTTGCCGCCGAGGAAGTTGACGACGTTGTATTCCTTAAAGAACTCGCGCATCAGTTTCATGCCGTTACCCTGCAGCATCCAGGCGTTCTGCTGGCGCGCGGTCAGGCCGAACGGAATCGTCGTGTCGAAGCACAGCGTCGGGTTCTTGCCGAAGTAGTAATAGCCGGCGGTATGGCCGATCTGCACGGTCTGGTTCTGCACGGCGTCCAGCACCTGCAGGCCCGGCACGATTTCACCTGCGGCAAATACCTTGATATTGAACTTGCCGTCCGTCAGTTCCTTCACACGTTGCGCCAGCAGTTCGCCACCGCCATAGATAGTGTCCAGCGACTTCGGAAAGCTCGACGCCATCCGCCATTCCACTGCCGGGTTGCTGCCGATGACAGCAGGGGCGGCTGGGGCGCTGGCCGATGCTGCCGGCGCGGCGGGCTTTTCTTCCTTGCCGCAAGCGGCGAGCGCTCCGGTGGCGGCCACGGCGGACGCTTTCAACAGGAAGGAACGACGTTCCATGGACATCTCCTCGTTATTGATATGTATGTATGCAGAACTGTCGGGAATCCGGATGTGTTGTCGGAAAGACAGGCCGGTCGATTATAGCGGTGGCGTTTTGGGCACGGAGCCCCATCAGAATGGGGGTTTTCGCTAGGAATTCGCACTTCTGCAACGGATAACCGGCATGTTCGGAAACGGTGCGCAGGGCATGGCCGGACCGGCCCGCGGCCTTTCGCAATGTGGGAAGTCGAGCATTTCGGCGGATTTTGTAACCCGCCTTGTAGTCCAACAGTTCACCTGATAAAACCTGAGCCCTTGTTCCGGTGTTCGTGCCAAGCCGGTTTCGCCGTTGTCATGCTGCTATCTGCTTTGCGCCCCCATCGTCTGCTTGCCCGTCGTCGCCTCACGTTTGCCGTACTGGCCGCGTGGGGACTGGGTGCGTGCGCGCATACCGGCAGTTCCGTCGCCCCGCCACCGTTCATCGCGGAGAGCACGGTGTCGCCCAAGGCCTCGGTGATGGCGTCCCTGGAGCCTGCGGCGGCAGTTCCTGAACCAGTTGCCGCACCAGCAGTCTCGGCCGATCCGCTTGGCGACCTGATTCTGTCGTCTGCGCCGACGGATGCAGCTGCCAAGCCCGCCGAGGCGGCCAGTCCGCCCGAGGCCTCGCCGCCCGTTAACGCGACAACTTCCCCGGAAGCAGCAACGCCCCCGGATAGCTCGAAGCCCGTCGAAGCGACAAATGCCGTCGATCCGGATTTCGTCGGCCCGCCCGACTCGCTGGCGCCGCCGCCGCCACCACCTCCGCCACTCGTCCTGTTCCCGCGCCGCCTGGGAGAGTTCCCCGCGCAGGCCGCTGCGCCGCAAGGCGAAGGGACCGGCGACCCCGCATCCGCGCCAACCCCTTCCGACGTGCCGCCGGTCCTGCGCTCGCAATTGCCGGCAGACAATCTGGCCGGGGATTCCGTTTGGCAACTCGGCTATAGCGGCCGTGCGGCCGTAGAGGACCGGTCAGGCCTGCAACACGCCTGCGCCGGCGGTGGCACGCCTTCGGCCGGCTTTGGCAGGGGGCTTGCCTGCACCAGCTCGGGCGAGGTCAAGATTCGCGAGTCTCTGATGGATATGGGAGGCGGCACGCAGGTCCAGCTCGTCGCGCAGGCCAAGGGCACCGATACGACATCGGTCAACGGCAATGCCGCGGCGGTGGACCCTTACGCGCTGGTGCAGAACTTCTATACCTCCGTCAGCGGCCTCTCGGGAACACCCATGCTGCAGGAAGCCAGCGTCTGGGCTGGCCGCCGCGACAGCAATCCATTCCTGATGTCGTCGGGCCTGCTGCCGCCGAGTTCGCCATCGATGCGTTTCGGCGTCGACAACGCCAAAGTGGGCGATTTCGGGCTGAGTTATCAATACACTGCACGTAACGAACTAAATGGCGCCAAGCTGCCCAGCTATCACACAGTCCGATCGGCGCCGATCGGCACCAATGACAAGGGTTCGGTCCAGGTAGGCTTCACCCGCGTGGAAGCCATGCAGGAAATCGAGAACTCGGGCGGCGCATGGTGGGCATCGGCCATGCACGAGCAGAAGGGCGTGCTCTATGGCACCAACCGGCTTGGCCTGCAGTATGGACAGGGATCGCGCGTGGCCATGACCGGCTATTCGGGCATGGGCAACGATCTGTCACGCGTTCGGGTATCGGATTCGGTGGAATGGAAGAGCCGGACAGGCCTGGCGGGTTCGGTGGAGTCCAGCCTGCAGCTCGATCATTCGGGCATCGGCACGCTGCAATGGGCCGCCACGCGCGTCCGACCGGCGTTCGTTGCCAACGACCAGTTCCGGCTGACGTTCGAGGTCGCGCACGACCAGATCTCGTCTGGGTTTGGCGTTGGCGGTCAGCGCACGGCGTTCACCGTGGCGCCGACACTGACGCTCGGCAAATCGGCCGGCAACGCCAACCTGCGTGCGTTCTATACCTACAGCCGTGCCAATGATGTGGATGGCATCACCTTCGCCTCGCCAGCCGATGCCTGGGCATCCCAGACATCCGGCTCGATCTTCGGCGTTCAGCTCAATCGGCGCTGGTAAGCTCCGTGCGGCCTTGCCAGCGTTGGGCTGGCGGGCTTGAGGCCGCTGCCATGGGGGCAGGGCAGAGCCACTGGAACAGCAACGCAGCATTCGCGGAACCAAATATCTGCGCCAGAATAAACATCGAAGCATCAATCGCACGAATACCTGTGAAGGTGTCGGTCAGCGCGCAGGCGATTGTCAGCGCCGGATTGGCGAATGACGTGGACGATGTGAACCAGTATCCCGCCGTGATATAGCCCGCCACGACAAATGGCACGAGTCCCGGCCGATGGCGGCTGGTGGCCAGACCCAGACCGATCAGCCCGAACGTCGCCAGGAATTCGCTCCACCACATGGGCGGACCGGTGCGCGCCTGCGTGGCCGCGGCCAGCAGCGGCAGACCGAACATGGCGTGCGCGGCCATCACGCCGAACACCGCGCCGGACAACTGCGCCAGCACATAACCAAGCGCTTCGCGCGGCGACAGATTGCCCTGGATCAGGTTCGACAGAGTGACCACCGGATTGAAATGACCGCCTGACACGGGGCCAAGCGACACCAGCAGCGCTACGAGCCCGGCACCAGTGGCCAGGGCGTTGCAGAGCAGGGCGAGCGCGGTATCTCCAGCGGCAAGCCGCTCGGCACGAATGCCGGACCCCACTACGATCGCAATCAGCAAGGCCGTACCCAGTCCTTCGGCAACGAGCCGGCGGGCGGTCGTCGGGGTACGCATCGTGGGGGTGGTGTCTGGCATGGCGCGGGCTGAATCGTGGGGGAACTGCGACCGCGCAGTGTTCCGCGCGGGAGCAAACCCCGTCAATGCCGCGCCGGGATGTAGTGAACGAACTGCCGGTATCGAATGGCAGGCCTGAATGGCAGGCCTCAAACTATTCCCACAAGAAATGAGATCACGTAATCAGCAGCAAAACACATCCATCACATTTATAAATAAAAGCCATACGGGCTAATAGATCGCAAGCATTAGCCGTATAACTATTTCCAGAACGAATGATCGATAATTAAATTCATCGGCACCCATCCATCTGAGTTATTGAAGATCACTACTGCAGGTTGTTGCGCATCAGGAGCAGCCACGGCATGTGCGAGTTCGTGAAGCCGTCGAGCTGGCCAGCATCGTTCATGTCGATCACGTCCATCGACACCGACTGCTGGACGTTGCCGCCAATCGCCTTGACCACGCGCGCGGCGGGATCCACTTCGACCACGATGTCGCAATGCATCGGCGTGGTGCCGAAACCGATCTCGGCCACGTTGGAGATGTACTTGTCGCGCCCGCGGGCGGCGCAAACGACGTCGCCTGGTCTCGGTACTGCCGGCATCGGCTCGATATGGAAGGCAGGGCGGGGCAGGATGCCATCGCGTGCGTCCACCACATACATCGAATGTGACTGGCCGGTCAGGAACTGGTCATTGTCGAGTCCCGCCTTGCGCATCACCCACGAAATGAACACGGCCGACCACGCCCAGGCGCCCTGGGTGATCTGACGGCAATCCGGCGCCTCACCGACGATGCCCCAGTACCCCTGTGCCATCCGGCAGCCCCGGGGCGTGGCTTCCATACCGGTGCCATCGGGAAAGCGCACGCAGTCCGCTTCCCGGCCGTTCTCGTCATTTTCGGTATCCGCAGACGCCTGGCTGCTGACGTCACCGCCGTCCGATGCCTTTTCAGGTCCGGCAGTCATCGGAGCGGGCAGCGGACTCTGTGTGACGCAGGCGCTATCGTCGCGCCCGATATGCACGACCTGCTGCCCCCATTTGCGCCATTCCTGCATGGCGATATCGACAATGCGCTCGCGCGGCGTAGCGCCAGGCGGCGTGGTCACCTGTTGATAGTCGGGGAACGGCACGGCCTGCGGGCGAGCCGTTCTCGGGGGCGTCGTGGTACAGCCGCAAAGCACGGCAAGGGCAATTGCCGCCGTCAGTCTCTGCGCCAGCGCCTGTGGAGAAGACTGTGGAGCCTTATGTGGAAAGCGCTGTGAATAACGCTGTGGAAATCTGCGCGGCAGCAAGCGGGGCAGCATGTCGGGTCCATGCGTCGCGACATCCCGCAATGCCTTGATCAGACAAGGCTGGATGGCATTATTCAGGGATTATCGGCCATCACGAAAGTGGCGATGCCGACTGTGAGATTCTACCCGCGGCGTCGCAGGAAATCCTTTGTGGATAACGTCCCCCGCCTGGCGCGCACCTGCGCCAGTTCTGGCGTCTGGCGGCGGCACGGCGGGGTCATGCGATACGGGCTGGAGACGCCCGCAGGCATTACTGGTTGACTGCGTCCTTGAACTTCTGACCGGCCTTGAACTTCACGGTCTTTGCAGCTTCCACCTTGATCTCTTCACCGGTACGCGGGTTACGCGCCATGCGCTCACCACGTTCGCCCTTGCTGAAGGTGCCGAAGCCGATCAGGCTCAGGGTCTCACCCTTGGCCACGGCGTCCATGATGGCGCCCAGGGTCACGTTAAGGGCTTGCTCGGCCTTCGCCTTGGTCAGACCGTCCACGCCTGCTGCAATTGCGTCGATCAGTTCAGTTTTCGTCATGCTTCACTCCGTATCGAGTTGAAAAAACACCAGCGTCCAGCCCGGAGACTTCACCCTGGAAGCCGCTCTGGCAAAGACGCCGCGGGCCACATCATACCGTGTCGGGCAAAGTGCACCGGAAACAAGATTGTTACCGGTTACGTTTGCACGGCCGCGTCAGCAAAGGGATGGCGGGGATTGGAGACGTTCTGGAAGCCCTGTGAGTGCGTATACGGCGAATACGGCCACAGAGGCTCCTGGCCCCTCCTGGAGGCTGTCAGGGACGTATACGGCCCTGTGAGCGCCTCCTGGGGCGTATACGTTGCCTGGGAGGTGCAGCGGAGCGGGTAGAGGCTCAGGCGCTTGCTGGGCACCCCTGCCTGTTTTTTGATCGGCCTTCTGAATTCCGGATTCGAGTCGATGGGTTGCGATGCCCAGAGGTATACGCCTCGACGGCGCGTCTCATGCGTATGGTTTACATCTTCTTTTCATGTATACAGATAGTAGTAGTAGGTAAACGGCGCCCGTTTCTGTGGATAACCGCGTATACGTCAAGTGAATCAAGCGTTTACGTATACCAAAACCACAGGGATGAACGGCTGGGCGGCGTGGATGACTCAGCCATTCGCATGAGGCAGTGCGCGTATACGTGTCGACTTGTTCCTGCGCCGTCCCCATGTCAGCCCCAGTAAACCCACACCAAACGCGCGCGCTTATCCACAGAAATAGCCTTGGTTATCCACATTGGCGGCGGTGAGGTATACGTCCGTCGTGCGTATACCTGAGTGGGCAGCACGGGTATCATCCGGTTCGCGCCGGACTGGGCCGGCCGCCATCGCCACGGGAATCAGCACATGTCGGACAAGGGCACGGACACCAAAGATAAAGAGAAGAAGGCGGGAAAGAAGAAGACCGCCAGTGATCGCATCGAGGTGCGCCAGTCGGGCGTGCATGGCAAGGGCGTCTACGCGATCGGCCAAATCGCCGAGGGTGAGCGCGTGATCGAGTACAAGGGCGAGCACATCTCCTGGAAGGAAGCGCTCAAGCGCCATCCGCACGATCCGAACGACCCGAATCACACTTTCTATTTCAGTCTGGACGACGGCGACGTGATCGACGCCAAGTTCGGCGGAAACCGCGCGCGCTGGATCAATCACGCCTGCGATCCGAACTGCGAGGCGCGCGAGAAGAAGGGGCGCGTGTTCATCCACGCACTGCGCGATATCGAGCCGGGCGAGGAACTGTTCTACGACTACGGTCTGGTGATCGACGCGCGCTACACAAAGAAGCTCAAGCAGGAATACGAGTGCCGCTGCGGCAGCCCCAAGTGCCGTGGCACGATGCTGGCGCCGAAGGACAAGAAGTAAGGCAATCGGGGCGCAAGGGCCCCGCGTGACACATCAGGCTGCGGTGCCGGGGGCTTCGCACGGAATCCGGATCACGAAACGCATGGTCGGCGGGCGCTCCGGCTGCTCGCCCATTGCCTCGCCGCTCTCCTCATCGATCTTTTCGGATCCGACTGCCAGTGCCGCCCGCGACCCGGCAGGCGCCGGCACATCCTCGATGCGGATCGTGCCCTGGTGCAGGGTCACGATTTCATGCACGATGGCCAGCCCAAGGCCAGCGCCGCTCGGCGCGGCCTGGGCCGGCTGCGCGCCCGGCGTGTGATCGCCACGGAAGAAGCGCTTGAACACTTCCTCGCGGCGTGTCGCAGGAATGCCGGGCCCGTTGTCTTCGATCATCACCACGGCCATGCCGCGATGACCCAAAGTCTCGCCGCCGGCGCGCACCGTGATCCGCCCGCCGGCAGGCACATACTTCACCGCGTTGTCGATCAGGTTCGACAGCGCCTCGCGCATCAGCAGACGGTTGCCACGCACCACGGCCGGCGCGCCGCCGGTGAAGGTGGGGCCGGGCAGCACCTCGAATCCAAGATCCACACGCCTTGCCAGCGCCTGCGGCACCCATTCGGCACCGATCTCGAAGGCCATCTCGGCCAGATCGAAATGCTCGACCGGTCCCAGCCGTTCGAGCGACAACCCTGGTTCGGCGCGGGCCAGCGACAGCAACTGGTTAGACAGGCGCACGGCGCGATCCGCAGCGGTCTGTACCTCCCGCAGGGCCTGGCGGGCCACTTCGAGCGAATCAGCATCCACCGCGCGGTCGGCATGGAGCTTGACGGCGGTCAGCGGGGTGCGGAGCTGGTGGGCGGCATCGGCGATGAACTTGCGCTGGGCGTCGAGCGCGTCGCGCAGCCGGGAGAGCAACGCGTTCAGCGCGCGAATCAGCGGTTCGACTTCGGCGGGCATCTGGGATTCGTCCAGCGCCGCCAGCGAGCGCGCGGTCTGGCGGTTGAGCCTGTCGGTCAGGATCTGCAGCGGCACGAGCTCTTCCTTGAGCACGTGCGACAGGATCAGGCTACCTACCAACAGCAGCAGGATCAGCGGCACCGACACCGACAGCAGGATCTCGTTGGCTGCAGTTTCCCGCCGGTCGAGGAGTTCGGCCACTTCGATGACGATCGGCCCGCGCATCGTGCTGGTCTCACCGCCTGTACCCGCTTCATCGGGGCTGGGCGGCGGCAGGTTGACCGGCAGCCGTACCGCGCGCACCTGCCGACCGCTGAACCAGGCATAGAACAGCCGGGCGTCATGCAGCGTGGTCTGGCCCGTGCCGTAGCCGAGCCAGGTATCCATCCCACCGATCAGCCCGTCGGGCCCGTGGATGCGCCAGTAGATCCGGTCGGAGCCTTCGGCTTCCACCAGGGTCTGGGCGATCATCGGGATGTCCTGCTCCAGGCGTGGGCCGGCGATGCGGATCTGCTGGGCGATGTTGTTCGCCACGCCATACAGCGCGCGGTCGAATACCTGAGTGGTGTAGTGGGCCGCCAGCCAGTACGACAGCGAACCGCTGGTCAGAACGAGGGCGAACAGCGGCGTGGCCAGCGCGCGCAGCAGGTGAACGCGCAGGCTCGGGTTCGACGTCGGTTTGGGATTGCCGCCGCCGCGCAGGCGTTTGCCGGTCGCGGTCGTTGCGGGCGTGTCACCGGCTTGCGCCGAGGAGGAAGACGAGCGCGGCCACATGGCGATTCAGGGCATCCCGGGGAATTTGCTTCCCTCAGTGGCCGGCACGAATCTGGAGCAGGTATCCGAAGCCGCGCACGGTGACGATCTCGACGTCGCCATCTTCGAGCTTCTTGCGGACGCGGTGCACGTAGACCTCGATGGCGGTGTCGCCCACGGTGTCGCCGCCTTCACCGGCCGGGTGCGCGAACGTGGCCAGATGGTCCTGCAATTGTGCCTTGCTGACCACGCGGCCCTGCCGCTGCAGCAGCAGTTCGAGCACGGCGAATTCGCGGGGCGACAGTTCCAGCGGGCGGCCATCGACGAACATGCGGCGGTCGTTGCCGGACAGGCGGAGCCTGCCCAGGCGCACATCGCGCTCCGGCGCGGCCTCGCCGTGCTGGCTGCGGCGCAGCAGCACACGCACGCGTGCTTCCAGCTCGGGCAGTGCGAAGGGCTTGACCAGATAGTCGTCGGCGCCGGCGTTCAGGCCGGAAAGCTTGTCCTCGAGTTCATCCCGGGCGGTCAGGATGATGACGGGGGTGGTGCGGTTACGGGCGCGGTAGCGGGCCAGCAGCGTCATGCCGTCGATGCCGGGCAGGCCCAGGTCGAGGATGACGAGATCGTGCTGCTCGCGCAGCAGATGGTCGGTGGCGTAGACACCGTCGTGCACCACGCGTACCTGATGGCCGGCGCGGGACAAACCGGCCTCCACGCCGCTGGCGATTTGACGGTCGTCCTCGATCAGCAGGATACGCATGGGAGCAAGACAACGAGACTCGTAGGAGGGATGCCGCTGATTGTACAGGGACGCCCCGTTGTCTGCCTTTCAGTTGCCCTACAGCGCCTTCCCTGGCGTGTTAGCGCGCCAGACCGGCGGCGGCTTTCTCGATGAACGTGGCCAGGTCGATGTCGCGCTGGGTCAGCCCGTTGGCATCGTGGGTGGACAGTGTGATGTCCACGCGGTTGTACACGTTGAACCACTCGGGGTGATGGTCCACCTTGTCGGCTTGCAGCGCGACGCGCGTCATGAAGCCGAACGCCGCGTTGAAATCGGCGAAACGGAACGATTTCTGGATGGCGTCACGGTCCTGGACCGGGGTCCAGCCAGGCAGGCCGGCGAGCAGGCTCGCGCGGGCCTCTTGGGAGAGAGGAGTCATGATGGGGGCTCGATCTGAAGAGTAGGGTAAGACGAAGGCCGGCCCGCCCGGGCCGCGAGCGGCCGGGCTTGCCGGCATTGTTTCACAAAGCGGCTGGCGGGATGCGCGCCGCTCAGATGTCCTCGCTGTCGGCCCAGCCTTCGCGGGTGCCAACGTTGATCACGCGATCGCCCTCGACAATATCGCCGGCGCCCAGCGTCGGCAGGGTGCGCAGTTCCGGGTACAGCGCGGTGAAATCGGGGCGGGTGGCGTCGAACAGCTGTTCAAAGCTGTCGATCACGAAGTAGGTCTTCTGGAACGTGTCGATGCGGTAGCGCGTGCGCATGATCCGGTGCAGGTCGAAACCGATCCGGTTCGGGCTGGCCGAATCCAGGCTGTAGATCGACTCGCCCTGGCTGGACAGGATGCCGGCGCCGAAGATGCGCAGGCCCGCGGGCGTGCGGATCAGCCCAAATTCCACGGTGTACCAGTACAGGCGCGCCAGCATGTCGAGCGCGCCGAGCTTGGCCGCCTTGAGGCCGCCCTTGCCGTACGCCTCCATGTAGTCGGCGAAGATCGGGTTGATCAGCAGCGGCACGTGGCCGAACACGTCGTGGAAGCAGTCCGGTTCCTGCAGGTAATCAAGCTGCTCCGGCTTGCGCATCCACCAGCTTGCCGGGAAGCGGCGGTTGGCCAGGTGGTCGAAGAACACCTCGTCCGGCACCAGGCCCGGCACGGCCACGACCTGCCAGCCGGTGGCGCGCATCAGCGTTTCGTTGAGCTGGTCGAATTCGGGCACGCGGTTGCGTTCCATGCCCAGCGTGGCCAGTCCCTGGAGAAATTCGTCGCACACGCGGCCCTGGAGCATCGAAGCCTGGCGGTCGTACAGCTTGCGCCAGATCGCATGGTCGGTATCCGTATAGCGGTGCACCGGCTGGGCGATGGTGAAGTCCGGGCGCAGTTCCTGGCCCGATAGCAGGCCCTCGTCGAACTGTTCCTTGAGCTTGGCGGTCATCGTGCCGGCAAAGGCGGTGTCGATTTCCTGCGGGGCGGCCGTGGCGATCATCTATGTCTCCTGTATGCGGAATTTCTGCATAGTCTAGCGATCGGATGCTGCATTCAGGCCGCAAAATTGGCCATATTCCGGTTCTTAATGCATATAATCTGCGCATATTTAACATTCAGTGCGGGATTGATGCGAACCATGAACCACGCCGACCTGGACCCCTTCGACCTGGCCTTGCTGGCGGCGCTGCAAGCCGATGGCAGATCCACCCATCAGCAACTGGCCGAGCGCGTGCACCTGTCGCCGAGCCAGGTCGGCCGGCGTCTGGCGCGGCTCGAAGCCGACGGGGTGATCACTGGCTATCGCGTAAACCTGTCGCCACAAGCCCTGGGCCTGGGGGTGCTGGTCTTCATCAGCGTCAAGCTGGCGCACCATGGCGACACGATCATCGAGCGCTTCGCCGAGGAAATCCTGCTGCTGGAGGAAGTGCAGGAGTGTTACTCGGTGGCGGGCGAGGCCGATTACCTGATCCGCGTAGTGGTGGCGGATCTGCCCACGCTGGCCGAATTCACGATGAAACGCCTGATGCGCGTACCCGGTGTGGAGAGCATCCGGTCGAACATTGTGCTGACCGCGCTCAAACGCGAAGGACCGCTGCCACTTTCACATTTGCGCTGAAACGGTCACGCGATCTGAACAAAATGTGCAGAGGCTTGCGCTTGCCATCCGCGCATGTCACCCTCGCCCGGTGGCAAATCCGGAAAGGGCAAGATGATGTCGAAGATCGTCACGGCGGTTGGAACCGCCGCCGCAGGTCTTGTGCTGGGGGCAGTGCTGTGGGCGCCGATGGCGTCGGCCGCGCAGATCACGCGCTTTTCACCCGAAGGGGTGGTCCCGCAGGTACGGCAGGTGGCGATCCGCTTCGACGAGGCGATGGTGCCGATGGGCGATCTCAAGGCTGCACCGCCAGCGGCTGTGTCCTGTACCGGTGGCAGCGTTGGCGGCAGCGGGCGATGGGTCAACGCTACCAACTGGGTCTACGACTTCGAGCGTGACCTGCCCCCGGGCGTGCGATGCTCGGTGCGGATGTCGGCAGGCCTCAAGAGTGTGGCTGGCAAGACCTACGCCGGCAAACCGGAATACAGGTTCGAGACCGGCGGCCCATTCGTGATCTCGGCGCGCCCGTCGGGTGGACAGATCGAGGAAGACCAGGTGTTCGTGCTGCGCTTCAACGGCGCGGCAACGGCGGGATCGATTCGTGAACATGCGTGGTGCCAGGCCGAAGGCCTCGGCGAGCGGATCCCGGTCAGGCTGCTGACGGGCAAGGAGCGGGATGGCGTCATCGAAGCGGTGCGCTGGAACGACATCGTCAAGCAAAACCCCGAAGCCGTGCACCTGCTGGCCTGCCAGCAGCGTCTGCCCGCTGGCGCGCGCATGCAGCTCGTGCTCGATGCCGGCATCTCCACCCCGTCCGGGCTGGCCACTACCGCGCCGCGCCGTTTCGACTATCAGGTACGCGAACCGTTTGCCGCGGGCTTCACCTGCGAGCGCGAACGTGCCGAAGCCCCATGCACGCCGCTGCGGCCGCTGGTCGTCACCTTCACCGCACCGGTACCGCGCAAGCTGGCCGAGCACATCGTGCTCAAGACGCCGTCCGGCCCGCGTGCGCCGAAGTTCGATAGCGACGACGCCAGGGACGCTCCGGTGTCGTCGGTCACGTTCCCCGGCCCCTTCCCGGAGAAGGCCAGCCTCACTATCGAGGCGCCGAAGGATCTGAAGGACGAGAGCGGTCGCTCGCTGTCCAATGCCGACCTGTTTCCCATCAAGCTGACCACCGCCGCGCTGCCGCCGCTGGCCAAGTTCGCCGCCGCGCCGTTTGGCGTGGTCGAACGTTTTGCCGATGTGCCGCGCGGCAAGTCGCCGGCTGACTATCCGCCGCTGCTGCCAGTCACGCTGCGCAACGTCGAGGCTGATCTGCCGGCGCTGTCGGCGCGGGCCGAAGCCGGTACGGTCGCACGACTCAAGGTCGATGACGACGGCGCGATCCTGCGCTGGTTCGGCATGGTCAAGCGTATGCACGAGAACTCGTGGACGCGTCAGGAGCTGGATGCGATCCGCGCAGGCAAATCGCCGTCGGAAGCACGCAGCCCGCGCAACGCGCCATCTATCGAGACCCGCTCGGTATCGTTGCTTGAAGGCGTATCCGGCGCGAAGACGCTGGCGATTCCGAAATCGAACGACACCTCGCCTCGGCCGTTCGAAGTGGTCGGTATTCCGCTGCCGGAACCTGGCTTCCATGTGGTTGAGATCGCTTCGCCAATGCTGGGCGAAGCACTGCTCGGCCGGAAGGCGCCGATGTATGTGCGCACGGCGGTACTGGTGACCAACCTCGGTGTGCATTTCAAGCTCGCGCGTGGCCTGGCCGATGGCGACATGAGCGGTCTGGCGTGGGTCACATCGCTGGATGACGGCAAGCCCGTGGCCAATGCGAAGGTGGCCGTGCGTAGCTGCGATGGTGAGTTGCTGGGCGAAGGCGCGACCGATGCCACCGGCGTCGTTCGCTTCGCAAAGCTGCCCGATCGCCGCTACAAGGATTGCGCGAACGGCATGGACGGCTACTTCGTCTCCGCGCGCATTGCGGCGGACCATCCACAAGCGCGCGGCAAGGCCGATATGGCGTTCGTGATGTCCGACTGGAATCGTGGCATCGAAACGTGGCGCTTCAACGTGCCGACCGACCTGAGCCCGAACCAGACCGTGCGCGCGCATACGATCTTCGATCGCACGCTGCTGCGCGTGGGCGAAACGGTGTCGATGAAGCACCTGATCCGCACGGAGACCGCACAGGGATTCGCGCTGCCTGCCGCGATGCCGGACAAGATGGTCATCACGCACGAAGGTAGTGGCCAGACCTATGAACTGCCGCTGGCGTGGCGCAACACGGCTACGGGTGGCCGCAGTGCCGAGAACGCCTTCCAGGTGCCTCAGGCGGCCAAGCTTGGCGTCTACGATGTGGCGCTGGTCTATGGCGATGGGCGCACGCTGAGCAGCGGCAGCTTCCGCGTGGAAGCGTTCCGACTGCCGGTGCTGGCTGGCACGCTGTCGGTGACCAAGGATCCGAAGGCGAAGGGCAATGCCCTTGTGGCACCCGCCGAGGTACCGGTTGGCGTGGAGATCCACTACACGAACGGTGGTGGCGCGGCCGGGCTGCCGGTGAGCGTGTCGGCGCTGATGCGAAACAAGTACGTGAACTTTGCCGACTACGACGATTTCTCGTTCAACGCGCCACGGCCGCAGCAGCAGCAGAGCGCCAGCGGTGACGAGGAGGAAGACCAGGAAGGCGAGAGCTCGCGTGACGAAGCGGAGAAGCTCGTTGCCGACAAGCTGCCGTTGACGCTCGACAAGGACGGCAATGGCAAGGTCACGATCAAGAAGCTGCCGAAGGTGAACGTGCCGGGCGACCTCGTGCTCGAAGCGGGCTTTGCCGATCCGAATGGCGAGATCCAGACGCTGCGGCAGACCGTGCCGTTGTGGCCGTCGGCCGTGGTGGCGGGCATTCGCGCCGCGAACTGGGTATCGGTGTCACAGAAGCTGGCCGTGTACGGTGTGGTGCTCGACACGCAGGGCAAGCCGATTGCTGATACGCCGGTACAGGTCAAGGCGAGCGCGCGGATCACCACGTCAGCGCGCAAGCGCGTGGTGGGTGGCTTCTATCGCTACGACAATCGCAGCGAAACGAAGGACCTCGGCGTGGTGTGCGAGACGCGTACCGACGCACAGGGCCGCGCGCGTTGCGAGGTGGCGTTGTCGCAGGCGGGTGAAGTGGAACTGGTAGCCAACGCGCGCGATGGCGATGGACGCGTGACACAGGCCGCGACGACCGTCTGGGTCACGCGCCAGGGCGAACTCTGGTTCGGCGGCGAGAACCACGACCGCATGGACGTGCTGCCGGAGAAGAAGGCCTACGCGCCGGGCGACACCGCGGTGTTTCAGGTACGGATGCCGTTCCGCCGCGCGACGGCGCTGGTCGCAATCGAGCGCGAAGGCATCCTGGACACCGAAGTGGTCGAGCTGAACGGCACCGATCCGACCATCAAGCTCAAGGTCAAGCCGGAGTGGGGCCCGAACGTGTATGTCTCGGTGCTAAGCATTCGCGGACGTCTGCGCGAGGTGCCCTGGTACTCGTTCTTTACGTGGGGATGGCGTCAGCCGCTGGACTGGTGGCACGCGTTCCGCAGCGAGGGCAAGGAATACGTGGCGCCGTCGCCGCTGGTCGATCTGTCGAAGCCGGCGTTCCGGCTCGGTCTGGCGGAAATCCGCGTCGGCAACGAAGCACACCGGCTCGACGTGACTGTCACACCTGACAAGGCCACGTATCCGGTGCGCGGCAAGGCGCATGTGGTGGTGCAGGTGAAGCTGCCCGACGGCAAGCCGGCGGCGAATGGCGAGGTCGCGCTGGCGGCGGTCGATCAGTCGCTGCTCGAACTGATGCCGAACACAAGCTGGAACCTGCTCGATGCGATGCTGCAGCGGCGCAGTTATGGGGTGGAGACCTCGACCGCGCAGATGGAGATCATTGGCCGCCGCCACTATGGCCGCAAGGCCGTGGCCGCGGGCGGTGGTGGCGGCAAGAGCCCGACGCGCGAGCTGTTCGACACGCTGTTGCTGTGGAATCCGCGCGTGCAGCTCGATGCGGAAGGCAAAGCCGCACTCGACGTGCCACTCAACGATTCGCTGACCAGCTTCCGCATCGTCGCCGTGGCCGATCTTGGCGCGGGCCGCTTCGGCAGCGGCAGCGCGTCGATCGCCGCGACGCAAGACCTGCAGATGATCGCCGGCCTGCCACTGCTGGTGCGCGAGGATGACAAGTACCGCGCAATGTTCACGCTGCGCAATACCACGCAGCGTGCGATGACCGTGGAAGCCACCGCGCGCGCGACGCTGGTCGACGCGCAGACGCTGCCCGCGCAGACCGTGCAGATTCCTGCCGGTGAAGCGCGAGAAATCGGCTGGGACATCACCGCGCCGGCACTGCTGGCGTTCAGCCGCGGCGGGTCGATCCTTTGGGAAGTGGGCGCGACAGAGAAGGGCACCGGCACTGCCAGCGACAAGCTCAAGGTCTCGCAACAGATCGTTCCTGCCATCCCGGTGACGGTGCAGCAGGCAGTGCTGGCGCAATTGACGCCGAACGCGTCGATGCCAGTGCAGGCACCGGCTGGCGCGCTGGCGGATCCAAAGGGCCAGGTGCGGGGCGGGATGCAGGTGTCGTTGCAGTCGTCGCTGGCTGGCGGCATGCCCGGGGTGCGTGAATGGTTCCGCAACTATCCGTTCACGTGCCTCGAGCAACGCTCGTCGAAGGCGCTCGGCCTTGGCGATGCCGCCGCGTGGGATGCATTGATGGTGCAGTTGCCGTCCTACCTGGACAGTAACGGGTTGGCCGCGTACTTCCCGCTGCGTAGCGATGGAAGCTACGGCAGCGAAGTGCTGACGGCGTATCTGCTCTCGATCTCCGACGAGGCTGCGCGTGCTGGCCTGCCGATGCGCGTGCCGGACGCGCTGCGCGATCAGATGGAGCGCGGACTGACTGCCTTTGTCGAAGGCCGCATCACGCCTCCGCGCTGGGCGCCGTCTTCGGCGACGATGGATCTCGACGTGCGCAAGCTTGCCGCGCTGGATGCGTTGTCGCGCACCGGCCATGCGCAGGCGCGGATGCTCGGGTCAATCCAGATCCTGCCCGAGCAGTGGCCGACGTCGGCGCTGATCGACTGGCTCGGCATCCTGTCGCGCGTGCAGGATATCCCGCAGCGTGACAAGCGCATGGCCGAAGCCACGCAGTTGCTGCGCAGTCGCCTGACGGTCCAGGGCACGCGACTGGTGTTCTCCACCGAGCGCACCGACAACTGGTGGTGGCTGATGTCTGGTGGCGATGTGAACGCCGCGAAGCTGCTCGCGCTGGCGACACAGTTACCAGACTGGAAGGGCGATGTGCCCGAACTGGTGACGGGGCTGCTCGGCCGGCAGACGCGCGGCGCGTGGATGACGACCACGGCCAACGCCTGGGGCGTGCTGGCGATCCAGCGCTATGCGCAGGTGTACGAGAAGACGCCGGTGGCAGGCGCGGCGCGCGTTGCGCTGGGCGATGCGTCACGCACGTTCGAATGGTCGAAGGCCACGCAGAAGGATGGCGTGGCCAGCGGCATGGTCGAATTGCCGTGGCCGGCCAAGACATCGACGGCACCGGCTACGCTGCAGGTTGAACAGCAGGGCTCGGGTCGTCCGTGGGCCACTGTGCGCGCGCTGGCGGCGGTACCGCCGACCGAACCGGTGTCTGCGGGCTATCGCGTGCGCCGTACCGTGACGCCGGTGGATCAGGCGGTGGCAGGCAAGTGGTCGCGTGGCGATACCTATCGGGTGAAGCTCGACATCGACGCGCAGGCCGACATGACTTGGGTGGTGGTCAGCGATCCGGTGCCAACCGGGGCGACGATTCTCGGCAGCGGCCTGGGCCGCGATTCGGAAATCGCAACGCGTGACGAAAAGAAGTCGTGGTCTGCCTTCACGGAACGCACACCTGCGGTCTATCGCGAGTACTTCGGCTATGTGCCGAAGGGGGCGTTGTCGGTCGAGTACACGGTGCGCCTGAACAACGCCGGCGAGTTCACGCTGCCACCCACGCGCGTTGAAGCGCTGTACGCGCCCGATGTGTTCGGTGAGACGCCGAACGCCAAGATGACGGTGGGGGCCAAACCGTGAGCTGGATCGCCATGCGGATGCCCCCACGCGTGCGCGAATGGTGGATTGCCGGCGTGCTGGCCGGCGTGACATACGGCGTGATGCTGATCCAGGTGTCCGCGTACTTGCCTCCCGGCACGCCGTTGACGGGCCAGATCGCCTATCAGCCGATCTGGAAAACCGCGATGGCGGTCATGCTCGCGCGCGCGGCGTGGTTCCATCGCCCGCTAGGAGAGCGGCGCTGGCTCGTGACCGCGCTGCTCTTCTCCGCGCTGGGAGATCTATTGCTGGCGCTGCCCGGTCTGAAGATCTCGTTCATTGGCGGGCTCGGGGCGTTCCTGATGGCGCACCTGGCCTATCTGCGCCTGTTCGTGCCGATGATGGGAGACCTGCGGCCGCATCGGCTGATCGGCTGTGGTCTGATCATCGGCGCGGCGGGCGCATTGCTTGGGCGCTTCTGGCCGAATCTCGGCGATCTGATGTGGCCGGTCACGGTCTACATCTGCGTGCTGGCGGCGATGGCCTGCACGACGATGCTGGCATCGCTGCCGACGGCGCTGGCGGCAATCGGCGCCCTGTTTTTCGTGGCGTCGGACGCGATGATCGGTATCGCGAAATTCCTGTCGTTGTTCGACACGTACCAACTCGGCATCTGGTGGACCTACGCCATCGCACAGGTGCTGCTGGTGGCGGGCGTGGTGGCCGAGCGGGACGCGTGAGAGGTTGGGGTTCGTGCTGAAGCGTGGTGGGATTCATGTTGCTGTGGCGCTGCTGTTATTCGCGGGCGCCGCGCAGGCCGTGCCCACGTTTCGAGAGGTTCGCGCCAACTGGCGCAGCGCCGATATCGTGGTGGTGGATCGCCACGGCGAAACCGTGGCCCGCGTGCGTGACGACTTCCGCGCGCGGCGCGGCGACTGGGTGACGCTGACCGATACATCGCCGGCCTTGCGCACCGCCATCGTGCTATCCGAGGACAAGCGCTTCTACGCGCATAGCGGCGTCGACTGGCAGGGCGTGGCGGCTGCCGCATGGGCCAATCTGTGGAACACCCGCACACGTGGCGCTTCGACGCTGACGATGCAGCTCGCCGGGTTGCTCGACGAGGATTTGCGCGCGGGCCGTGGTCGCAGCATCGGGCAGAAAGTCGAGCAGGCGGTCAGCGCGGCGTCACTCGAGCGTGGCTGGAGCAAGGACCAGATCCTCGAGGCATACCTGAATCTGGTGCCGTTCCGTGGCGAACTGGTGGGGCTCTCCGCGATGTCGCAGACGCTGTTCGGCAAGGTGCCGAGCGGGCTCGACGCGCGTGAGTCGGCAGTGGCCGTCGCGCTCGTGCGCGCGCCCAATGCCTCGGCCGCGCAGGTGTCCAAGCGTGCGTGCGGCATTCTGCGCGACATGGGCCAGCCGCGCGAATGCGAGGGGCTCGACGGTTTCACCGCGCTGGTGCTGGTGAAGTCAGCCAGTGCGCAGACCGGCCCGCAGGCCCGCAACGCCAATCTCGCGTCGCATCTGGCTCGTGCCGTTATCGCGCAGGCGCGAGAGTCCGGCAAGCCGGTGCCACCGCGCATCACTTCCACCCTCGATGCCGGGCTGCAACGCGTGGCAGTGACCAGCCTCGATCGCCATCTGCGCGAGCTGGCGGGGCGCAATGTCGAGGACGGCGCCGTGGTGGTGATCGACAACGCCAGCGGTGACGTGCTGGCCTATGTCGGCTCTTCAGGCATCCTGTCCGCGGCGTCACAGGTCGATCACGCGGCGGCGCTGCGGCAGGCCGGTTCGACGTTGAAGCCATTCCTCTATGAGCAGGCCATCGAGGAACGCAGGCTGACCGCGGCATCGCTGCTTGACGATCGTCCGGTGAATCTTCCCACTGGCGGTGGCCTCTACATTCCGCAGAACTATGACCATCGCTACGCAGGCTGGGTCAGTCTGCGCGCCGCGCTGGGTTCGTCACTGAACGTGCCGGCGGTGCGCACGCTGGTGATGGTGACGCCGCACCGCTTTCATCAACGGCTGGTGGCGCTCGGCCTGCCGCTGACGCAATCAGGCGATTACTACGGCTATAGCCTTGCGTTGGGCAGTGCGGATGTGTCGCTGCTGTCGCTGACCAATGCCTATCGCAGCTTCGCCAACCAGGGCGCGTATGCGCCATCGCGGATGACGCTGAATGCCGCCGTGCCGTCGAAGCAGAACGTGATGATGCCGGCGGCGACGTTCGTGATCGGGGATGTGCTGTCTGATCGCCACGCGCGGGCGCGTACGTTCGGGCTCGACAGTCCGCTGACCACGCGTTTCTGGACGGCAGTGAAAACCGGCACGAGCAAGGACATGCGCGACAACTGGTGCGTCGGCTGGTCGGAGCGCTACACAGTGGGCGTGTGGGTCGGCAATGCCAGCGGCGCGAGCATGCACGACGTATCGGGAGTGTCTGGCGCGGCGCCCGTATGGCACGAGGTCATGGAAGCGCTGCATCAGCGCACGCCGAGCCGCGCGCCGGCGATGCCATCAGGCGTCGAACGTGTGGCATTGACGTTCGACGACGAACTCGAGCCAGCACGGCAGGAGGTATTCCTGAGCGGCACCGGGATGCGGCGCGTCAGTGTGGGCACGACGGAGCAGGGCAACACGATGCCGGCTATCGCCAGCCCGGCCGACGGCACGATCTTCGCACTCGATCCCGATATTCCTCCGGCCGCGCAGCGGATCTGGTTTCATGCCGATGGGCTGACGGGTCAGACCGCGCGCGCGGTGAGCTGGCGCATGGACGGCAAGCCGCTCGGCAAGGGCGGGCAGGTTGCCTGGTTGCCATGGCCGGGCCGGCATCGCGTGCAACTGGTCGATGCGGCGGGGAAGGTAGTGCACGAGATCGGCATCGAGGTGCGCGGCGCGGGCGTTCGTGAGACGGCGGCGCCACGGAAGACGCCTGCGGGGCCGGTCCGGCAATAGCCGCACGACGCGCGTATCATCGCGGGGTTCGCTGAAGTACCTATCCTGAGGAGCTTCCAGATGACCACACCGCGCAAGCTGGGCCGTAACGGCCCCGAGGTATTTCCCATCGGTCTGGGCTGCATGGGCATGAGCGAGTTCTATGGCGCGCATGACGATGCCGAATCTATCCGAACGATTCACCATGCGCTCGACCACGGCGTGAATCTGCTCGACACCGCCGACATCTATGGTCCGCACACGAACGAGCAACTCGTGGGGCGCGCGCTTGCCGGTGGCCGGCGTGACAAAGTGGTGCTGGCGACCAAGTTCGGCATCGTGCGCGATCCGTCGAATCCGACGGCGCGCGGCGTCAATGGTCGTCCTGAATATGTGCGCGCCGCCTGCGATGCGAGTTTGAAGCGGCTCGGTGTCGACCATATCGATCTGTACTACCAGCACCGCATCGATCCCGATACGCCGATCGAGGACACCGTTGGCGCAATGGCCGATCTGGTCAAGGCGGGCAAGGTGCGGTGGATCGGCCTTTCTGAGGCCGGCGTCGAGACAATCGAGCGGGCGCACGCGGTGCATCCGGTCACGGCGCTACAGACCGAGTATTCGCTCTGGACGCGTGACGTCGACGAGAACGGCATCATGGCTACCTGCGAGCGGCTTGGCATCGGCTTCGTGCCGTATAGCCCGCTGGGCCGTGGGTTCCTGACCGGCGCGATCCGCACGCCCGACGATTTCGAAGCGGACGACTATCGACGTACCAATCCGCGCTTCATGGGCGAGAACTTCGCGCGCAACCTGCAACTGGTCGATGCCGTGCGAGCGTTGGCGAGCGAGAAGGGATGCTCGCCGGCGCAACTGGCGCTGGCCTGGGTGCTGACGCGCGGTGAACACGTGGTGCCGATTCCCGGCACGCGGCGCGTGGCCAATCTCGACGACAACCTGGGCGCGCTCGGCGTGACGTTGAGCGCGCAGGATCTGGCCCGCATCGACGCGATTTTCCCGCTGGGCGCAGCGGCGGGTACGCGCTATGCGGCAGCGATGATGCAGTTCCTGTCGCGCTGATCGGAACCGAGTCATCGGCGCGGCGTACTTCCGGCGACTCTCGGCGACTCTCGGCGACAATGGCGGTCTCGTTTGCCAAACCGCCTTGTTGCCGATGACCGCTCCCGCCGCTTCGTTCGTCCCCCTGGATGCCGCCGCCACGGCGGCACGCCTGCCTTATCCGGAACTGGCCCAGGCCATCGCGGCCATGCTGGCCGAGTTGCGCGACGGGACCGCCATGGCGCCGCCGCGCATCGCGCTGCCGGTCGGTGACGCCGAGCGCGGGCATGGCACGCTGCTGGTCATGCCGGCACGCAACCGCGACATCGTGATGACCAAGAACATCACGGTGCATCCCGACAATCCGCAGCGAGGGCTGCCCAATATCCTCGGCGAGGTGGTCGTCGCCAACGCACACACTGGCGAACGGATCGCATTGCTCGATGGCCCGACCGTCACGGGCCGCCGCACGGCTGCCGTGTCGCTGCTCGCGGCCCAGTCGTTCGCGCCGGTGCCGGATGGCGAGCTTCTGATCGTCGGAGCAGGCGTGCAGGCGCAGACGCATCTGGAGGCGTTCGTGGCTGGCTTACCCGTTCGCAAGGTCTGGCTGCATTCGCGCACGCGAGACAAGGCCGAGGCGCTGGCGGAGCACGCTGGGCGCCTAGGCGTCTCGGCCACGGTGATCGACGATGTGGCGGAGGTGCTGCCGCGTGTGTCGATGGTGGTGACGGTGACATCGAGCCGCACGCCGGTCCTGCCCGATCTCGACAGCGGCCTGTGGACCGACCGCCATTTCATTGCTGCAGTTGGCGCATTCCGACCGGAAATGTGCGAATTGCCCCCGCGGCTTTGCCATGCGGCGGCGGCCAGTGGACGTCTGCTGGCGGACACGCTTTTCGGAATCGAGGACGAAGCGGGAGATCTGCTGCAGGCCGGCATCGACTGGCAGACCGTGCAGCCATTCGAGACGGCGATCCTGGAGGCTGACGCATTGCGTGCGCGGACCGGGAGTCCCCTCGTGTTCAAGAGCGTGGGCTACGCGCTCTGGGATCTTGCAGCCTGCGCGCTGGCCAGCAAAAAGTGACACAAAGTGCCTCCGCACAATACCCGAACGGGTGTTTGAGGACGGGCTGATGACGCCGGAAGGGCCATTTTTTCGAAATGGTCTTTCATGCTTGAAACAGAACCGTTGCGCGGAAGCGTCGATGCGTAGGCAAAAATCCGAAAATTCCTACTCAGACTTTGGGTTAACCCTGTCTTTAGGGCAAATCTTCTACCGTTGGGTAACCTGTTTGAAACAGTCGGGGCCCGGCGCGCAGGATAATGCGCCCCTAGCAGTGCGTTGTAACCAAAGGACGGAGTAAGAGGAACAATGAAGACGATCTATAAGAAGATGCTGGTGGCAGGCGCCGCCATGGCACTGGCTGGTGTTGCACAGGCTCAATCGGCAGGCAGCAATATGGTCAGTTTTGGCTGGATGCGGATCATGCCGACGGGCCACTCGGAATTTCTGACCATTGATTCGATTGGTGGCTTCCCGGTCGGCGCGCAGAAGCCGAACACGGGCGCGACGATCGATTCGGCCGATACGCTCGGCCTGACCTTCGCCCACTTCTTTACCGACAATATTTCGGCGGAATTCGTGCTCGGCGTGCCGCCGAAGCACAACGTGAGCGGCGATCGCGGCTACGAGAAGTACGGCAAGCTGGGCGAAGTGCGCCAGTGGAGCCCGGCCATCGTGGCCAAGTGGCACTTCTTCGACGCCAAGACCAAGTTCCGCCCGTACGTCGGTCTCGGTGTGAACTACACCTGGTTCACGGGCGAATCCGTGACCAACCAGTCGTTCGTGCAAGGTGAATTCGGTCCGGGCTCGCACATGACCGCAAGCGCCAAGTCGTCGTGGAACCCGGTGTTCAACGTCGGCGCCAGCTACGCCGTGACCGACAACTGGTTCGTCGGCTTCTCGGTGTCGTACGTGCCGGTCACCACCACGGCCAATTTCACGACGACGCTGGCCAACGGCGCGCAGGTCCAGTCGCACACGAAGATCAAGATCGATCCGGTCGTGACGTACCTGAACGTCGGCTATCGCTTCTGAGCCTTTCCGGCGCGGACGTGAAAAAGGGCACCCTCGGGTGCCCTTTCTTGTTTGGCGGCGACGATCAGCTTGCCGACTTGACCGGGTAGCCGGCACCTTCGATGGCCTGCTGCAGCGCCTGGCGGTCCGCAGCCGACTCGACCTTGACCGATTGGGTTGGCACATCGGCCGATACGCGAGCAGCCGGGTCCACGGCTTGCACGGCGCGCGTGATGGAACCGACACAGTGGTTGCAGGACATGCCTTCGACTTGGAACTGGATCATGGTGATGACTCCTGTTGGGTTGGATCGGTGAGCAATGAATCTCGACGACAGGCTGAAGTGTGAACCTTCCCACCATGGGAAGCGCAAGTGTCGCGTGCGACTCAACAAATCCTTGACCTTCCAATGGTGGTAAGGTTCACAGTGCAGTTGTCGCGCTCCGTCGCTCAGATTCCACGACTCCGATGAC
Organism: Cupriavidus metallidurans CH34; assembly: GCF_000196015.1. Classification (NCBI taxonomy): domain Bacteria; kingdom Pseudomonadati; phylum Pseudomonadota; class Betaproteobacteria; order Burkholderiales; family Burkholderiaceae; genus Cupriavidus; species Cupriavidus metallidurans. The sequence continues at coordinate 3,817,983 of NC_007973.1, read as the reverse complement.
CCATCCTGCCGCATCTCTCCAACCATCCGAATGGCGTCTACCTGTTGAGGGTATGACGTGTGCTTCGTGCGTGCGCCGCGTGGAAACGGCGCTGGCCAAGGTGCCCGGCGTGCATGACGTCGCGGTCAATCTGGCCACCGAGCAGGCCACGCTGCAAGCGGATAGCCCCGAAGTGCTGAACGCGGCTGCCAAGGCCGTGGCCGATGCCGGCTACGACGTGCCGCGCGCCGAGATCGAACTCAATATCGCCGATATGACCTGCGCGTCATGCGTGGGCCGTGTCGAGCGTGCGTTGCGCGCCGTGCCGGGCGTGGTGGACGCGCAGGTGAACCTGGCCACTGAGCGTGCCACGGTCACCGTGCTGCGCGGCGCGGCCGATGTGGCGACGCTGGCCGCCGCCGTGGAGCGTGCCGGGTACGGCGCCACGCCGGTGGTCGAAGCCGCTGCCGCAGCGGTGGGTACGGCCGAGGCCGGTCCCGGTTTCTGGGCCGGCCCGTGGCCGGTGGTGATCTCGGCAGCGCTGTCGTTGCCGCTGGTGATGCCGATGGTGTTCGAATGGTTCGGCATTCACGCGATGCTGCCGGGCTGGGTGCAATGGGCGCTGGCCACGCCGGTGCAGTTCGTGTTCGGCTGGCGCTTCTACAAGGCGGGCTGGAAGGCGGTGCGCGCCGGTGCCGGCAATATGGACCTGCTGGTCGCGCTCGGCACCTCGGCGGCGTACTTTCTGTCGATCTGGCAGATGGCCGAGGCTGGCGATGCCATGCCACATCTCTATTTCGAAAGCGCGGCCGTGGTGATCACGCTGGTGCGGCTGGGCAAATGGCTCGAGACACGGGCCAAGCGCCAGACGGCCGACGCGATCCGCGCGCTGGCTGCCTTGCGCCCCGATACCGCACAGGTACGCCGCAACGGCGTGGAGCAGACCGTGCCGCTGGCCAGCGTGCGTGTTGGCGATGAGATCGTGGTGCGTCCCGGCGAGCGGATTCCGGTAGACGCCGATGTCGTGGAAGGCAGCAGCCATGCCGACGAATCGATGCTGACCGGGGAATCGGTACCCGTGCCCAAGCAGCCCGGCGACAGGTTGACCGGTGGCTCCATCAACTACGACGGGTTGCTGGTGGCACGCACGGCGGCCGTCGGCGCCGAGACCGTACTGGCGAAGATCATCCGCATGGTCGAACATGCCCAGGCCGCGAAGGCGCCGATTCAGCGCATGGTTGACCAGGTCAGCGCGGTATTCGTACCAATCGTACTGGTGATCGCGCTGGCGACGCTGCTTGGCTGGGGCTTGGTCGTGGGCGACTGGACCACCGCATTGCTCAACGCCGTGGCGGTGCTCGTGATCGCCTGCCCGTGCGCGCTGGGTCTGGCCACGCCGACCGCGATCATGGCGGGCACTGGCGCGGGCGCCCGCGCGGGCATCCTGATCAAGGACGCGGAGGCGCTCGAGGTGGCGCATCGCGTATCGGTAGTGGCTTTCGACAAGACCGGGACGCTGACCGTGGGCAAGCCCGAGGTGGTGGCGTTGCATGCCGCCGATGGCGACGAGCCCGCATTGCTGGCGAAGCTGGCCGCACTCCAGGCCGGCAGCGAGCATCCGCTGGCACGCGCGGTGACGACGCTTGCCACGGAACGTGGCATCACCGTGCCAGCGGTCACTGACGTGCGCGCGCTGCCAGGACGCGGTATCGCTGGCATCGTTGCATGGCAGGCGCTGCAACTCGGCAGCGATGGCCTGCGTGCCTCGTTGCAGGCCGATGCGGGGGCGCTGCAGACCGAAGCCGAGCGGCTGCGTGGCGAAGGCCGCACCGTCTCCTGGCTGATCGATACAGACCAGCGCCGCGTGCTGGGGCTGGTGGCATTCGGCGACGCGCTCAAGCCGGGCGCCGCTGCCGCGATCGCACGCCTGCGTGAGGCCGGCATCCGCACGGTGATGCTGACGGGCGACAACGCAGGCGCCGCGGCGCGTGTGGGCAAGCAACTGGGGCTCGACGAAGTACAGGCCGAGGTGATGCCGGAAGACAAGGCGGCGCGCGTCGTCGCACTCAAGCGCGGTGGAGAGGCCGTGGTGGCGATGGTGGGCGACGGCATCAACGATGCCCCCGCGCTGGCGGCGGCCGATGTTGGCATCGCCATGTCCACTGGCACGGACGTGGCGATGCACGCGGCCGGCATCACGCTGATGCGTGGCGACCCGGCGCTGGTTGCCGATGCGCTGGCCGTGTCGCATCGCACGGTGCGCAAGATTCGCCAGAACCTGTTCTGGGCCTTCATCTACAACGTGATCGGCATTCCGCTCGCGGCGGCCGGTCTGCTCAATCCGGTCGTGGCGGGCGCCGCCATGGCATTTTCAAGTGTCAGCGTGGTCAGCAACGCACTGCTGCTGCGCCGCTGGCATCCGCTCGCAGGCAGTGGCCACAAGGAGGTAACGCAATGAACATCGGAGAAGCCGCGGAAGCCTCGGGCGTTTCCGCAAAGATGATTCGCCACTACGAGTCGATCGGACTGGTCGATGCGCCGCCGCGCAGCGAGGGCGGGTATCGGCGGTATGACGAACGCGCGGTGCACACCTTGCGCTTCGTGCGACGGGCCCGTAATCTCGGATTCTCGCTCGACGAGATTCGCGGTCTGTTGTCGCTCTGGCATGACCGGGCGCGCGCCAGCGCGGATGTGAAGGCGCTGACGCTCAAGCACGTGGCCGACCTGGAGGTCCGCATCGCCGAACTCGCTGCGATGCGCGACACACTGCGGTCGCTGGCCGAAGCGTGCACGGGGGATGACCGGCCCGACTGCCCGATCCTGTCGGATATGGCCCGTGCCGACAGCGAGGATCGCCCGGCCTGCCATCACTAAGTGCTGGCGGCCCGGGGCCGGGGGAGCGCAGGCGTCAGCGGGACTGAAGGATCCAGATCCAGATCACTAACAACAAGCAGGCGTACCCGACGAGGAGACGTGTGGGATGAATGAACCTGTGACCGCCGCTGGCCTTCCAGGCGCGCGCGAATCCGCCGTAACCGGAGCCGTACCCACCGAAACACGCCAACGAATGCGCGATGGCACCGAACTGCTGCTGCGCACCTGGCTGCCTGATCCCCAACGCTTTGCCGAGCCGCTTGGCACGGTGCTGCTGGTACATGGGCTGGCCGAGCATAGCGGGCGCTATGGCCACGTTGCTGCAGCGCTTTGCGCGCTCGGCCTGCGCGTGCGGGCCTACGACCATCGCGGCCACGGCGCGAGTGGCGGGCCGCGCATGGTGGCGCCCACGCCGGACAGCTATCTCGACGATCTGGCCGAAATCTACGATGGTGCAATGCGGCAATGGAACGAATTGCCGATCGTGCTCGGGCACAGCATGGGCGGACTCATTGCTGCGCGCTTTGCCACCGCGCGCGTGCGGCCGATCCGCGCGCTGGTGCTGTCGTCGCCCGCGCTGGCGCTTCGTCTGTCCAATTCTATGCTTACGATGCATCGAGTGCTACTTGCTTTGATGCCTCGTATTCGTGTGCCGAATCCCATTGATGCCCGGCTGTTGTCCCACGATGTCGAAGTGGGGCGCGCATATCGCACCGATCCGCTGGTGCAGGGGACGATCAGCGCCAGCGTGCTGGAGACATTCATCCGGGGAATGCCGCAGGCCCTGGCTGATGCGCCGCGGCTGGAAGCGCCCATGCTGATGCTCGTGGGTGGCGCGGACCGCATCGTCGATCCGGAGGGCAGCCGCATCTTCTTCGAGAGCGCGCCAGAGGATCTGCGCGAGATGGTCTGGTTCGACACTGGCTATCACGAGATATTCAATGAAGCTGAGCCGTTGCGCGGCGAGGTGTTTGCGGCACTGACCGGCTGGCTGCGGCAGCGCCTGGAGACTCCGGCAAAGCACTGACGGCGGAAGCACCCCGAGTCGTGCGATGATTTCGGGCATTCCAGCAGTAACTGCCGGTGTCTGAATAGGATCGCAGGGAAATGGAGACGTTCGACTACATCATCGTGGGTGCGGGTTCGGCGGGTTGTGTGCTGGCCAACCGGCTGACGCAGGACAGCGATGTCAACGTGCTGCTGCTCGAAGCGGGCGGCAAGGACGACTATCACTGGATTCATATTCCAGTCGGCTATCTCTATTGCATCGGCAATCCGCGCACCGACTGGCTCTATCGCACCGTGGCCGAAGCCGGCCTGAACGGCCGCTCGCTCGGCTATCCGCGTGGCCGTGTGCTGGGCGGGTCATCGTCGATCAACGGCATGATCTACATGCGTGGCCAACGCGAGGACTACGACGACTGGGCACGCATCACTGGCGATGACGGCTGGCGCTGGGACAACGTGCTGCCGTTCTTCAAACGCAGCGAGGACCATCACCGTGGCGCGAACGAGTTCCACGGGGCCGGCGGCGAATGGCGCGTGGAAGCGCAGCGGCTGCGCTGGGAAATCCTCGAGTGCTTCATCGAGGCCGCCGAGCAGGCTGGCATTCCCCGTACCGACGATTTCAATCGTGGCGACAACTTCGGCGTGGGATATTTCGAGGTCAACCAGCGTCGCGGCATTCGATGGAATACGTCGAAGGCGTTCCTGCGCCGTGCGGCGGAACGGCCCAACCTGACCATCGTCACCGGCGCGCAGGTCAGCGCGTTGACGTTCGATAGCCCGGACGGCCTGCGCTGCACCGGCGTGCAATACCTGGGCGGTGGCCAGCCCCACGAGGCGCGCGCGAAGCAGGAGGTGATACTTGCTGCCGGCGCGATTGGCTCGCCGCAGTTGCTGGAGCTCGCGGGCATCGGCCAGCCAGACCGGCTGCAGGCGCTGGGCATCCGCGTGCGCCACGCGCTGCGCGGTGTGGGCGAGAATCTGCAGGATCACCTGCAGTTGCGTTCGGTGGTCAAGGTCCAGGGCGTGCGCACGCTCAACACGCAGGCGGCGCATTGGTGGGGCAAGCTTGGCATCGGCCTGCAATACGCCTTCAACCAGAGCGGGCCGATGAGCATGGCGCCGTCGCAACTCGGCGCGTTCGCGCGCAGCGATCCGGAGCAGCCTCGCGCCAATATCGAATACCACGTGCAGCCGCTGTCGCTGGACAAGTTCGGCGATCCATTGCACAGCTTCAATGCCTTCACGGCGAGCGCCTGCAATCTGCGCCCCACGTCGCGCGGCAGCGTGCATATCGAAGACACCGATTTCCGTCGCGCGCCATTGATCGCGCCGAACTATCTGTCCACCGAGGAAGACCGCAAGGTCGCCGCCGATTCGATCCGCCTGACGCGGCGCATCGTGTCTTCGCCGGCATTGGCGCGCTACAAGCCGCAGGAGTATCTGCCCGGCGCAACATTCCAGACCGACGAGGAACTGGCGGAAGCTGCTGGCGCGATCGGCACGACAATTTTCCATCCCGTCGGCACTTGCCGCATGGGTGGCGCGGACGATGCCGACGCCGTCGTCGACAACCGCCTTCGCGTGCGGGGCATCAGTGGTCTGCGCGTGGTCGATGCGTCGGTGATGCCGTTGATCACGTCCGGCAATACGAACTCGCCGACGATCATGATTGCCGAGCGCGCCAGCGATATGATCCGCGCGGATCGCAAGGCAAGCGCTGGTAATCCGGACATCGTCACGGCGCCGTCACCAGCAGTCACTGCATAGTCAGTATGCGGTGCGACACGCACCGCATGAAGACCTGCTGATTACATCATCTTCACGCAGTTTCGACGTCTCTCGCAGACGTCGGTACGCGCTCGCACGTCTGTCGCGTGGGTGACATATCGTGCATGTATTACGCCTAGTGCAAACCCCGATGTTTTGCGACGCAGCAGGCGCACACAATAGTCGCCGGCATATCGGTGCCGCAGGCTCCACTTGGTGCTGCGCCACCGCGCCAGTCCGGCAGCCGCGCCGAATCACACCTACAAAGCGGCAACCATGGCGACACAGCGCCGGAGTTCGAACCATTGTCAGTTGCCGGCAAAAATCCGGCATCGCAGCAAGAGGGCGGGCAGGAGACTATGACTCAGGAAACTATCCTGGAAACGAAGAACCTGACGAAGGAATTCAAAGGGTTCACCGCGGTAAGCGACGTCAACCTGCGGGTGCGACGCGGTTCGATTCACGCATTGATCGGGCCGAACGGCGCGGGCAAGACCACCTGCTTCAATCTGCTCACGAAATTCCTTGAGCCGACGACCGGCACGATCCTGTTCAACGGCATCGACATCACGCGCGAGAAGCCCGCGCAGATCGCACGCCGGGGCGTGATCCGTTCGTTCCAGATTTCGGCAGTGTTCCCGCACCTGACCGTGCGCGAGAACGTGCGCATCGGCCTGCAGCGCCAGCTTGGCACCGCGTTCCAGTTCTGGCGTAGCGAGCGTTCGCTCGATGTGCTCAACGGGCGTGCGATGGAGCTGCTCGATCAGGTGGGCCTGACCGAGTACGCCGAGACCGTCACCGTCAATCTTCCCTATGGCCGCAAGCGCGCGCTGGAGATCGCCACCACGCTGGCGATGGAGCCGGAACTGATGCTGCTCGACGAGCCCACGCAGGGCATGGGCCATGAGGACGTGGACCGCGTGACGCAGTTGATCAAGAAAGTCTCCGCCGGCCGCACGATCCTGATGGTCGAGCACAACATGAGTGTGGTGTCGTCGATTGCCGACAAGATCACGGTGTTGCAGCGCGGCGCGATCCTGGCCGAGGGCCCGTACGCGGAGGTGTCGAAGGACCCGCGCGTGATGGAAGCGTACATGGGCACGGCCGACGCCGAGCTGCAGGGCGCGCATTAAGGGAGACGGACCATGGCGAACGACAACACTCCCGCGCTAGAGATCAAGGACCTGCACGCCTGGTACGGCGAGTCGCACATCCTGCATGGCGTGGACCTGACCGTGAACCGCGGCGAAGTGGTCACGCTGCTGGGCCGTAACGGCGCCGGCCGCACCACGACCATGCGCGCGATCATGGGCCTGACCGGCGCACGCAAGGGATCGATCAAGGTCAACGGACACGAGACGATCGGCCTGCCCACGCACAAGATCGCGCACTTCGGCATCGGCTACTGCCCGGAAGAGCGGGCGATCTTCTCGAGCCTGTCGTGTGAGGAAAACCTGCTGCTGCCGCCGATGCTCAAGGGCGCCAACGCAGGCAAGGGCATGAGCGAGGCCGAGATCTACGAGATGTTCCCGAACCTCAAGGAGCGGCGCCAGAGCCAGGGCACGCGCCTCTCGGGCGGCGAGCAGCAGATGTTGGCAGTGGGCCGCATCTTGCGCACTGGCGCGAACCTGCTGCTGCTCGACGAGATTTCCGAAGGCCTCGCGCCGGTCATCGTGCAGGCGCTGGCCCGCATGATCCTGATGCTCAAGAAGAAGGGCTACACGGTGGTGATGGTGGAGCAGAACTTCCGCTTCGCCGCGCCGCTGGCTGACCGCTTCTACGTGATGGAGCACGGCGCGATCGTCGAACGCTTCGCCGCGAACGAGCTGCAGGCCAAGATGCCCGTGCTCAACGAACTGCTTGGGGTCTGATCGACGGCGCCGCGTCTGCGGTGCCGTGGTCGCATTTAACTCGCATTGGTGGCAGGAACGGGCGGCGTGACTGCGCTGCCGCAACTCAGGAGACAACAAATGAAGATGACTCGACTGGCCGTCGCAGTGGCGGCGACTGTCCTTGGTGCGTTTGCAGGCGGCGCTTCGGCGCAGGTTTCGGGTGACACGGTAAAGATCGGCTACATCACCGACATGTCGGGCCTGTACGCCGACATCGACGGCCCGGGCGGCCTGGAAGCGGTGAAGATGGCCATCGAGGATCACGGTGGCAAGGTGCTGGGCAAGCCGATCGAACTGGTTTCGGCCGACCACCAGAACAAGGCCGACATCGCCGCCTCGAAGGCGCGCGAGTGGATGGACCAGCAGGGTCTGGACATGCTGCTGGGCGGCACCAACTCGGCTACCGGCCTGGCCATGAACAAGGTGGCGCAGGAGAAGAAGCGCGTCTACTTCAACGTGGGCGCGGGCACTGCCCGACTGACGAACGAAGAGTGCTCGCCGTACACGGTGCACTACGCCTATGACACGGTGGCGCTTGCCAAGGGCACCGGCAGCGCGGTGGTCAAGCAGGGCGGCAAGAAGTGGTTCTTCCTGACTGCCGACTACGCATTCGGTCACTCGCTCGAGAACGACACGGCAGCCGTGGTGAAGGCCAACGGCGGCACGGTGGTGGGTTCGGTGCGCCACCCGCTGTCGGCATCGGACTTCTCGTCGTTCCTGCTGCAGGCGCAGTCGTCAAAGGCTGACATCCTGGGCCTGGCCAACGCCGGTGGCGACACGATCAACGCGATCAAGGCGGCCAAGGAATTCGGCATCACGAAGAACATGAAGATCGCCGGCCTGCTGATGTTCATCAACGACATTCACTCGCTGGGTCTGAAGAACACCGAAGGCCTGCTGATGACCGACAGCTGGTACTGGGACATGAACGACGACACGCGCAAGTTCGCGAACCGCTTCTTCGGCAAGATGAAGAAGATGCCGAGCAGCCTGCAGGCAGCCGACTACTCCGCGATCAGCACGTACCTGAAGGCCGTGGAAGCCGCCAAGACCGATGATCCGGACAAGGTCATGGCCGAGCTGAAGAAGATGAAGATCAGCGACTTCTACAACAAGAGCTACATCCGTGCCGATGGCCGCAACATCCACGACATGTACCTGATGCAGGTGAAGGCGCCGGCCGATTCGAAGAAGCCGTGGGACTACCTGAAGATCGTAACGACGATCCCGGGCGACCAGGCGTTCACGACGCCGGCCGAGTCGAAGTGCGCGCTGTTGAAGAAGTAAGCGAAGCAGGCGAACCCGAGATGGTTTGCTCCCCTCTCCCGCGTGCGGGTGAGGGGCAGGGGGAGAGGGTCAGCACATCAGTATGCGAGGGCGGCAAATTGGTCCGCCAGACGATCTCCCCCGACCTCTCTCCCACTTGTGGGAGAGGGGAGACCCAGAAGGCAACTTAAGCCATGGATATTTTCGGAATACCGCTACCCGCCATGCTGTCCCAGCTGCTGCTGGGCCTGGTCAACGGCGCCTTCTACGCGATGCTGAGCCTTGGGCTGGCCGTGATCTTCGGCCTGCTCAACGTGATCAACTTCGCGCACGGCGCGCTCTTCATGCTCGGTGCCGTGCTGGCATGGGCGGGCATGGAGTACGTCGGACTCAATTACTGGGTGATGTTGATCCTCTCGCCGCTCGTGGTCGGCGTGCTGGGCGTCATCATCGAGAAGACGATGCTGCGCTGGATCTACAAGCTCGATCACATCTACGGCCTGCTGCTCACGCTGGGCATCACGCTGGTGATCGAAGGCGTGTTCCGCTCGATCTACGGGGTGTCGGGGCTGCCGTACTCGGCGCCCGATGCGCTGCAGGGCGCCACCGATCTCGGATTCATGATCCTGCCGAACTATCGCGCATGGGTGGTGGCCGCTTCGATCGTGGTGTGTCTGGCCACTTGGTTCGTGATCGAGAAGACCAAGCTCGGCGCGTACCTTCGCGCCGGCACCGAGAACCCCAAGATCGTCGAGGCGTTCGGTATCAACGTGCCGCTGATGGTCACGCTGACCTACGGCTTCGGCGTGGCGCTGGCAGCGTTTGCCGGCGTGCTGGCGGCACCGGTCATCCAGGTGTCGCCGTTGATGGGCCAGAACCTGATCATCATCGTGTTCGCGGTGGTGGTGATCGGCGGCATGGGCTCGATCATGGGATCGATCATCACGGGCCTGGGGCTCGGTGTGATCGAAGGCCTGACCAAGGTGTTCTACCCTGAAGCATCGTCGACTGTGGTGTTCTTCATCATGGTGATCGTGCTGATGCTGCGCCCGGCAGGGCTGTTCGGGAGGGAAAAGTGATGAGTGGACCGACCGGACAAACGACTGCGGCCGTGGAGGCCAAGGGCTTCAAGGAAGGAACGGGCGTGCAGAAGAAAGTGTTGTATGGCCTGCTGTTGCTGGGCCTGATCGCGGCGCCGCTGGCCGGCGCCTACCCGGTGTTCGTGCTCAAGGTGCTGTGCTTCGCGCTGTTCGCGTGCGCCTTCAACCTGCTGATCGGCTTCACGGGCCTGCTGTCGTTCGGCCACGCGGCGTTCTTCGGCGGCGCGGGCTATGCGGCAGGGCACGCGATGAAGGTCTGGGGCGTGACACCCGAGCTCGGCCTGATCTTCGGCACGCTGAGCGGCGCGGCGATCGGCTACGTGGTGGGCTCGCTGGCGATTCGCCGCCAGGGCATCTACTTCTCGATGATCACGCTGGCGCTGGCGCAGATGCTGTTCTTCTTCTGCCTGCAGGTGCCGTTGACGGGTGGTGAGGACGGGCTGCAGGGCATTCCGCGCGGCAAGCTGCTTGGCGTGCTGCCGCTTTCCGACGACCTGACCCTCTACTACGTGGCCCTGGTCATCATCGTGGCGGCGTTCGCGCTGATCGTGCGCACGGTGCACTCGCCGTTCGGCCAAATCTTGAAGGCCATCCGCGAGAACGAGCCGCGTGCCATTTCTCTGGGTTACGATGTCGACCGCTTCAAGCTGCTGGCCTTCGTGCTTTCGGCAGCGCTCTCCGGTCTGGCGGGCTCGATCAAGGCGCTGGTGCTCGGCTTCGAGACGCTGACGGACGTGCACTGGTCGATGTCGGGCTCGGTGATCCTGATGACGCTGGTGGGCGGACTGGGCACACTGTCCGGCCCGATCGTCGGTGCGTTCGTGGTGGTGGCGCTCGAGAACAAGCTGGGCGATATCGGCACGTTCCTGGCCTCGGTGACCGGCCTCGACTGGTTCAATTCGCTGGGCGAATCGGTGACGATGGTGACGGGCGTGATCTTCGTGATCTGCGTGCTGACGTTCCGCCGCGGGATCATGGGCGAGCTGATCGCACTCACGAGCCGGAAGAAATAGCAAGGGTGTGAAGACGGGTCGACATGCCCGATTTTGGGGCTAGGGTTATTGCTGACTTGTTTCATACGCACCGCTTCGTTACATTCCATATACGGTTTTCGCAGGTTACTTGGAGGCGGAAGCGAGGAGACGACAGGCGCGCACCCGGTGTCGGGTAGCAGCAGCCAATACGATAAAAGGGCGTTGCCGGGTGATCCCCAGCAACGCCTTTTTCATTTCTGGCGCCTGAATATCAACTTTCAGTCACTTCTCCAGCGTTCATGTCGATGGGAAGTGCGGGTGATGCAACTTCGGCATGACCGTCCGCAAAGCCCCATGCGACAATGCCGGCCAGCTTCCAAGGCCCGGTCATGTCCGTCCATCCCGACTCCCCGATTCCCATTGAAACGCAGCGCTGGGTACGCCCAGGCGTGGCAGCCGACGCGCCCGTCCTGGACGCCTGGCTGATGGCGCGCGCGCCATTGGCGGTGCCCGAGGCGCGCGGGCGGCGGCTGGCGCTGGACGCCTTGCTGGAGCAGGGCGGACACGGCATCTGCCTGATCGCAGGCATCGACGCGGTGCGCGCGCTATTGCCCGTGGTGCTTGTCCACAGCTTGTCCACAGGTGGGAGGATGGCAATGGTGACCGAGTGGTGGCCGCCGGAATCCGGCGATGCCGACGACTGGCTGGCCGAGTGCTGCATCGTGCTGGCCGAGTGGTGCCGGGCTCACGGCATCCGTCACGCCATGCTGGCACCCGGACTGATCGCCGATGCCGCGCGCGCGCCAGCCGGCTTCGTGCGGGGGGCCGAAGGCCTCTGGCGCGGCAACCTCGTACCGACAGCCAAGCATCTGGGCTGACAGGCGCTTCCGAACCCTTCCTGATTGTTCATCCATGGAGTTTGTCTTTCTGGCCGCGGCCGCCTTTCTGGCCGGAGTGATCGATGCTGTCGCTGGCGGCGGCGGGCTGGTGCAGGTACCGGCCCTGTTTTCCACTTATCCCAATATGTCGCCCGCCACGCTGATCGGCACCACCAAGGTGGCGTCGCTGGCGGGCACCGCCAACGCCGCGACACGCTATGCGCGCAAGGTGCGGATTTACTGGGGCGCCACGGCGCCGGCAATGCTTGCCGCATTCGTGATGGCGATGGCCGGGGCCTGGACCCTGACCAAGATTCCGGCTGAGCCGCTACGCAAGGCACTGCCGCTGGTGTTGCTGGTGCTGCTGATCTACACCGTAGCCAAGAAGAACCTGGGTGCAGAGCACGCGCCAACCCTGACGGGGACGCGTGAGCGCGTGGCCGCCTTGCTCGCGGGCGCGGTGATTGGCTTCTATGACGGTGCCTTCGGTCCGGGTACCGGCAGCTTCCTGATGATCGTTTTCGTACGGGTGTTTGGTTACGACTTCCTGCACGCGTCGGCGTCGGCCAAGGTCGTCAACCTGGCCACCAATCTTGCGGCGCTGCTGCTGCTGGCATCCAAGGGACATATCTGGTGGCAGCTTGGCCTGATCATGGCCGCGGCAAACGTTGCCGGCAGCCAGGTGGGCAGCAAGCTTGCGCTGCGCCATGGCAGCGCCTTCGTGCGCAAGGTGTTCATCGCCGTGGTGAGCGCGCTGATCCTGAAGACGGCCTACGACGCGTTCCTGCGTTGAGCATGGTGGTCGGCGTGGGGCAACAGGGGAGCAACAACCCTCAACTGTTGCGCTCGCGCGGCTGCGGGTTAATCCCGCTTTCGCTACAAGATCGCTGTGTTAGACTCAATTCGCATTCCCGACCGCGCGGTCGGGAAATGCAGCTGCGCAACCGGGGGTAAAAAGCGCAGGACGGGAAAAAACGGGGCGATCTTCGACGTTCCCGATAGTGACGCGGATGCCGGCGCTGCATCTGCCAGAGAGCCCGAACAACGGGCCGCAACAAAAAACTGGAGGCATCCGCCGGCCGGAAGCCGGCGGATGCCTTTTTCCGTTTTTGGAACCGAAGGAGACGCAATGACATTCAAGCGTGCCAGCTTGCTGGCTCTTGCCGCCGCCAGCCTGTTCGCCGGCGCAGCCAACGCCCAGGTGAAGGTTGGAGTCACGGTATCGGCCACGGGCCCTGCCGCATCGCTCGGCATTCCCGAGAAGAATACGTTCACGCTGCTGCCGAAGGAGATCGCAGGCAAGAAGATCGAGTACATCGTGCTCGACGACGCCACCGACACGACCACGGCGGTCAAGAACACGCGCAAGCTGATCAGCGAGGACAAGGTAGACGTGGTGGTGGGCTCCACCGTCACGCCGAACTCGCTGGCGATGGTGGACGTTGCCGCCGAGAGTGAAACGCCGATGATCTCGATGGCCGCGTCGGCGCGCATTATCGAACCGATGGATGCCAAGCGCGCGTGGATTTTCAAGACGCCGCAGAACGACTCGCACATGGCCACCGCCATCGCCGAGCACATGACCAACAACAACGTGAAGACGGTGGCGTTCATCGGCTTCGCGGATGCCTATGGCGATAGCTGGGGTCAGGAGTTCGCCAAGGTCGCCGAGATGCGCAAGATCAAGGTGGTCGCCAACGAACGGTTTGCGCGCACCGATAACTCTGTGACCGGGCAGGTGCTGAAGATGATGGGCGCCAATCCGGATGCGGTGCTGATCGCTGGTTCGGGTACGCCGGCCGCGCTGCCGGAGAAGGCGCTCAAGGAGCGCGGCTACAAGGGCAAGATCTACCAGACGCACGGTGTGGCCAACCCCGACTTCCTGCGCGTGTGCGGCAAGGACTGCGAAGGCACGTTCCTGCCTGCCGGCCCGCTGCTGGTGGCCGAGCAACTGCCTGACAGCAATCCGGTCAAGAAGCCGGCCCTGACGTACAAGACGGCTTACGAGAAGGCCTTCGGCGGTCAGGTGTCGACGTTCGGCGGCCATGCCTGGGACGCGGGCCTGCTGCTGCAGAACGCGATTCCTGAAGCGCTCAAGAAGGGTCAGCCCGGCACGAAGGAGTTCCGCAAGGCGCTGCGCGATGCGCTCGAGAAGACCACGAACCTGCCGGTGTCGCACGGCATCATCAACATGACCCCCACCGACCACCTCGGCATGGACCAGCGCGCGCGCGTGATGGTGCAGATCGTCGACGGCAAGTGGAAGCTGCAGAAGTAAGCGGGAGATAAGTCGCGCGGGGTAAGCGTGGTACGGAAGGGCGCATGGAGTTTGCCATGCGCCCTTTTTTTACCTCCGCATCCGGGCGGCCACGTTTGACGGCAGTGGAGGCAGCAGAGGGAATCGCGTTGCCTTGCTTCATCCATGACAACGAGTAGACACGAGTAGACAATGGACCTATCGATTGCGGCCATTCTGGCGCAGGACGGCATCACCTCCGGCGCGATCTACGCGCTGCTGGCACTGGCGCTGGTGCTGGTGTTCTCGGTGACGCGCGTCATCTTCATCCCCCAGGGCGAGTTTGTTGCATACGGCGCGCTGACGCTTGCAGCGATGCAGGCCGGCCATGCACCCAAGACGACGTGGCTGTTGCTCACGATGGGCGTGCTGACATTTCTCTATGAGTGCGTGACCGTGATGCGCAGCCCCGAGTTGCGCAGTACCGCGCCGCGGAGGTTGGCGATTCTCGCGGGCAAGTACCTGCTGTTTCCGGGTGCCGTGCATCTGGTGGTGCAGCAGTACGGTGGTCAACCCTTGCCGATGCTCGCGCAGATCGCGCTGACGCTGCTCGTTGTGATTCCGCTCGGACCGATGCTGTATCGGCTCGCGTACCAGCCCTTGGCGGAGGCGAGCACGCTGGTGCTGCTGATCGTATCCGTTGGGGTGCATTTCGCACTGGTGGGCTTGGGGCTCGTGATGTTCGGCGCGGAAGGGTCGCGCACGACGGCGTTCTCCGATGCGCGCTTCGAAGTTGGCAGTCTCACCATATCGGGGCAAAGCCTCTGGGTCGTGGCGGTGTCGGCATTGCTGATTGGCGCGCTCTGGTTCTATTTCGATCGCACGCTGCAGGGCAAGGCATTGCGTGCCACGGCGGTGAACCGGCTTGGCGCGCGTCTGGTCGGCATCGGTACCACGCAGGCGGGCCGCCTGTCGTTCACGCTGGCTGCGGCGATGGGCGCGCTGTGCGGCATCCTGATCGCGCCGCTGACGACGATCTACTACGAGTCCGGATTCCTGGTTGGTCTCAAGGGCTTCGTTGGAGCGATCGTCGGCGGTCTTGTCAGCTATCCGGTGGCCGCGCTTGGCGCGCTGCTGGTGGGGCTGCTTGAATCGTATTCGTCGTTCTGGGCCAGCGCGTTCAAGGAGGTGATCGTCTTCACGCTGATCCTTCCGGTGCTGTTGTGGCGCTCGCTCACGAGCCGGCATGTCGAGGAAGAGGAGTAAGCCATGACGATGCTCACCGACAAGCAGATGGAGAAGGACATGGGTTCGCGTGAAGCGCCGGCAGTTCGCGGCACGGGCGCATTGCGCAATCGCATTGCGACGCTGGCATTCGTCATCGTGCTGGCGTTGCTGCCGGTACTGCCGACGCCGGAGTTCTGGATCACGCTCGGCAACTACATTGGCCTGTACAGCATCGTGGCGATCGGGCTGGTGCTGCTGACGGGCGTTGGCGGCATGACGTCGTTCGGGCAGGCCGCGTTCGTCGGGCTCGGTGCGTACAGCACGGCATACCTGACGACGCAGTTCGGCCTCTCGCCGTGGATCGGTCTGGTCGTGGGTCTGATCATCACCGTGCTGTGCGCCTATGTCATCGGATTGATCACGATGCGCATGTCCGGGCACTACCTGCCGCTGGCCACGATCGCGTGGGGACTGTCGCTGTTCTTCCTGTTCGGCAATCTCGATTTCCTTGGCAAGTACGATGGCCTGAACGGTATCCCCGTGCTGTCGCTGTTCGGCATCGAGCTGCAATCGGGCCGCTCGATGTTCTATCTGATCTGGGCGGTGGTGTTGCTCGCCGTGGTGGCGATGCACAACCTGCTGAACTCGCGCCCGGGTCGTGCCATTCGCGCACTCAAGGGCGGTGGCACGATGGCCGAGGCGATGGGCGTGAACACCGCTTGGATGAAGGTGGTGATCTTCGTCGTCGCGGCGATGCTGGCCTGTGTGTCGGGCTTCCTGTATGCGCATCTGCAACGCGCCGTGAACCCGACGCCGTTCGGTCTCAACTACGGCATCGAGTACCTGTTCATGGCCGTGGTCGGCGGGGTGGGACATGTCTGGGGAGCGGTGTTGGGCGCTGGCGTGCTGACGATCCTCAAGGATGTGCTGCAAGGGCTGCTGCCGAAGCTGCTTGGCTCCGACGGCAACTTCGAGATCATCGTCTTCGGCGTGCTGCTTGTGCTGCTGCTGCAGTACGCGCGCGATGGCATCTGGCCGTTCGTGCGCAAGCTGATGCCGGCCGGGCCGCCGGTGCTGGCCCCCGATACTGCGCCGCCGTTGCCGGTACGGCAGAAGCCCGAGACCGGTGAGCTGATTCTGGACGTGCGCGCGGTGCGCAAGCAGTTCGGTGGGCTTGTGGCGGTGAACGACGTGAGCTTCCAGGTGCGGGCCGGCGAGATCATTGGCCTGATCGGCCCAAATGGCGCGGGCAAGTCGACGACGTTCAACCTGGTGACCGGCGTGCTGCCGCTGACATCGGGCGAAGTGCGCTATCGGGGCGACGTGATCTCCGGTTTGCCGTCGCGCGAGATCGTCAGGCGTGGCGTGGGCCGGACCTTCCAGCACGTGCATCTGTTGCCGACGATGACGGTGCTCGAGAACGTCGCCATCGGCGCCCATCTGCGCGGCGATTTCCGCGCGCAGGGCGGTGTGTCGGCGGCGATCCTGCGCATGAACAAGATGGAGGAGCAGAAGCTGCTGTTCGAGGCGAAGCGGCAGCTGGAGCGTGTTGGACTGGCCGACTGCATGTACCTCGAGGCTGGCAGCCTTGCGCTGGGTCAGCAACGCATCCTGGAGATCGCGCGCGCATTGTGTTGCGATCCCGCGCTGCTGCTGCTCGACGAGCCTGCCGCGGGGCTGCGCTACAAGGAGAAGCAGGCGCTGGCGGAACTGTTGCGCAAGCTGAAGGGCGAGGGCATGAGCGTGCTGCTTGTCGAGCATGACATGGACTTTGTGATGAACCTGACCGACCGGCTCGTGGTGATGGAATTCGGCACGCGCATCGCCGAAGGTGTGCCGGAGGAGGTCCAGAAGAATCCGGCAGTGCTGGAAGCCTATCTGGGCGGCATTGATTGAGGATATGAGATGAGTCTGATTCTGGAAGTGAAGGACTTGCATGTCCGCTACGGGAAGGTCGAGGCGGTGCATGGCGCGAACCTCAAGGTTGAGGCAGGCAAGATCGTGACCGTGATCGGGCCGAACGGGGCCGGCAAGTCGACGATGCTGAATGCCGTGATGGGCGCGCTGCCCGTCAGCGGGTCATCGACCGGATCGGTTCGGTTCCTCGGCCATGACATGGCGGGGATTCCGGTGGAGGGGCGCGTGGCGCGCGGGATGTGTCTGGTGCCGGAGAAGCGTGAACTGTTCGCGTCGATGACCGTCGAGGACAACCTGCTGCTCGGCGCATTCCGGCGCAAGCGCGCTGGGGAGCGCAACTATCTGGACCAGAAGGATGTGGTGTACGACCTGTTCCCGCGTCTGCGGGAGCGTGCGAAGCAGGAGGCGGGCACGCTGTCCGGTGGCGAGCGCCAGATGCTCGCCGTGGGGCGCGCGCTGATGGCCAAGCCGCAGTTGCTGATGCTCGATGAGCCGAGCCTTGGTCTCGCGCCGCTGATCGTTAAGGAGATCTTCCACATCATCCACAACCTTCGGCAAACCGGCGTGGCGACGCTGCTGATCGAACAGAATGCGCGGGCGGCGTTGCAGGTGGCTGACTACGGGTATGTGATCGAGACCGGCGACATGGCTATGGAAGGCGAAGCGTCGGCGTTGGCGAGCAATCCAAAGGTGATCGAGACGTACCTGGGGCTGACGAAGAAAGCGGCCTGACCTGCTTTTATATTCTTGTGTTTGATTGACGACGCCATAATGGCGTCGTCTTTATTTGTTGAGCATATAAGAAATTGATGATCATTCGTATAATGGATGTGTAATTGGTTTTACTTCGAGCCAATATCTATTGCTGCGGCTGAGAGCAGCCAATCTCGAAAGGCAGTCAGGGCAGGATGGTCACGTCTTTCACGTGGCGCGCACAAGAAGTAACCGCGATTGAGCCGGATCGGCAGATCGAAAGGCGCGATGACCTGGCCAGCCTGTAGTGCATCGCGTACCAGGCATCTCTGGAGGACCGCCACGCCCATGTCGGCCTTCACGGCCTCGAGCAGGATCGAGACTTGGTCGAAGCCCCTGGCAAGTGTGGGCGCGGCACTGGGTACGCCGGCCGCGCGCAGCCAGTTCTGCCAGTTCGCGGGTGCAGTGGTGTGGTAGAGCAAGGGTTCGTCGAGCAACTCGTCCGGCGATTGCCACTGCCGCGTCTCGGCGCGGGCAGGGTGGCAGACCGGCACCATTTCACGTCCGATCACATAATCGGCCTGCCAGCCCGGCCACTGGCCCGCTTCGCCCGCCAGGATCGCGGCATCCGGTCGGGCGCCTGAGAAATCCTCGTCGCGCCGATAGGGGACGAAGTCCAGGTGAATCTCTGGGTGGCGACGGTGGAAGTCCGGCAGGCGCGGCACGAGCCAGACACTGGCCAGCGTGGGGACGGCGGACAGGATCAGATGATGGCGGCGATCCGTCGCAAGCATGGATGCGCTGGCGGTCTCAATGGCTGCCAAGTGCACCGCGATCGCCTCCAGATAGCTGCGGCCGGCGTCGGTCAGGGTCAGACGATGGGCGTTGCGATGGATCAGCGGTTGGCCGAAGTGGGATTCCAGGCGAGAGATCGCCCGGCTGATGGCGCCCTGGGTGACGCACAGTGTCTCGGCCGCACGCGTGAAACTGCCCAACCGGGCCGCCGTGGCGAATGCGTGCAGCTCTGACATCGACGGGGAACGGATGCGCATGACCGGACCGCCTAGGATGAACTTTGGTAATGGAAGCGTGCAATATAGTCGTTTGTGCAGGGCCGGTAAACTCCCGACACTCGCTGCTCGGTACCCCGAAATTCGAGAACGAGAAGAGGAGTTTGATCAGATGACCCGAGTCCGCAATGCTGCCAGCACGCGCCGGCATTTCCTGCTTTCCACCGCCGTGTCCGCTGCAGTGGGTACGCTCGCCACGGTTGGTTTGACGGCGTCGGCTTTCGCGCAATCCAACTATCCAAACAAGCCGATCCGCCTGGTTGTGCCATTCGCCGCGGGTGGCTCGACGGATCTGTCGGCGCGCCTGGTAGCGGAGTTCGCAGGGCGTGAGCTGGGGCAGACCATCGTCGTCGACAACAAGGGCGGGGCGGGTGGTTCGATCGGCATGGAGCAGGTGGCTCGTGCCACGCCGGACGGCTACACGATCGGCATGGCCACGGTCAGCACGCACGGGTCCAACCCGGCGGTCTATCCGAAGCTCGGCTATGACCCGATCAAGGACTTCGCCCCGGTGACCAACGTGGTAGCGATTCCGAGTGTGTTCGCCGTGCATCCGAGCGTGCCCGCCAAGACGATGCAGGAGTTCATCGCCCTGGCGAAGGCGCACCCGGGCAAGTACACGTTCGCATCGCCGGGCGCGGGGTCGCTGGGTCACGTGAACATCGAGAACTTCATGATGCTGGCCAAGATCGATCTGCTGCATGTGCCGTACAAGGGCGCGGGTCTGGCGCTCAACGATGCGGTGGCGGGGCAGGTCAATGCGATCACGGACAACCTGTCGTCGACGCTGCCCCACGTGAAAGCGGGCCGACTGCGTGCGCTGGCGGTGCTCGGCACGCAGCGTTCGGCACAGTTGCCCAATGTGCCGACCTATGCCGAACTCGGTTTCAAGGACATGGGCGAGGGCGGCTGGTTCGGCATCGTTGCGCCCGCCGGCACGCCCCAGCCGGTGATCGACAAGCTGAATGCCGCGATCCACAAGGCCATGCAGAACCCCGAATTCAAGCGGAAGGTGGAGGAGTCGGGTGGCACGCTGGTGCCGACGACGCCTGATCAGTTCAAGGCACAGATCCAGCAATCGATCGCCCGCTACGCGCGTGTGGTCAAGGCCGCCAACATCAAGCTGGACTAAGCCATGACGACGTTTGAAGCAGTGCGGGGCGACGCGCCGGTGGGGCCGTTCCTCTTGTTTGCGCCCGAAGGCACGGCGTTGCCGCTGGTCTGTGACTCGCCACATAGTGGCATCCACTACCCGACGGACTTCGGTGCGGCCGTGCCTCTGCAGCGGCTGCGTGGCGGGGAAGATACGCATATCGATGCCTTGTGGTCCGCCATCCCGAAGGTCGGCGGCACGCTGATCGGGGCGACCTTTCCGCGCGTTTATATCGATCCGAACCGGATGCTCGACGATCTGGATCCGGAGTTGCTGGCAACATCGTGGCCGACACCCCTGTCGCCAGGGGAGAAGACCAGGCTCGGCTACGGTCTGGTCTGGCGCAATATCGATGCTGCCACCCCGATCTACGATCGTAAGCTGACAGTGGACGAGGTGCGGAACCGGATCGATCGCTATTACCGTCCGTACCATGCTGCGCTGTCGACAGCGGTGGAGTCTGCGTACGCGCGCTTCGGTGCGGTTTGGCATCTGAACCTGCATTCGATGCCGAACAATGCCTATGAGCGCCTGAAGATCCAGAGCCCGCATCCGTTGGCTGACTTCGTGCTCGGAGACCGTGACGGGACCACCTGCGAGCCCGGCATCGTCGATCTGGTCGAGCGGGAGTTGAGGGGCATGGGCTACACCGTCGCACGTAATGACCCGTACAAGGGCGTGCAGCTGATCGCGCAGATTGGCCGCCCGGCCGAGCGGCGCAATAGCCTGCAGATTGAGATCCGGCGGCCGCTTTACATGGATGAAGCCAGCAAGGTGCCGAATGCTGGTTTCGAAACCCTGCAACGAGACCTGGGTATGCTGAGCGAGAAGGTGGCGACGTACATCCGGAGCCAGATCTGAGACCACGTTTCACGTGAAACATGTGAGGCAGAGAAGAGCAGAGGGAAGGCCCCGCGGAAGCGGGGCCTTCTTCTTTTGGCTCGGGAGTGTTTCACGTGAAACACACTTTGCCTCGCCAGGTACCGCACACGCCATGTTTCACGTGAAACATCATGTCCGACCGAAGGCGGGGAATCGATTGCCGCTATAATTCGACATCCCGATTTTTCCCGCCCAGCCTCCCGGAGGAGGTGTCCCATGCTTTACCCGAAAGAATTCGACGTCATAGTCGTCGGCGGTGGTCACGCCGGCACCGAAGCAGCCCTCGCCGCCGCGCGCATGGGCTGCCAGACGCTGCTTCTGAGCCACAACATCGAAACGTTGGGGCAGATGAGCTGCAATCCGTCGATCGGTGGCATCGGCAAGGGTCATCTCGTCAAGGAAGTGGACGCCATGGGCGGCGCGATGGCAGCCGCCACGGACGAGGCGGGCATCCAGTTCCGCATCCTGAACTCCAGCAAGGGCCCGGCCGTTCGGGCGACCCGTGCCCAAGCGGACCGAGTGCTGTATCGCAAGGCCATCCGGACGCGGCTGGAGAACCAGCCAAACCTGATGCTATTCCAGCAGGCCGTGGATGATCTGATGGTGGAGGGTGACCGCGTGGTCGGTGCTCGTACCCAGGTTGGCATCGATTTCCGCGCGCGCGCGGTGGTGCTGACGGCTGGTACCTTCCTGGACGGCAAGATCCACGTCGGACTCGATAACTACACGGGCGGTCGTGCGGGCGACCCTGCAGCCGTGTCGTTGTCGGCGCGTCTCAAGGAACTGAAGCTGCCGCAAGGTCGCCTGAAGACCGGTACACCGCCGCGCATTGACGGCCGCACGATCGATTTTTCGGTGATGGAAGAGCAGCCCGGCGACCTGGACCCGGTGCCGGTGTTTTCGTTCCTGGGCCGTCCGGAGCAACATCCGCAGCAACTGCCGTGCTGGATCACCCATACCAATAGCCGTACCCACGACGTCATCCGCGGCGGGCTCGATCGCTCGCCGATGTACACCGGTGTGATCGAAGGAGTAGGGCCGCGCTACTGCCCGAGCATCGAGGACAAGATCCATCGCTTTGCCAGCAAGGAAAGCCATCAGATCTTCCTGGAGCCCGAAGGGCTGACGACCAACGAGTTCTATCCGAACGGCATCTCGACGAGCCTGCCTTTCGACGTACAGCTTGAGCTTGTCCACTCGATTCGCGGACTGGAGAACGCGCATATCCTGCGTCCGGGCTATGCGATTGAGTATGACTACTTCGACCCGCGCGGGCTGAAGTCGTCGCTGGAGAGCAAGGCAATTGAGGGCTTGTTCTTCGCCGGCCAGATTAATGGCACGACCGGCTATGAGGAAGCGGCAGCACAGGGTCTGCTGGCCGGGATAAACGCCGGTTGCTACGTACGCGAACGCGACGCCTGGACGCCGCGCCGCGACCAGGCATATCTCGGTGTGCTGGTCGATGACCTGATCACGCGAGGCGTGACCGAGCCGTACCGCATGTTCACCAGCCGCGCGGAGTTCCGCCTGAGCCTGCGCGAGGACAACGCGGACATGCGTCTGACCGAAATCGGTCGTGAACTCGGTGTGGTCGACGATGTGCGCTGGGATGCTTTCAATCGGAAGCGCGACGCTGTTTCACGTGAAACAGAGCGACTCAAGAGCACCTGGGTCAATCCGACCTTGTTGCCTGAAGCAGATGCCGTTCCGCTGCTCGGTAAGGGCATCGAGCGCGAATACTCGCTCGCAGATCTGCTGCGTCGTCCCGAAGTCCGTTATGAGGCGCTTGTCGCGCTGCAGGATGGCCGTTTTGCACCAGAGACGCCGCTCGCCGATGACACGATGCTTGCCGAGCAGATTCGCGAGCAGATCGAGATCGGTATCAAGTACCACGGCTATATCGCACGCCAGGCTGCCGAAGTAGACAAACTCGAAGCCAACGAGTCGACCAAGTTGCCGCCGAACTTCGACTATACCGAGGTGCGTGGCCTGGGCTTCGAGGTGAGCCAGAAGCTGAACCAGCATCGCCCGGAAACGCTGGGTCAGGCTTCGCGTATCTCCGGCGTGACGCCTGCGGCTATCTCGCTGCTGTTGGTACACCTGAAGAAGAAGGGCATGGGGCGCGCCGCGGCTCAGACATCGGCAACCCCGGTGGCCGGCAATGGACAGGAGGCTGCCTGAGTGGGTGGTTCCCGACATTTCGCGGTCGACGACGCCGCGCAACGCCGCCGGCTCGAAGCCGGACTGGACGCGATCGGGCTGGCACTGACACCAGCCCAGGTCGATACGCTTTTCGCGTACCTGACGCTGCTCCGCAAATGGAACGGCGTCTACAACCTCACCGCGATTCGTCATCCCGACGAAATGCTCACGCATCATCTGCTCGATTCGCTGACGGCTGTTCCGGCGTTGGCCGAAGCCGCTCGCTCCGCAAACGTGGCGCAAGGCGCGCGGGGCAGGGTGCTCGACGTCGGCTCGGGCGGTGGGATGCCGGGCATGCCGCTGGCGATTTCGTGCCCGGATGTGTCGGTGCTGATGGTCGACATCGTGCAGAAAAAGACCGCATTCCTGACGCAGTGCCGTGCCCAGCTGCACCTGACCAATGCGGCTGCCCACTGGGGGCCTGTGGAAAAGATCGACGACGAGCAGGGCTATGCCGTGATCACCTCGCGCGCATTCGCAGAATTGACCGACTTCGTGACGTTGTCCGGCCACCTGCTGGCGCCGGGCGGAAAGCTGATCGCCATGAAGGGAGTTTATCCACAGGCGGAGATCGATCGAATGGAAGCGGCCGGTCTGATGGCTGACTGGCAGGTCGAAGCGGTACCGAAACTGGTAGTACCTGAGCTCGATGTGGAACGGCACCTTGTGGTGCTGTCCCGGCGTTGAAATCGGTTGGGTAATTTATTGAGCACGTGTTCCGCATGGCGGAATTGTGCACTGAGGAGCTGCAAGCGCATATGGCCAAGGTATTCGTGATCGCAAACCAGAAGGGCGGCGTCGGCAAAACCACCACCACGGTGAACCTGGCCGCCGGCCTGGCAGCGCAGGACCAGCGCGTCTTGCTGGTCGACCTCGATCCGCAGGGCAATGCCTCGATGGGGTCGGGCATCGACAAGCAGGCGCTGCAGCACAGCGTGTACCAGGTACTGGTGGGGCTCGCCACCGTGCCCGAGGCGCGCCAGCGATCCGAATCGGGGCGCTATGACGTGCTGCCCGCCAACCGTGAACTGGCTGGTGCCGAAGTGGAGCTGGTCGAGCTCGACCAGCGCGAACGTCGGCTCAAGCAGGCGCTGGCCGAAGTCGACGAGGAGTACGACTTCGTGCTGATCGATTGCCCGCCGTCGCTGTCGCTGCTGACGCTGAACGGCCTGTGCGCGGCGCACGGTGTGATCGTGCCGATGCAGTGCGAGTACTTCGCGCTCGAAGGACTGTCGGACCTCGTCAACACGATCAAGCAGGTACATGCGAACCTGAATCGCGACCTCAAGGTGATCGGGTTGCTGCGCGTCATGTTCGATCCGCGCGTGACGCTGCAGCAGCAGGTGTCGGCCCAGCTCGAGGCCCATTTCGGCGACAAGGTATTCAAGACTGTGATTCCGCGTAATGTGCGTCTGGCCGAAGCGCCTTCCTATGGCATGCCGGGCGTGGCGTTCGATGCCTCGTCCAAGGGCGCGAAGGCGTATCTCGATTTCGGCGCGGAGATGATCGCGCGCGTGCGACAGCTCGGCTGAGCACGTCACTGAAACAGCAGGGAAGGGACAGCAAGGATGGCGACGATGAGTACCGCAAAGAAGAAGGGACTGGGTCGGGGGCTGGAAGCACTGCTCGGCGGCCCTGCAGAGATCGTTGAAACCTCGAAGCAGGAGGGCGCGCCGTCTGTGCTGCGCGTCGATCAGCTTCAGCCTGGCAAGTACCAGCCGCGCACGCGCATGGACGAAGGCGCGCTCCAGGAACTGGCCGCGAGCATTCGCGCTCAGGGGCTGATGCAGCCGATTCTGGTGCGTCGCGTGGCCGAGCCCGATCGCTACGAGATCATCGCCGGTGAGCGCCGTTACCGCGCTTCGAAGCTTGCGGGTCTCGACAAGGTGCCGGTGCTCGTGAAGGACGTCGCCGACGAGGCTGCGGCCGCGATGGCGCTGATCGAGAACATCCAGCGTGAAGACCTGAACCCGCTGGAAGAGGCGCAAGGCATCATGCGCCTGATCCGCGAATTCCGTTTTACGCACGAGCAGGCTGCCGAATCCGTAGGCCGCTCGCGCAGTGCGGTATCGAATCTGCTGCGTCTGCTCAATCTTGCCGCGCCCGTCCAGACCATGCTGATGGCCGGCGATCTCGACATGGGGCACGCGCGCGCGTTGCTGGCAGTCGACGGCGCGAATCAGATCACGCTGGCCAACCAGATCGTCAACAAGCGGCTGTCCGTGCGCGAGACCGAGAAGCTGGTGGCATCGACGCTCAAGCCGTTCGATCTGAAGTCCCTCAAGCAGAAATCGGGCAATGGCACGCGCGATGTGGCGCGGCTCGAAGAAGAGCTTTCCGATACGCTGGGCCTGTCTGTGCAGATCAAGCTCGGCGCGCGTGGCAAGGGCCAGCTCACGATTCACTTCGCCAGCAACGACGCACTGGACGGCGTGCTCACGCGCCTGCGCGAACCGCAAGCCAGCGCCTAACCTGTTCCATACATTCCGGCAACCTATTCCTTGCGGTTGCCGGAAGGTTGTCGGTCTCACGCGACACGTATACAGCGACCCGCTGATCTGCGCGATTACCGAACGCCGTCGACGGGAATGACCGTCGTGCAGTCGCTGACGGATCCGACATCATGCGCGCCAGTGCTGGCGCAATCCAATTACGTTTCAGATCGTTGCGGCGCAATATCCGGCCAGCCATCATGAAGGCGTGATAGCAGCCGTTGTGCGAAATTCACTGCAAGCAATCTGAAAGCAGATTGACTGATGTTAGCGATTCCTAATAGAATCGTGCGGTTTGAATTCTGGCCGGGCCTGAAAAGTTCCGGCCTGGAATGAGGCAGGGCAGGTGGTGGTTCGAGACCGTCAGCAGGACCGTTCGCAAGCCGGCAAGGCGTCCGGAAACGATCGTCGAGATGAGCGCCAGCAAGATGTGTGGCGTGACGACGATTGGGATGATAGCGCCGAGCGCGAGGAAGTAGCTGTCGATCCGCTGTCACATGCTGAAGCGGTGAAGCTGCTTGGCGAACGTGCATTGCGCCCATCGCGCATGACGCCCGGCAAAGTGGTACTGGCACAGGTCGCTGTGACGCTGTTGTCGGCGCTTGCTTGGGCGATATTCGCGCATGAGCATGCGCCGTCGGGCTGGTCGGCCTTGTTCGGCGGCATGGTGTGTGTTGTTCCCAGTGGCTTCTTTGCGCTGCGCCTGTGGATGTCGCGCAGGCAGCCGACGGTTGGCGGCCTGGTGGCCGGCGAGGCAATCAAGGTGTTCAGCACCGTCGCACTGTTCGTGCTTGTGGTGGTGTTGTACCGCGATCTGCGCTGGATACCGATGCTCGTCACGTTCTTGCTGGTGTTGAAGACTTACTGGGTGGCGCTCGCGATTCGCTAGGCGGTGCGGGCACTGGATGCAGATGAGGCAGCCCCCAGGGAAATCAAGAGGTTTCAAACGCGATGCGTCACAACGGTGCCGTGTCGCGTGACTAAGGTTTGCCAAGAATAACAAGGCGTACTTGCTCCAAGCGGTGACCGGTCATGTGACCGAAGGCTAAGCAAGACGTGTACCGGGAATCGGCCGAAGGCGGGTTTCCGATGTCAGATTTCGCAATATACGGTTCGTTTCGACATGTCAGCTGAAGCTACTCAAGGCGCGGAGCACGTGCTCACACCCTCAGGCTATATCGCCGAGCACTTGCAGAACTTTAATTCGGTCGGCGGCAAGCAGCATTCCGTGGTCGATTTCAGTGTCCTGAACTACGACACTGTGTTCTGGTCGGTGCTGTGCGGCGTGATCGCCATCCTGTTCCTCTACATGGCCGCTCGCCGTGTGACGGCCGGCGTGCCGGGCCGTTTCCAGGCCTTCGTGGAAATGATCGTCGAGATGGTGGACGACCAGGCCAAGGGAATCATTCACGGCGACCGCTCGTGGATCGCTCCGCTGGCGCTGATGGTGTTCTGCTGGATCACCATGATGAACGCGATCGACTTGATTCCTGTGGATTGGGTCACGGGCCTGAACGGTCTGCTGGGCATCTTCCACATTCATCTTCCGCACCACCGCGCAGTGGCCACGGCCGACCTGAACGGCACGCTGGGCATGTCGTGCTCGGTCCTGGTGCTGATGATCTACTACAGCTTCAAGATCAAGGGCGCGGGCGGTTTCATGCACGAACTGTTCTCGGCCCCGTTCGGCGCCAAGTGGTACCTGGCCCCGTTCAACCTGGTCCTGAACATCATCGAATTCCTGGCCAAGGCCGTTTCGCTCGGCATGCGGTTGTTCGGCAACATGTACGCCGGCGAACTCGTGTTCCTGCTGATCGCGCTGCTGGGTTCCATCTGGACGTTCAGTGCTGACCTGAGCGCGCTGGGCTTCGTCGGACATGTGGTTGCCGGTACCGTCTGGGCCATCTTCCACATCCTGATCGTTCTGCTGCAGGCATTCATTTTCATGATGCTGACGCTGGTGTACATCGGCCAGGCTCACGATCACCACTGATTTTCGGTTTTTGGTTTTTTGGTTTTTTGGTTCTAAGTCTCTCTAAATTAAAGGAGTCATCATGCAAGCATATCTCGCCAACATCCAGGGTCTGACCGCTATCGGTATCGGCATCATCATCGGTCTGGGCGCTATCGGCGCCTGCCTGGGTATCGCCCTGATGGGTGGCAAGTACATCGAAGCGTGCGCACGTCAGCCTGAGCTGATGAACCCGCTGCAAACCAAGATGTTCCTGCTGGCTGGCCTGATCGACGCTGCATTCCTGATCGGTGTGGGTGTTGCAATGCTGTTCGCCTTCGCCAACCCGCTGCTGTCCGTCATTCAGTAAGTCTTTTCGGTCTGCATGATGCTGACGGGCGGCGTGGGCCTCAGTCCGATGGCCTGGCCGCCCTTGTGCATTTATCTGTAGTTTGATTACCGAAAGGAACACACCATGAATCTGAACGCAACGTTTTTTGCGCAGATGGTCGTGTTCTTCATCCTGTGGTGGGTTGTTGCCAAATTCATTTGGCCGCCGCTGGTGAAGGCGCTCGACGAACGCGCAAAGAAGATCGCCGATGGCCTCGCCGCTGCCGAAAAAGGCAAGGCGGAGCTTGAACTCGCCAACAAGCGTGTGGACCAGGCTATGGCCGAAGCCCGCACCGAAGGCGCCCAACGTGTGGCCGACGCTGAAAAGCGTGCCCAGTTGACCGCCGACGAGATCAAGCAGAACGCCCAGGCAGAAGCCGCACGCATCATCGCTCAGGCCAAGGCCGAAGCAGAACAGCAAGTGACCCGCGCGCGTGAATCGCTGCGCGACCAGGTCGCCGTGCTGGCCGTGAAGGGTGCAGAGCAGATCCTCAAGCGTGAAGTGAACGCGCAGGTCCACGCAGACCTGCTCAATCAACTCAAGGCTGAGCTCTAATCATGGCTGAAACCGCAACCATTGCCCGTCCCTACGCGGAGGCGCTCTTCCGCGTCGCCAGTGAAGCCGGTGCAGGCAACCTGGGTGCATGGTCCGAGCTGGTGTCGGAAATGGGGCAGGTTGCCGCCAATCCCGACATGCAGGCGCTCGCCACCGACCCGAACATTTCCGGCGACAAGCTCGAGGAAGTGTTCCTGTCGGTGCTTAAGAGCCCGGTCAACGACGAAGCTCGCCGCTTCGTGAAGCTGCTGGTGGAAAACAGCCGCCTGACAGCGTTGCCGGAAATTGCCGAACAGTTCCATGCGCTCAAGAACGCCCGCGAGGGCTCGTCCGACGTCGAGATCACCAGTGCATTCCCGCTGGACGCCTCGCAGACGAACGAACTGGTCGCCGCACTCGAACGCAAGTTCGGCCGCAAGCTGTACGCAAAGGTGGCGGTGGACCCGTCGCTGATCGGTGGCGTAAGCGTCAAGGTCGGTGACGAAGTGCTCGACACCTCCGTGCGCTCGCGTCTGGCTGCCATGCAAGCCGCGCTGACCGCCTGACCGCAACGGCCGACGGATTGAAGAATTAGGAGCATTGTGATGCAACTGAACCCCTCAGAAATCAGCGAGCTGATCAAGTCCCGCATCTCGGGTCTTGGCGCCGACGCTGAAGTGCGCAACACCGGCACGGTAATTTCCGTGACCGATGGTATCTGCCGCGTGCACGGCCTGTCTGGCGTGATGCAGGGCGAGATGCTGGAATTCCCGGGTAACACCTACGGCCTGGCACTGAACCTCGAGCGCGACTCGGTGGGTGCCGTGGTTCTGGGTGAGTACGAACACATTTCGGAAGGCGATACGGTCAAGTGCACCGGCCGCATTCTGGAAGTGCCGGTTGGCAAGGAACTGCTGGGCCGCGTGGTGAACACGCTGGGTCAGCCGATCGACGGCAAGGGCCCGATCAACGCCAAGGAAACGGACGTGATCGAGAAGGTCGCTCCGGGCGTGATTGCGCGTCAGTCGGTGAGCCAGCCGGTGCAGACCGGTCTGAAGTCGATCGACGCGATGGTGCCGATTGGCCGTGGCCAGCGTGAGCTGATCATTGGCGACCGCCAGACGGGCAAGACCGCCGTGGCCGTTGACTCGATCATCAACCAGAAGGGCAAGGGCGTCTTCTGCGTGTACGTGGCAATCGGCCAGAAGGCTTCGACGATCTCCAACGTGGTGCGCAAGCTGGAAGAGCACGGCGCCATGGAGTACACGATCGTCGTGGCCGCAACGGCTTCGGACTCGGCCGCCATGCAGTACCTGGCTGCCTACGCCGGCTGCACGATGGGCGAATACTTCCGCGACCGCGGTGAAGACGCGCTGATCGTTTATGACGATCTGACCAAGCAGGCCTGGGCCTACCGTCAGGTGTCGCTGCTGCTGCGCCGCCCGCCGGGCCGCGAAGCCTACCCTGGCGACGTGTTCTACCTGCACTCGCGTCTGCTCGAGCGCGCTGCCCGCGTGAACGAAGACTACGTGGCCAAGTTCACGAACGGCGCCGTTACCGGCAAGACCGGTTCGCTGACCGCGCTGCCCGTGATCGAAACGCAGGCCGGTGACGTGTCCGCATTCGTGCCGACCAACGTGATCTCGATTACCGACGGTCAGATCTTCCTGGAAACCGACCTGTTCAACGCCGGTATCCGCCCCGCTATCAACGCCGGTATTTCGGTGTCGCGTGTGGGTGGTGCAGCGCAGACCAAGGTCATCAAGAAGCTCTCCGGTGGTATCCGTACCGACCTGGCCCAGTACCGTGAACTGGCTGCGTTCGCGCAGTTTGCTTCGGACCTGGACGACGCTACCCGCAAGCAGCTCGAGCGCGGCCGCCGCGTGACCGAACTGCTCAAGCAGCCGCAATACCAGCCGCTGCAGGTGTGGCAACTCGCCGCGTCGCTGTATGCCGCCAACAACGGCTTCCTCGACAACGTCGACGTGAAGGACATTCTGCCGTTCGAGAAGGGCCTGCACGACCACCTGAAGACCAAGTTCGCCGACCTCGTCAACCGCATCGAAGATACCAAGGATCTGTCGAAGGAAGACGAAGCCGCCCTGCGTGCAGCGATCGAGGATTTCAGGAAGTCCGCCGCGTTCTAACCGCGTGATTCCATGTGTTGCGCCGGGCGCGCCGTAAGGCGCGCGGCGCGGCACGAGTGGAGAGGAAGATATGGCCGGAACGAAAGAGATTCGAACCAAGATCAAGAGCGTGCAAAACACGCGCAAGATCACCAAGGCGATGGAGATGGTCGCCGCATCCAAGATGCGCAAGGCGCAGGAACGGATGCGCAACGCCCGCCCCTACGCCGAGAAAGTGCGGAATATCGCGGCGCACCTGGCCTCTGCCAACCCCGAGTTCAAGCATCCGTTCATGGTGGCACGCGACGTCAAGCGTGCCGGCATGATCGTGGTGACGACCGACAAGGGTCTGTGCGGTGGCCTGAACACCAACGTGCTGCGCGCGGTGACCAACGAACTGAAGGACCTGCAGGGCCAGGGCGTGAACGTGCAAGCGACCGCCATCGGTACCAAGGGCATGCAGTTCCTGGGCCGCATCGGCGCCAAGGTGGTCTCGCATGTGGTGCAGCTGGGTGACACCCCGCATCTGGAAAAGCTGATCGGCGCGATCAAGGTTCAGCTGGACGCCTATACCAACGGCGAAGTCGACGCGGTGTACTTGGCATATACCAAGTTCATCAACACGATGAAGCAGGAGCCGATGGTCGAGCAACTGCTGCCGCTGGCAGCGGACAAGCTGAGCCAGACCGAAGATGAAAAGCGCGCCTACTCGTGGGATTACATCTACGAGCCCGACGCCCAGACCGTTGTGGAAGAGCTGCTCGTCCGCTACGTCGAAGCGCTGGTGTACCAGGCCGTGGCCGAGAACATGGCGTCGGAGCAATCCGCGCGTATGGTGGCCATGAAGGCTGCATCCGACAACGCCAAGAACGTGATCGGCGAACTGCAACTGGTCTACAACAAGACCCGTCAGGCAGCGATTACGAAGGAACTGTCGGAAATCGTCAGCGGTGCCGCTGCGGTCTAAGGCGTCAAGAATTCAAGCTATCGGAGATACGAAATGAGTATCGGAAATATTGTGCAGTGCATTGGCGCCGTGGTGGACATCGAGTTCCCGCGCGACGCAATGCCGAAGGTGTACGACGCACTCGTGCTCGAAGAGGGCAACGACAAGTCGTTCGCCGAGAAGGGTCTGACCTTCGAAGTGCAGCAACAGCTCGGCGACGGCGTGGTGCGTACCATTGCCCTGGGCTCGTCGGACGGCCTGCGCCGTGGCATGTCGGTGATGAGCACCGGCGCCCCCATCTCCGTGCCGGTGGGCCACGGCACGCTGGGCCGCATCATGGACGTGCTGGGTCGCCCGATCGACGAAGCTGGTCCGATCGAAGCTGACGAAAAGCGCGCGATTCACCAGAAGGCACCGAAGTTCGACGAACTGTCGCCATCGGTTGACCTGCTGGAAACGGGCATCAAGGTTATCGACCTGGTGTGCCCGTTCGCGAAGGGCGGTAAGGTGGGTCTGTTCGGTGGCGCCGGTGTGGGCAAGACCGTGAACATGATGGAACTCATCAACAACATCGCCAAGCAGCACAGCGGTCTGTCGGTGTTTGCCGGCGTGGGCGAGCGTACCCGTGAAGGGAACGACTTCTACCACGAAATGAAGGACTCGAACGTGCTCGACAAGGTGGCCATGGTGTTCGGCCAGATGAACGAGCCGCCGGGCAACCGTCTGCGCGTGGCGCTGACCGGCCTGACGATGGCCGAGCGCTTCCGTGACGAAGGCCGCGACATCCTGTTCTTCGTCGACAACATCTACCGCTACACGCTGGCCGGTACCGAAGTGTCGGCACTGCTGGGCCGTATGCCTTCCGCCGTGGGCTATCAGCCGACGCTGGCTGAAGAAATGGGCAAGCTGCAGGAGCGTATTACGTCGACCAAGACTGGCTCGATCACGTCGATCCAGGCCGTGTACGTGCCTGCGGATGACTTGACCGACCCGTCGCCGGCTACCACCTTCCTGCACCTGGACTCGACCGTCGTGCTGTCGCGTGACATCGCCGCGCTGGGTATCTACCCCGCCGTCGACCCGCTCGACTCGACCTCGCGCCAGCTGGATCCGCAAGTCGTGGGTACGGAACACTATGAAGTGGCCCGCCGCGTTCAGCAGACCCTGCAGCGCTACAAGGAACTGCGCGACATCATCGCGATTCTGGGCATGGACGAACTGTCGCCGGAAGACAAGCTCGCCGTGTCGCGTGCGCGTAAGATCCAGCGTTTCCTGTCCCAGCCGTTCCACGTGGCCGAAGTGTTCACGGGTTCGCCGGGCAAGTACGTGCCGCTGAAGGAAACCATCCGTGGTTTCAAGATGCTGGTGGATGGCGAGTGCGATCACCTGCCCGAGCAGGCGTTCTACATGGTTGGCTCGATCGACGAAGCCTTCGAGAAGGCCAAGAAGCTTCAGTAAGCGGCGTCTTTCGCCTTCATGCGCCGTTGCGGCTGTCCTGGCGAAGTCAGCCGGTGTACGTGGCAGCCGCGAGCATGAGGGCGAGACACATGCTTCCTGATTTCGGGAAGCCAACGCTTTCTGAAGAAAGGATCAAATATGGCAACCATTCTTGTAGACGTCGTCAGCGCGGAAGCGTCGATCTTCTCCGGTCAGGCGAAGTTCGTGGCGCTGCCGGGCGAGTCGGGTGAACTGGGTATCCTGCCGGGTCACACGCCGCTGATTACCCGCATCCAGCCGGGCGCGGTGCGCATCGAGAAGGAAGACGGCGGCGAAGAGTTCGTGTTCGTTGCCGGCGGCATTCTTGAAGTGCAGCCCCAGCACGTTACTGTGCTGGCCGATACCGCGATTCGCGGTACGGATCTGGATGAAGCCAAGGCTAGCGAAGCCAAGCGCGCGGCCGAGGAAATGCTGCAGAATCAGAGCAGCGATCTGGATCTGGCGCGCGCCCAGAGCGAACTGGCCGTGGCCGCTGCGCAGCTTGCTGCAATCGCCCGCCTGCGTCGTAAGAAGTAAGCATTTAAGTCGTACTGCCGCGCTGTTGTATTTTTGGCGCGGCACTAAAAAAGGCAGCCCGCGGGCTGCCTTTTTTATCTGACGGGCGCTATATTTCGTGGCCTGGACCACAAAAAAAAGCGCGCGGGCCGGGGAGGCTCCGCGCGGACGGGAAAATCCCTTCGAGGGGTCAATTCGAAGGAACGGGTTCGGTCCAGGCTACTCTTACACGCGCATCGGAGTGTTCTCTCCGCAACTTGCGCGCCGGTCTTCCTGGTTTTCCGGATCAACCTGCAACGTCTGCTGGGTTGGTCCGGATAAATCTGGTCACTACCTGAGGGGCTTTCTTCAGCGCCCC
Source organism: Cupriavidus metallidurans CH34 (assembly GCF_000196015.1). Classification (NCBI taxonomy): domain Bacteria; kingdom Pseudomonadati; phylum Pseudomonadota; class Betaproteobacteria; order Burkholderiales; family Burkholderiaceae; genus Cupriavidus; species Cupriavidus metallidurans. The sequence goes on along the minus strand of NC_007973.1, from coordinate 3,784,075 downwards.
ATATTTTTCAATGCTTTAGCGGCGGGGGGCTCCTCACACCAAGCATCGGTCTGTCAATGCATTGTGGGGGAAACTTCTGGCCATGGCAGTAACAAAATGTATCGTTTTGCAAGTAGTTGAAAGGCGACCGCGTATGGATACGTCGTTCTAAACACTTTGCGGCTTGCTTGAAAGCGTTTTCATCGCGTGTTCCGTCATAATGTGCGCCAGGAAGTGCAAAAATGAAGACTTGCTAGTGTCTTGAATGCATTACGTTTTCTGCCCATTAATACGCCGTGTTCCCCACATTCGGGGGATAAGAAAAATCGGGTTTCTGATTTTGTGTTCGGCAGCGCATTCAGCGTTACGATTCGAAACGGTTAGCAAAGCGATTTTCGAAGTTTCCGATGGCCATCGACCCCCAGCTACTCAGCTACTACCGCCAGATGGCGGACCTGTACGCCAACGAACCCATTCCCGAGGATGCCGCAGCGCGGCGCTCGCGCTTCGAGGATGTGGCCGCGCGCTCGCGACAGCCGGACACCGAGGAGATCTCCGTCACCGATCTCGCGATCCCCGTGGACGGCGCGGCGTTGACGGTGCGCTTGTTCAGGCCCGCCAATGTTGAGCAGCCTCGACTGATTGTCTATTTCCACGGTGGTGGCTGGGTCGTCGGCTCGCCGGAAACGCATCACACGGTGGCGGCGCTGCTGGCAGCCGACACACAGTGCGTCGTTGCCAGTGTCGACTACAGGCTGGCCCCGGAATACGCGTTTCCAACCCCTTGCGACGATGCGGTGGCAGCCGTGCAATGGCTCGCTGCATCGCGCGAGTCGCTTGGCGTGCATCCAGATTTTCTCGCCGTGGCTGGCGACAGCGCAGGCGCGCATCTGGCTGCGGCAGCGGCCCGCGTCGTCAACGAACAGCGCCGTGCGCATATCGTCCAGGCGCAGTTGCTGATCTACCCCGTGGCTGCGCCATTGCTCACGACCGAGAGCTATCGGGCGTTCGCGAACGGGCCTGGTCTCACCCGAGACGAAATGGCGTGGTACTGGACGCAGTTCATCGGCGCCGAAGAACTGGCCAAGGGCGCCGAGCAGGACGATCCCCGGATCCATCTGATGGCATCGCCGCCCGCCATGTTGCCCCCCGCCAGCGTCGTGCTTGTGGCGGCCAATGACGTGCTGCGTGATGACGGCCTGGCCTACGCCAACTTCCTCGTGCGCCACGATGCACCGGTGATCACGATCGAGGCGTCAGGTATGACACATGGCTTTGCGCGTCTGCAACCGGACGCACCACGCGCACGGGAGTGGATGCGCCGCGCCGCCGAGGCGTTCACAGGTGTGTTCGACGACCTCTGAGGACCGCCGAGGACCGCTGAGGCCCGATCCAGCGCAAGCATTCGTGTGGATATCACTCGCCATAGGGCTTGCGGGTGCGGGCATCCCTTAGAATGTCGGTCTCACGAGGATGACCATGACCGCATTGCAGAACGACACCTTCCTGCGGGCGCTGCGCCGGCAACCCACTGAATACACACCCCTCTGGCTCATGCGCCAGGCGGGTCGCTACCTGCCCGAGTACAACGCCACGCGCGCGCGCGCCGGCAGCTTCCTCGGCCTGGCCAAGAACCCGGCCTACGCCACCGAGGTGACGCTGCAGCCGCTCGACCGCTACCCGCTCGACGCCGCGATCCTCTTCTCGGACATCCTCACCGTACCCGATGCGATGGGCCTCGGCCTGTCGTTCGCGCAGGGCGAGGGCCCGCGTTTTGCGCATCCGTTGCGCACGGAAGCCGACGTGGCCAAGCTCGCGGTGCCGGACATGGCGTCGCTGCAATACGTGTTCGATGCGGTCAGCGAAATCCGCAAGGCGCTGGTGCAGGACGGCCGTCAGCGTGTGCCGCTGATCGGTTTCTCGGGCAGCCCGTGGACGCTGGCCTGCTATATGGTCGAAGGTGGTGGCTCGGACGACTTCCGCACCGTCAAGGCGATGATGTACGCCCGGCCCGACCTGATGCATCGCATTCTCGACATCAATGCTACCGCCGTGTCCGCGTACCTCAACGCGCAGATCGAAGCCGGGGCCCAGGCCGTGATGGTTTTCGACACCTGGGGCGGCGCGCTGGCGGATGGCATGTATCAGGCCTTCTCGCTAGCGTACATGCGCAAGGTACTTCAGGGCCTCAAGCGCGAGCACGACGGCCAGCAGATCCCAGTGATCGTATTCACCAAGGGCGGCGGCATCTGGCTCGAGGAAATCGCCGGGATCGGCCCGGATGCGATCGGGCTCGACTGGACCGTGAACCTGGCGAAAGCTCGCCGTCGGACCGAAGGCCGCGTGGCACTGCAAGGCAATATCGACCCGACCGTGCTGTTCGCGTCCGAATCGGCCATCCGCGAACAGGTACGGGGCGTGCTCGACTCTTACGCATCCGCCGGTGGCAGCGATGGACACGTCTTCAACCTCGGCCACGGCATTTCGCAGTTCACGCCGCCCGAGAACGTTTCGGTCCTGGTTGACGAAGTGCACAACCATAGCCGCAAGCTGCGCGCCGGGCAGGTTGCAGCGGCCGTCTGAAACAGGCGTTTTCCCCGCGGCGCAGCGATTCGTCGACCCGACTGCGCCGCTGTGTCGCAGTCGTCGCTATCGATAAGCTGTCAAGTAAACTATTTGCGTTATTTCGCCAAAAAGGTGCTGGGCGGTTGCTGTCAAGGCTTGACTTATGCACACCGATAGGTTTGCCGCACCGCAAGACGGGGTAACCCCTTAACTCAGTTGGGGGGTGTTTGCAACCCATTGATTCATAAGGCTTTGAATCTTTCTTTAAGAACCGTGTAAGGTCGATGAAAGCCTTGATTCATGGGCCTTGCGGGGAACTCGGCGCGACTTTTCAACAAAGTTATCCACAGGCGTGACAGATACCTTGGAAAAGCCACCAAGGATCATCGACTTAGGGTCACATTTCAGGTTTTACTTTAAGTTGATGTTGCGCCGCACACAGACCCGTTCGGAAAATCCTGTTACGCCAGCCATGCACAACCATCGCGCAGCCGGACTGCACCACGCTGGAGCTGGTCAATGACATCGGCGGCGGCGCCTGTGGATACTGCGTTACAGCCCGCATCCGCTGAGGCTGCGGCGGGCCTCGTGCGCGTCGCATTGGATACCCCCGCTGACGACTACTTCGACTATCTGGCGGATGCCGCGGTGATGCCGGGCGAGCTCGTGGTCGTGCCATTTGGCAAGCGCCATGTCATGGGGGTCGTGCTCGATCGACCCGACAACACCGAGGTACCCGCAGACCGCCTGAGGCCGGTGACGGGCCATCTGACGTGGATGCCACCGCTCAACGCCGCGTGGATCGGCCTTGCCCGTTTTGCCGCGCGCTACTACCACCGCTGTCTGGGCGAAGTGATGCTGCCCGCGCTGCCGCCGTCGCTGCGCGATCCGCAGACGTGGGAACGGCTGGAACAACGCGCCCGAACCACGCAGTACCGGGTACGCCCGGCGCAGTCAGAAGCCTTGCTGGCGGCAGCGCCGTCGCGCGCACGAACCGTGCGGGCGCTGGCTGAAGCGTTGATTGCGGCGCCTGATGGGTTGCGCCTTGCAGAAGCCCGCGAGCTTTGCACGGCGGCCCCGGCACGCCTGGCCGAGTGGGAGGCCGCTGGTTGTATCCAAAGCACCCATGCAGACCGTCCGCTGCTCGATAAAGCCCCCACGCAGGTACCATCTGTCGCCCCGACGCTCCATGACGAGCAGCGTGCGGCCGTGGATGCCATCACCGCCGCCGAAGGCTATGCCGCCTTCCTGCTCCACGGGGTGACCGGCAGCGGCAAGACGGAAGTCTATCTCCACGCCATCGCCGCGCGATTGGACGAGGACCCAGCCGCCCAGGTATTGATGCTGGTCCCCGAGATCAACCTCACGCCCCAACTGCAGGCGCGTATCGCCGAGCGCTTTCCTGACCAGCCACTGGCCGTCCTGCATAGTGGACTGGCCGATCAGGAGCGCAGCCTCCAGTGGCTGGCAGCGCATCGCGGCGAGGCGCGTATCGTGCTCGGCACACGCATGGCCGTCATGGCATCCGTGCCGAACCTGAAACTGATCGTGGTCGATGAAGAGCACGACACCTCCTACAAGCAGCAGGAAGGCCTGCGGTACTCGGCACGCGATCTGGCCGTGTGGCGAGCCAACCAGTTAGGCATCCCGGTAGTGCTTGGCTCGGCCACACCGTCCATGGAGTCCTGGTACCGGGCGGAGCAGGGCGCCTATCGCAAGCTGGTGCTGCGGGATCGCGCCCAGGCGGATGCCGCACTGCCCACGGTCAGGCTGATCGACCTGAACCATGAACGCCAGCGTCAGCGCACGCTCTATGAAGGGCTGTCGGTGCCGCTGCTCGATGCCATCCAGCAGCGGCTGGATCGGGGTCAGCAGAGCCTGTTGTTCCTGAACCGGCGGGGCTACGCGCCAGTCCTGGCCTGCGACAGTTGCGGCTGGCTCTCGGGCTGCCCGCGATGCTCGGCGTACCTGGTGCTGCATCGCCCGGAGCGGCGGTTGCGCTGCCACCATTGCGGGCTTGAGGCGCCCGTGCCGCATCATTGCCCCGACTGCGGCAATGTCGACATCGCACCGCTTGGCCGGGGCACGCAGCGGATCGAGGAAGCGCTGGCCGCACGTTTTCCACAGGCACGCATCGCCCGGATCGACGCGGATTCCACGCGGCGCAAGGGCAGTGCGCAGGCCATGCTCGACGAGGTCCATGCCGGCGAGGTCGACATCCTGGTGGGCACGCAGATGGTGGCCAAGGGACACGACTTCCAGCGTGTCACGCTGGTGGGCATCGTCCACCCTGATGCCGCCATGTTCAGTCACGATTTCCGCGCGGCCGAGCACCTGTTCGCGTCGCTGATGCAGGTGTCTGGCCGCGCCGGCAGGGCAGGGCTGGGCGGCGAAGTGTTGATCCAGACCCGCTATCCAGATGCCCCCGCATTGCAGGCTTTGGTTCGCCATGACTATGATGGATTCGCAGCCAGCCAGTTGCGAGAGCGCCGGCAGGCCGGGTTGCCCCCATATGCCTACCAGGTGCTGGTGACGGCCGAGCACGCGCAGCTCGAGCGCGCGCTTGCCTTCCTGCAGGCCGCTCGCGCGTGCGCGGATGCCAGTCCGATGGCAGCCGAAGTGCAACTGCATGACCCGGTGCCGATGTCGATGGTGCGCCTGTTCAACAAAGAGCGCGCCCAGATGCTCGTCGAAGCCGGCTCCCGTCCGTTATTGCAACGGTTTGTCAGTGAGTGGGTACGGACTTTCGATGATGCCGCGACACGTGTCAAAGGGGTGCGTTGGCAATTGGAAATCGATCCGCTACGCATTTGAGCGGAGCAGTCGCCACGCCGGGAAGTTGCGAAAGTGCAACCTTTTGTCCGCAAGTGAGCTTAGGGGTTGCACTAGGTTGCACCCCGTAATTCTCCGAGAGTAAGATCGCGCCAGTCCGGCTATCTGGCGGGTACGCACACGTGCGTATCGCCGGTGCAGCCAACCGATATTCCAAGATTCGCTGGAGAACCGATCACATGGCCACCACCACCCTCGGCGTCAAGCTCGACGACGCATCGCGCGAACGCCTGAAGCGCGTTGCCCAGTCCATCGACCGCACCCCGCACTGGCTGATCAAGCAGGCCATCTTCACGTACCTGGAACAGGTGGAACGCGGCCATCTGCCCCATGAAGCTGGTGCCGGCGCGACTGCAGATACCGATGGCGCCGATGCTGGCGACGCGACGCAGGCCGATGCCGCGCCGCAACCTTTCCTCGAATTCGCGCAGAGCGTCCAGCCTCAGTCGGTACTGCGCGCGGCCATCACGTCCGCCTACCGCCGTCCGGAAACCGAATGTGTGCCGGTGCTGCTGGAGCAGGCGCGCCTGCCGCAGGCGCAGGCCGATGCCGCCATCAAGATGGCGCGAGCCCTGGCGGCCCGGCTGCGTGAGCAGAAAGTAGGCAGCGGACGCGAGGGGCTGGTGCAGGGGCTGATCCAGGAGTTCTCGTTGTCGTCGCAGGAAGGCGTGGCGCTGATGTGCCTGGCCGAAGCGCTGCTGCGCATCCCCGACAAGGCCACGCGCGATGCGCTGATCCGCGACAAGATCAGCGGCGCCAACTGGCAATCACATCTGGGCCAGAGCCCGTCGCTGTTCGTCAACGCTGCCACCTGGGGCCTGCTGCTGACCGGCCGGCTGGTGGCCACGCACACCGAAGCCGGACTGTCGAAGGCGCTGACGCGCATCATCGGCAAGGGCGGCGAGCCGTTGATCCGCAAGGGCGTGGACATGGCGATGCGCCTGATGGGCGAGCAGTTCGTGACTGGCGAAACAATCTCCGAGGCGCTGGCCAACGCGCGCAAGTACGAGGAAGAGGGCTTCCGTTACTCGTATGACATGCTCGGCGAAGCGGCGATGACCGAGGCCGATGCCCAGCGCTACCTGGCGTCCTACGAGCAGGCGATCCACGCGATCGGGCAGGCTTCGCGCGGCCGTGGCATCTACGAAGGCCCAGGCATCTCGATCAAGCTATCCGCGCTGCACCCGCGCTACAGCCGCGCGCAGCACGAGCGCGTGATCACCGAACTCTACGGTCGCCTGAAGAGCCTGACGATGCTGGCCCGCCAGTACGACATCGGTATCAACATCGACGCCGAGGAAGCGGACCGCCTGGAAATCTCGCTCGACCTGCTTGAGCGGCTCTGCTTCGAGCCGGAGCTGGCCGGTTGGAACGGCATCGGCTTCGTGGTGCAGGGCTATCAGAAGCGCTGCCCGTTCGTGATCGATTATCTGATCGACCTGGCGCGCCGTAGCCGGCATCGCCTGATGATCCGCCTGGTCAAGGGTGCGTACTGGGACAGCGAGATCAAGCGCGCCCAGGTCGACGGCCTGGAGGGCTACCCGGTCTACACGCGCAAGGTCTACACCGATGTGTCGTATGTGGCCTGCGCCCGCAAGCTGCTGTCGGTGCCCGACGCGATTTATCCACAGTTCGCCACCCACAACGCCCACACGCTGGCAGCCATCTACCAGATCGCCGGCCAGAACTATTACCCCGGCCAGTACGAATTCCAGTGCCTGCATGGCATGGGCGAGCCGCTGTACGACCAGGTGGTCGGCCCGGTGGCGGATGGCAAATTCAACCGGCCGTGCCGGATCTACGCGCCGGTCGGCACCCACGAAACGCTGCTGGCATACCTGGTGCGCCGCCTGCTCGAGAACGGCGCCAACACCTCGTTCGTGAACCGGATCGCCGACGAGACGATCGCGCTCGACGATCTCGTCGCTGACCCGGTGGCCGTGGTCGAAACCATGCACAAGACAGAGGGCGTGCTTGGCCTGCCGCATCCGCGTATCCCGCAGCCGCGCGCGCTGTATGGCAAATCGCGCGCCAATTCGGCCGGCATCGACCTGTCGAATGAACATCGGTTGGCGTCGCTGTCGTCCGCACTGCTGGCCGGCACCAGCGAGACGCCGCGCGCGGAACCGCTGCTCGGCGCCGCAGTGGCGGGCACGGATGCCACGTCCGAGCCGGTACTGAATCCGGCGGATCGTCGCGACGTAGTGGGGCAGGTCAGCGAGGCAACGCCGGCTGAGACCGAAGCCGCGCTTGTGGCCGCCGTCAACGTGGCGCCGATCTGGCAGGCCACGCCGCCCGAAGTGCGTGCCGCCGCGCTGGAACGCGCCGCCGATCTGATGGAAGCCCAGATGCAGTCGCTGATGGGCATCATCATGCGCGAGGCCGGCAAGACGTTTTCGAACGCCATCGCCGAAGTGCGCGAGGCGGTCGACTTCCTGCGCTACTACGCGGTGCAGGTCCGCGCGTCGTTCTCGAACGATACCCATCGCCCCCTTGGTCCGGTGGTCTGCATCAGCCCGTGGAATTTCCCGCTGGCGATCTTCACCGGCCAGGTGGCCGCCGCGCTGGCAGCCGGGAATCCGGTGCTGGCCAAGCCGGCCGAACAGACGCCGCTGATCGCCGCCGCCGCCGTGCGTCTGCTGCGCGACGCCGGTGTGCCCGCAGCCGCGGTGCAATTGCTGCCGGGCCGGGGCGAGACCGTCGGCGCGGCGCTGGTAGGCGACGCCCGGGTCAAGGGCGTGATGTTCACCGGCTCGACCGAAGTTGCCCGCCTCCTGCAACGCAACGTGGCGAGCCGTCTCGATGCCGCGGGCCGTCCGATTCCGCTGATCGCCGAGACGGGCGGGCAGAACGCGATGATCGTCGATTCCTCGGCGCTGGCCGAGCAGGTGGTGGGCGACGTGGTGACTTCGGCCTTCGATTCGGCCGGCCAGCGCTGTTCGGCGCTGCGCGTGCTGTGCCTGCAGGAAGACGTGGCCGACCGCATCCTGGAAATGCTCAAGGGTGCGATGGGTGAGTTGACGCTGGGCAACCCGGATCGCCTCTCCACTGACGTTGGTCCTGTGATCGACGAGGAAGCGCGCGGCAATATCCTGCGCCATATCGAAGCGATGCGGGCCAAGGGCCGTCGTGTGCACCAGGCCGACCCGGGCGCGGCGGACACGCCGGCCTGCCGCCATGGCACGTTCGTGCCGCCGACGCTGATCGAACTCGATTCGATCGCGGAGCTGAAGCGGGAGGTGTTCGGTCCGGTGTTGCATGTGGTGCGCTTCCCGCGAACCGCGCTGGACAAGCTGATCGACCAGATCAATGGCACTGGGTATGGCCTGACGCTCGGCGTCCACACGCGGATCGACGAGACGATCGCGCACATCGTCGACCGCGCGGATGTGGGCAATCTCTATGTGAACCGGAATGTCGTCGGCGCCGTGGTGGGCGTGCAGCCATTCGGTGGCGAAGGGCTGTCCGGCACGGGGCCGAAGGCGGGAGGGCCACTCTATCTGCACCGGCTGCTGTCGGTCTGCCCGCAGGATGCCGTGGCGCGCGCCGTGCGTGCGTCGGATGCGACTGGTGGCGTGGCCGCCGCGCCGGTGTCGCCCGAACTGGCCGCGCTGAAGGCCTGGGCGCAGGCGTCGCTGCCCGAGGTGGCCGAGGCCTGCGATCGCCTGGCCGCGGCATCGCCGTCGGGGCTCGGTGTGACGCTGCCGGGTCCTACCGGCGAGCGCAACACCTACTCGCTGCTGCCGCGCGAGCGTGTGCTTTGCCTCGCCCAGCAGGAGTCCGATCTGGTGCTGCAACTGGCCGCCGTGCTGGCCGTCGGCAGCGAGGCGTTGTGCGTTGACACAGCGCAGACCAGGGCCCTGTCTGAAAGGCTTCCCGCCGCAGTACAATCGCGCGTCCGCATGGTTTCCGACTGGACGTCGACGGATACGGCATTCGATGCCGTGCTGCACCACGGCGATTCCGACCAGCTTCGCACGGTTTGCGAGCAGGTGGCCACCCGCACTGGTCCGATCGTCGGCGTGCAGGGCCTTGCGCACGGTGAACCGAATATCGCTCTGGAGCGTTTGTTGATCGAACGTTCGCTGTCCGTCAATACGGCGGCCGCGGGCGGCAATGCAAGTTTGATGACGATCGGCTGAGGCAGGCCTCGACCGTGGCGCGTCGCAGTGCGCGGCGGGGGCCGGTGATCCCGACCCCGTCGCAACCCAGGAACGGAGCGGTGCTGCCAACGCCGGTCCGCGAACATGCCGACACCGGCACCATATGGCACCCTATGGGACCCAAGGAGAACTGATGAGCTCGACATTCCGCAAGACGGCGATGACCGTTGCCATGGCCGTAGCCGGCCTGACCGCCGCCTCGGCCGCATTTGCCCAGGCGCAGGAAATCAAGCTGGGCTTTGCCGGCCCGATGACCGGTGGCCAGGCGCAGTATGGCAAGGACATGCAGAACGGTATCGTCCTCGCCATCGAGGACATGAACGCCACCAAGCCCAAGATTGGCGGCAAGGACGTCAAGTTCGTGCTGGTCTCCGAGGACGACCAAGCCGACCCGAAGACCGGTTCCGTAGTGGCGCAGAAGCTCGTGGACGCGGGCATCCAGGGCATGCTCGGCCACTTCAACTCGGGCACCAGCATCCCGGCGTCGATGGTCTACAACCGCGCCGGCATTCCGCAGATCGCCATGGCCACGGCGCCTGAGTACACCCGCCAGGGCTTCAAGACCACGTTCCGCATGATGACGTCCGACACCCAGCAGGGTTCGGTGATCGGCGCCTTCGTGGTGAAGAAGCTCGGCGCCAAGAACATCGCCATCGTCGATGACCGCACGGCCTACGGCCAGGGTCTGGCCGACGAGTTCGAGAAGGCGGCCAAGGCCGCTGGCGGCAAGATCGTCCGCCGTGAGTTCACGAACGACAAGGCCGTGGACTTCAAGGCCGTGCTGACCAACATCAAGCGCGCCAACCCGGACATCATCTTCTACGGCGGCGCCGAGACGCAGTCGGCCCCGATGGCCAAGCAGGTGAAGGAACTGGGCATGAAGGCGCCGCTGGTGTCGGGCGAAATGTCCAAGACCGACAACTTCCTGAAGCTGGCCGGCCCGGCAGCCGATGGCACCGTGGTGTCGCTGGCCGGCCTGCCGCTGGACCAGATGCCGGGTGGCGTGGCCTATGAGAAGAAGTACGAGAAGCGCTTCGGCTCGAAGGTGCAGACCTACTCGCCGTATGCCTATGACGGCGCCACCGCGATGATGACGGCCATGATCAAGGCCGGCTCGGCCGATCCGGCGCGCTACCTGCCGGTGCTGGCTGCGACCAACATGCAGGGCGTGACCACCAAGACGCTGGCCTACGATGCCCGCGGCGACCTGAAGGACGGCGGCATCACCGTCTACAAGGTGGCTGACGGCAAGTGGACCGTGCTGCAGACCGTGGGCGGCAAGTAAGCCAGCCCGCATCGGCGCGCCGGACGGCTTTCCTCCGCCCAGCGCGCCGCGCGATACCAGACGCCACCCGGGCCCGGCCCGTGGTGGCGTTTTTTGTTGGGCGGCGGGAACCGGCCCGAAATCCCCGCTGTTCTTTCCCGGGTGATTCCCGCGGTTAGCGCATAATTCCGCTTTTGCTGAATTCTTGAGAAGGAACCGACCGTGCAGGATGTCCGTTACGAGCACGCGATCGCGCTAGCCAATGCCGGGCGCCACGACGAGGCGCTGCAGGTGGCCGACCAGCTCTGGGAGGCACACCCTGAGGTGGTGGACTATGCAGCGCTGCGCGCGCAACTGCATGCCGATCGCGACGATGTGCCTGGCGCGCTGGCCGCGCTGGACGAGGCGATGGAACGCCTGCCTTCGCTGTCGCTGGCGCCAGTGCACCGCTGGGCGTCACGTGGCGCGCTGGCCCATATCTACGGCACGCTGCTGATGCGCGAAGGGCGTGATACCGAGGCGCAGCCGTGGATGCATGAAGCGGCGCGCCGCAACGGGCTGGCCACAGGCGAATGGGCGGCGCATTTCTATGCCGGCTTCGTCGCGCTCCGCCTCAATGACTTCGCCCTGGCGGGCCGCTATTGGCACGATCTGCTCTATCGCGCGCCGGACCTGGGCGCGGGTGACATTCTCCCGCTGGTGCAGGACTACGTGGCGCGTTGCGATGCCGCCGGGCAACTGGGCGAGCCGCTGCTGCGCGTTTGCCTGGGACGTATCGCGCTGGATTCCCCCGAACTGCTCGATCTGACACCGCCCGAGGGCGATGCGCTCGCTGCCATGCAGGCCGAACGAGTGCTGGCCGAGCAAGCCGACCACCCCGAGGCACGCCGTTTGCGCGCGCCACTGCGTCTGGGCAGTGATCCGGCGGGTGCGCTCGATGACATGGATACCTATCTGCGTCAGGAGGCCGATCCGCTGACACAGGTACGCGTGTTGACCTTGCGCAACCAGCTCAACGCGGCCGCACCGGCCAATGCGCCTGCGCCGCAACCCGCATGGACCGGCTTCGCGCTGACGGCCGACGCCGACGACGGCGCGCTGTATTTCCATGCGGCCAGCGCACTCGGTGCCTTCATCGACGAGGTGCCGGCGTCGCAGGCCACGCTCAGGCCGCTGCTAGAGGCCGCCTGCCGCAAGGGCCTGGCTTGCTTTGAGTCGTACTTTTCCACAGGCGAAGGCGACCCACGCGGCCACGGCGGCAATGCCGATCCTCATCTCTATTCGCTGCTGTGCCGTCTGCTGGCGCGTCTGCTGCCTGCCGACGAGGCGCATCTGGAGGAAAAGCTGGCGTTGCACCGCAAGGGTATGGCGGCGAGCGATTTCATCGACCACTGGATCGACCTGCTCGACACGCACGCGGCGGCAGGCCAGCATCAGCAAGTGGTCGACCTGGCCGGCGAAGTCATGAACCGCTACCCGGTGGAACGCAATCCCGGCAACGTGAGCTGGGTGTTCAGCCGTCTGGTGGCGGCCTTGGCGGCGATTGGCGGCCGCGAGGCTACCGAGTCTGCCAGCGCGGCCATCTCGCATATGGATGCGCGTCTCGACGCACTGCCGGTGGAAGCGCGCAGCGAGGGCGCCCATGCCATGGCGCACGCGCGCGCCCACTATGCCGGGCTGCTCCAGTCCGGTATGGCGGCGATGGACGAGCATGACCGTGCTGATGCGCGCGCCGAACTCGAAGCGCTGGAGCGCCGCTCGATGCTGGTCGAAGACGCGTGGCTATGCAGTCGATTCGGCCAGATCTGGCGTGACCTTGGCGACAACGACCGCGCGCTGCCGCTGCTGGAGCAAGCCGTGCAGCTTGGCGAGCGCGATGGCCGGGGCCAGGCTCAGGCACGCGTGCAGCGGGCCGCGTTGCTAGTCGACCTGGCGCGCTTTCCCGAAGCGCTGACCGATTTTCAGCTTGCGTTCGCCGCGCGGGATGACTGGGATGCCAGAACCTGGCTGACGGCGGTACGGGCCGCCGTAGGCATGGCGCAGCGCGAAACGGCGCTTGCCTGGTTCGAAAAGGCTCGTGCGCTCGAGGGTGACAAGGGTGTCACCCGGGGTCTTTTCGCGCAGGTGGAAGCCGGCCTGAAGTCGACGCGTCCCAAATGGAAGGTCTGGGGCGTGTGAGCCCATTCTGAATTTGCCAACCCCGGGGAAACGCCATCTGCGAAGATGGCGTTTTTTAATGGAAGAAGCCGAAAGTTGCAAGCGTATTAAAAGAAGCGTCGGACAACACCCGACACGAAAGTTCATGTGCTTCCGTTACCATGTCGGCCATGAACGGACTAAGCCAACTTTTCCCATCCCTGCCACTGGCCCCGAGCGGATTGTTCTGGGTCGGGCTCGCGCTGGTTGGCGCGGGACTGGCCGGCGAGCTCTGCCGCCGCTGGCTCGGCTTCCCACGCATCGTCGGTTATGCGGCCGCGGGGTTGTTCGCGGGCACGCTCGGACGCAGCATCGTCGACGAGAACATGATCGCGCAGACGCGCATCCTGATCGACATGGCGCTCGCGCTGGCGCTGTTCGAGCTTGGCCATCGACTGTCGTTTTCCTGGCTGCGCGCGAACCGCTGGCTGCTGTTCACGAGCGGGGCGGAAAGCCTGCTGACCTGGGGACTGGTGTCCACGGTATTGCAGTGGCTCGGCGCATCGCCGGCCGTGGCGATTCTGGCGGGCGGTATTGCGGTCAGCACGTCGCCGACCATCGTGCTCCAGCTCAAGAACGAGTTGCGCGCCGAAGGCCAGGTGACCGAGCGGCTGATGGCCATGGCGGCCCTGAACAGCATCTACGCCGCCGTCATCGTGCAGGTGGCCACCGGCTGGCTGCACTCCGAGTACGGCAACATCGGCGCTGCGCTGCTGCATCCGCTCTACCTGCTGACTGGCTCGTGCCTGCTGGCGTGGGTGGTCGGCAAGGTTGGCCATGCCATTTACGCCCGCATGTCCGCTGACGATCACTACAGCTTCCTGGTGCTGGTTGGCCTGGTCCTGTTCGCGCTGGCGCTGACGCGCGTGCTGAAGTTGTCGATGCCGCTCTCGCTGATGCTGGCTGGCGTGGTCTTCAAGCATCAGGACCGACAGCCGCATGTGTGGCCCACGCACTTCGGCAGCGCGGGTAGCCTGCTAATTATCGTGATGATCGTCTCGCTCGGCCTGCCGCTGACGGCACATGACTGGGCGGTGGGTGGCATGCTGGCCATCGCGCTGGTCGTGATGCGTCACGTTGCCAAGCTCGTTGGCGTGATATCGCTGGGGTCGTTCTCGGGCCTGAGTCTGCGCCAGTGCACGGCGCTCGGGCTGGCGCTGGCTCCGATGTCGGGACTCGCCTATCTTTTGATGAACGACGTCGCCTTGCTGTATCCGGGAACCGGCTCGCCGCTGGCTTCGATCATTCTGTGTGCGCTGGCGATCGAGCAGTTGCTCGGACCCGTCATCGCGGCGTGGGCGCTGCATTATGTCAGCGAAGCGCGTGACAACGGAGGGCGCTGATGTCGCTCGAACCCTTCAAGCATTCCGAAGCCCTGACGTTTGGTGTCGAACTGGAACTGCAGCTCGTCAATCGTCATGACTATGACCTCGCGCCGTTCGCGCCGGACCTGCTCCGGGCGCTCAGGGGCACGCAACATGCCGGCGACATCAAGCCGGAGATCAGTCCGTCGATGATCGAGATCAGCACGGGGATCTGCCACGACTACGCGCAGGCGCTCGAGGAGCTGAGCGTCATGCGGGACCTGATGGTCAATGCGTCACGCGGCTTGAACCTCGGCATCTGCGGCGGCGGCACGCACCCGTTCCAGGTGTGGTCCGATCGCACGATTTCCGACTCGCCCCGCTACCAGTACATCTCCGAACTCTACGGCTATCTGGCCAAGCAGTTCACGGTGTTTGGGCAGCACGTCCATATCGGGTGTCCGAGCCCCGACGAGTCGCTGTTCCTGCTGCACGCCATCGGGCGCTACGTCCCGCACTTCATTGCGCTGGCCGCGTCGTCGCCCTATGTGCAGGGTGTGGATACCGGTTTCGCTTCGGCCCGTCTGAATTCGGTGGCGGCATTCCCGATGAGCGGGCGCGCGCCGTTCGTGCTGACTTGGGACGCCTTCAAGGCGTACTTCGACAAGATGCGCGCCACCGGTGTGATCGAGAGCATGAAGGACTTCTATTGGGACATTCGTCCCAAGCCGGAATTCGGCACGATCGAAGTTCGCGTCATGGACACGCCACTGACCGTGCAGCGCGCGTGCGACATCGCGGCCTATATCCAGGCGCTGGCGCGTTACCTGCTGTTGTCACGGCCATTCATGCCGCAGGAAGACGACTATCTGGTCTACACATTCAACCGCTTCCAGGCGTGTCGCTTCGGGCTGGAGGGCGAGTATGTGCATCCGAATGAACTGACTCGGATGCCGATTGCCGACCATATCCTGTCGATCTGCGATGCGCTCGAGCCACATGCGGAAGCACTGGGCTCGCTGGAGGCGCTATCGAATATCCGCGCGCTGGCGGCGAGCCGCAGCAACGACGCGCATTGGGTGCGCGCCGCCAATCGCGATGCGCACAGCCTGCGCGATATGGTGCGACAGACCTGCGAACAGTGGGGGGGCGGCTGAGGCAAGGCGCTGCGCCGACGCTGCGCAGCGCTCAACTCACGCGCCGTGCGGCACACTTTCCCCGTCGCGGCCGGTGATCAGACCGAGTTGCTGGTTGGCCGGCACGGCCACGTCGATCAGCTTTGGCCGGGGCAGGTTCAGGCCGCGCATCATCACGATGAACTCGTCGCGTGTACGTCCCGCCACCCGGCTGTTGGTGGCGCGCTCCTGACCGATCGTGGACTCGGTGCGGCCCTTGTAGTCATGCGCCGGATAGACACGCGTGTCGTCGGGCAGGCGGAAGAGTTTTTGCGTCAGGCTGTCGAACAGCGTGCCCGCATCGCCGGACTGGAAATCGGTGCGGCCACAGCCGTCGATCAGCAGCGCATCGCCGGTGAAGATGCGGCGCACCACGCCATCGGTGGTGGGCTCCTCCCACAGATAGCTCATGCTGCCGGCGGTATGTCCGGGCGTGTGGATGGCCCGTAGCACCTGATTGCCGAAGCGGAGCGTGTCGCCGTCGATGAGTTGCTTCTGCGCGGGCTTGATGTCGCAGCCCGACGGCGCCGCCGTGTGGGCGCCGGTCTGCTGTGCCAGATGCCCCGCCGAGGTGATGTGGTCGGCATGGGCATGTGTTTCCACCACCCAGGCCAACTTGGCGCCGGTGTCTGCAAGCACGCCGAGGTCACGCTCGTACTGGCGGTCCACGGGATCGATCAGCACCGCCTCATGGGTGTCCGCGTCGATCAGCAGATATGTGTAGGTGGACGACGTTTCGTCGAAAAGCTGATGGAAGGTCTGCATGGCCGTGTTGTTTTTGGCAAACCGAAGGTGCCTCAATCATACGTCGGCCATCGGTGCCTGCAACCTGCGTGGGTAACTGGAGGCACCCGGAATCAGCACTCCACGATATTGACCGCCAGGCCGCCTCGCGCGGTTTCCTTGTACTTGGTCTTCATGTCCGCGCCAGTTTCGCGCATGGTCTTGATGACCGAGTCGAGCGAGACGTAGTGCGTGCCGTCGCCGCGCAGGGCCATGCGCGCCGCATTGACCGCCTTGACCGCCGCCATGGCATTGCGCTCGATGCAGGGAATCTGCACCAGTCCGCCCACGGGGTCGCAGGTCAGGCCGAGGTTGTGCTCCATGCCGATCTCGGCGGCGTTTTCCACCTGCTCGGGCGTGCCCCCGAGCACGGCCGCCAGCGCACCGGCCGCCATCGAACAGGCCACGCCGACTTCACCCTGGCATCCGACCTCCGCGCCGGAGATCGACGCGTTGAGCTTGTAGAGCAGACCGATCGCGCCTGCCGTCAGCAGGAAGTCCACTGCGCCCTGTGGGTTCGCGCCCGGAATGAAGCGGTCGTAGTAGTGCAGCACCGCCGGAATGATGCCGGCCGCGCCATTGGTGGGCGCCGTGACCACGCGGCCACCCGCCGCGTTTTCTTCGTTGACGGCGATTGCGTACAGGTTGACCCAGTCCATGACCGAAAGCGGATCGGAAAGGGTGCGCTCGGCGCGCTCCGTCAGGTTGCGATACAGCTCGGGCGCGCGGCGGCGCACCTTGAATGGCCCGGGCAGTTCGCCATCGGTGCGGCACCCGCGTGCCACGCATTGCTGCATCACGTCCCAGATGTGGAGCAGGCCGTCCATGACCTCCTGCTCGGAGCGCCACGTGAGTTCGTTCTCCAGCATGAGCCGGGCAATCGACTTGCCGCTGGCGTGAGCCATGTCGAGCATCGCGCGTCCGCTGCGGAACGGATGCGGCAACTGGCGCTCGGCCGCTTGCAACTGCGTGTTAGGTGAGCCCGCCGTGACGATGAAGCCACCACCCACGGACAGATAGCGGGCCTCGCGTAGTGAGGTGCCGTCCGTATCGTAGGCGTGGAATTTCATCCCGTTGGGATGCTCGGCCATCGCCTCGCGACGATAGAACGCGATGTGTTCGCGTTCTACGAATGGCACCGTATGCGTGCCGAGCAGCGAGAGCTGGCGGCTCGCGCGTAGCGCGGCGAGCTTGGCGTCGATGGTGTTCGGGTCGACCGTGTCCGGCGCTTCCCCCATCAGGCCCAGGATCACGCCCTTGTCGGTGCCGTGTCCCTTGCCCGTCGCACCCAGCGAGCCATACAACTCCACGCGCACACTTGCCACCTGCGGCAGCAGCCCGTCACGCTCCAGCCCGTGGGCAAACATCAGGGCGGCGCGCATCGGGCCGACGGTGTGCGAACTGGACGGGCCAATGCCCACCTTGAACAGATCGAAGACGCTGACTGCCACGGCTGACTCCGGTAATGCGCCGCCAATAGGGGGCGCCGGCACAGGTTCCGGCCGGCGACGCCGGAGTGTCCCCCGACGCCGCCGCGTGCTAAGGCAGAGGCAGGTGCCTCAGTCTTCAGCGTACTCGCTTAGCGGTACGCACGAGCAGAACAGATTGCGGTCGCCGTACACGTTGTCCGCGCGGCCAACCGGCGGCCAGTACTTCTGCGTGCGCAGCGATGCCACCGGGTAGGCGGCTTCCTCGCGCGTGTACTTGTGGTTCCACTTGTCGCTGACCACCACGGCTGCTGTGTGCGGCGCGTGCTTGAGCGGGTTGTCTTCGCGATCGAAGCTGCCGTCCTCGACACGCGCGATCTCGCCACGGATGGCGATCATCGCGTCGATGAAGCGGTCGAGCTCGTGCAGTGCCTCGCTCTCGGTCGGCTCGATCATCAGCGTGCCCGGCACCGGGAAGCTCATGGTCGGCGCGTGGAAGCCGTAGTCCATCAAGCGCTTGGCCACGTCCTCGTTGCTGATGCCAGTGGCCTTCTGCAGCGGGCGCAGATCCAGAATGCACTCGTGCGCCACCAGGCCGTGCTGGCCCGTGTAGAGCACCGGGAAGTGCGGCGACAGACGCCGGGCCACGTAGTTGGCCGTCAGGATCGCGTTCTCGGTGGCGGCGGTCAGGCCGGCCGAGCCCATCATCGCGATATACATCCACGAAATCGGCAGGATGCTGGCCGAGCCGAACGGCGCGGCCGAGACACCGCCGATGCCGTTCTCGTCGCGACGATAGCCGACGCTGTCCTGGTTCGGCAGGAAGTCCGCCAGATGCGCGCCCACCGCCACCGGGCCGACGCCCGGGCCGCCACCGCCGTGCGGAATGCAGAACGTCTTGTGCAGATTCAGGTGGGACACGTCGCCACCGAACTGGCCCGGCGCGGCCACGCCGACCATCGCGTTCATGTTCGCGCCGTCAACGTAGACCTGCCCGCCGTGCTTGTGCACGATGTCGCAGATCTGCTGCACGCCCTGCTCGAACACGCCGTGCGTGGACGGGTAGGTGATCATGATCGCGGCCAGGTTCTTGCTGTGCTGCTCGGCCTTCTTGGCCAGATCCGCCAGATCGACGTTGCCGTTCTCGTCGCAGGCCACCACCACCACCTTCATGCCGGCCATCTGCGCCGACGCCGGGTTGGTGCCGTGCGCGGACGACGGGATCAGGCAGATATCGCGATGGCTTTCGCCACGGCTCGCGTGATAGGCATGGATAATCAGCAGGCCCGCGTACTCGCCCTGCGAACCGGCGTTCGGCTGCAGGCTCACCGCGGCGTAGCCGGTGGCGGCGCACAGCATCGCCTCAAGCTGGTCGATCATTTCGCGATAGCCGACGGTCTGGTCGAGCGGCGCGAACGGGTGGATGTTGCTGAACTCGGGCCACGTCACCGGGATCATCTCGCTGGTGGCGTTGAGCTTCATGGTGCAGGAGCCCAGCGGGATCATCGTGCGGTCGAGCGCGAGGTCCTTGTCGGCCAGCGCACGCAGGTAGCGCAACATCTCGTGTTCGGCGTGGTGCGTGTTGAACACCGGGTGCGTGAGGTACGCGCTCTGGCGCGCCAGCGTCGCCGGGAAGCCGTCCTGCACCGAGGCTTCGATCGTGTCGAAGTCGGGCACGGCCTTGCCGTGCGCGAAGATTTCCCACAGCGCGATCACGTCGTCGCGCGATGCGGTTTCATCGAACGAAATGCCGATGCGGGTGGCGTCCACGTGGCGCAGGTTGATGCCACGGGCCGTGGCCGATGCGTGGAACGCGTCGGTGTTGAAGCCGGTCTCCAGCGTCAGCGTGTCGAAGAACGTAGCGTTCAGCGGCGTATGCCCCAGCGTCTTCAGGCCGGCGGCCAGCGTGGCGGTCAGGCGATGCACGCGCTGGGCGATGCGCTTGAGGCCCTGTGGACCATGGTAGACCGCGTACATCGACGCCATCACGGCCAGCAAGACCTGCGCCGTGCAGATGTTCGACGTGGCCTTCTCGCGGCGGATGTGCTGTTCGCGCGTCTGCAGCGCCAGACGATAGGCCTTGTTGCCTTGCGCGTCGATCGTCACGCCGACCAGACGGCCCGGCATCGAGCGCTTGAATTCATCTTTCACGGCCATGTAGCCCGCGTGCGGGCCACCGAAGCCGAGCGGCACGCCAAAGCGCTGCGAGTTGCCCACGGTCACGTCGGCGCCCCATTCGCCCGGCGCGGCGATCAGCGTCAGCGCCAGCAGGTCGGCAGCGGCCACGACGCGGCCACCGGAGGCGTGCACGGCTTCGGCAATCGCGCGGTAGTCGGCCACATCGCCATTGACGCCCGGGTACTGCAGGAGCACGCCAAAGGCATGGGCCTGCGCGGCGTCGGCGGCGGGGCCGACCTTGACCTCGATGCCGAGCGGCAGGGCGCGCGTGCGAACCACTTCCAGCGTTTGCGGCAGGACGTCTTCAGCCACGTAGAACGTGTTCGAGGCGTGCTTGTTCACGCGCTGCAGCAGCGTCATCGCCTCGGCGGCAGCGGTGCCTTCGTCGAGCATCGACGCGTTGGCGATATCCAGGCCGGTCAGGTCAGTGATCATCTGCTGGAAGTTCAGCATCGCTTCCAGACGACCTTGCGAGATTTCGGGCTGGTACGGCGTGTACGCGGTGTACCACGCCGGGTTCTCGAAGATGTTGCGCAGGATGACGCCCGGCGTGAGCGTGTTGTAGTAGCCCTGGCCAATGAAGCTCTTGAGCACGCGGTTCTTGCCCGCCAGCGCGCGCAGGCGGCCGAGCGCGGCCTCCTCGGTCAGCGGTGCGGTGAATTCGCCCAGCGACATGCCGTCACGGCGGCGGATCGCGGCGGGCACCACGGCGTCGATCAGCGCGGCGCGGCTCTCGAAGCCGAGCACCTTGAGCATGTGTTGCTGTTCGGCGGAATCGGGGCCGATATGACGGGCGGCGAAGGCGTCGCGCGCCTCCAGTTCGGCCAGCGTGGGCCGGGCACCTTGGGCGGCAGCGTTCATGGGGAGCGGGGCGTTCATGGCAAGGAATCTCGTGGGGGCGCGGCGGCAGGTGGTCAGCCTGGCCGCCGCGTTTGCGGCATCGAATCAGTTGGGGTGTCGGGGCTCAGGCGCCGACGCTGGCCTTGTAGGCGTCGGCACTCATCAGGCCGTTCACGTCGTCGCTGTTGGCCGGCTTCAGCTTGAACAGCCAGGCGTCGAACGCATTGGCGTTGACCGATTCCGGCGAGGCCGAGGCGGCTTCGTTCACGGCGATCACTTCGCCAGCCACCGGGGCGTAGATGTCGGAGGCGGCCTTTACCGATTCCACCACGGCAAGCGCGTCGCCGGCGCCGACCGACTTGCCCACTTCGGGCAGTTCCAGGAAGACGATGTCGCCGAGCGCGTCCTGCGCGTGATCGGTGATGCCGATCGTCAGCGTGCCGTCGGACTCGACGCGCACCCATTCGTGCGACTCGGTGTACTTCAGGTCAGCGGGGAAATTCATTGAGGTTCTCCGGAATGCAGTGTGTTTCTTGTTTCAGGCATCCCCCTGGCTAGCCCGCCGGGGGGATGTAAGGGCGACCGTTGGTGTGAAGCCGGGCGATGCCTCAGCTCACGAGTGCCTTGCCATTGCGCACAAACGGCAGTTTAACCACAGTCGCGGTCAGTTTGCGGTCGCGAATCTCCACCTGCACCTCGGTGCCGGGGGCAATGTCGCGGGGAAGGCGGGCAAAGGCGATCGACTGCGACAGCGACGGGCTGAATGTGCCGCTGGTGATTTCGCCGTCGCCGGCCGGAGTGATGACCTTCTGGTGCGCGCGCAGCACGCCACCCTTGTCTCGCAGGATCAGGCCGGCGAAGGTCTTTTGCTGGCCGCTGGCCAGCAGCGCCGACTTGCCGATGAAGTCGCGCTCGCTTTGCAGGTCGACGGTCCACGACAGTCCTGCATCGAGCGGTGAAGTGTGGATATCCATGTCCTGGCCGTACAGGTTCATGCCGGCTTCCAGCCGCAGCGTGTCGCGCGCGCCGAGTCCGGCGGGACGCACACCCGAGGCGGACAGCTTTTCCCAGATGCCCGCGACGTTCTCCGCCGGCACAACGAGTTCGAAGCCGTCTTCGCCGGTGTAGCCGGTACGGGCCACCATCAGTTCACCCATCTCGGCGTCGTGCACCACCACCGCGTTGAACGGCTTGAGCGTGTCGGCGGGCTGGGTCGACGGGAATGCGTCGTACACCTTCTGGCGCGCGTTCGGGCCCTGCACTGCAACAATCGCCAGCTTGCTCACGCAGGCCGGGGCCAGGTCGCCACGGCGCGGGGTGATCGTCACGCCGCTGCCGGTGGCCGTGTTGCGGGACTGGATCCATTCGATGTCGCCGACGGCAGTGCTGGCGTTGACCACCAGGCGGAACCGGTCCTCGGCAAAGAAGTAGACGATCAGGTCGTCGATGACGCCGCCTTTCTCATCGAGCATGCACGAATAGAGCGCCTTGCCCGGCGTTTGCAGCTTGTCGATGTTGTTGGCCAGCAGACCGCGCAGGAAGGCGCGCGCGTGGATGCCGCTCAGGTCCACCACGCACATGTGGGAGACGTCAAACATGCCGGCGTCGGCGCGTACCGCGTTGTGTTCCTCGATCTGGGAGCCGTAGTTGACGGGCATGTCCCAACCGCCGAAGTCGACCATGCGGGCGCCGAGGGCGCGGTGGATGGCGTTGAGGGGCGTGGCCTGGAGCGTCATGGATGTCCTTGGGGGCGCTCGGTTCGAAAACCGTGGTTCGAAAACGAAAAAAGGGTCATCCGCCGCAGCGTCCGGTCGCGCCAATGCGCTACCAGTCCGCTGCCGCGGATGACCCCTCTGTCCTCGATACCTGAGAGATTACGAAGCGTGGTGCTTCGTGCGCCCCTTCGGTGGACATGCTCACCATTGCCTTGCAATAGCGGATGTCGCTCTCCAGAGTGCGGCATGCATTGTGTGCATGTTGCATGCCGATCCAGCCAGTCCATGGTGCCTGAGAGTTTTCGGGTGATACCCCTTCGGCGGCGCAATCGCTGCGCGCTCTCCCGGCCGGATGCGCGTGAATGTACGGGACCGTTCTGCCTTTGTCAAACCTCGTGCGGCAGGCCCGGTCCCGTGCGTGGTCGCCCGTTGCGGGCGGCCCTCGCCAACCTGTCAGTGGCCGTCATCGCGCCCGGTAACAGGCCCTTGATGAGCGGCCCTGGGACAACCCTTAGTGACCCTTGGTCGTGACGTTACCGATCACGCCACCCACGGCGGCGCCGCCGAGCGTGCCCAGCGCGCTGCCTTCGGTCAGTACGGCGCCACCCACGGCACCGACGCCCGCGCCGATCGCCGTGTTGCGCTGCTTCGGCGTCATGTCGGCGCAGCCGCCAAAGGCAGCAAGCGTGACACCAATCAGTGTGAGCTTCGAAATCGTGCGGAACGTAGTCATATGGCCTCCAGTGCTTTGTTGTCGACATGCAGTACTGCCACGCGCGCCAGCCATACCGGCACGCTGTGATAAGTGAGAGGCCGATGCCGTGCCCCGGGTGCCTGCGGCTTACGATTGTTACGGGCTCGAAACGCTTGCCGTAGGACGGTCTCCGACACACGTGCAGGGTGCGACCAGACACGACGCGCGTGACACGAGGCGCGTGTTAACATCGCCAGCTTTGGCGCACCGGCTCCGGTGTGCTTCATCCGCGCCTTTTCGGCCGATCCAGGCCAATCCTCATCAAAGATCACATGTCCCACGGGCTCAATTCCGCGCAATCCGAAGCCGTTCGCTATTTCGACGGGCCATGCCTCGTCCTGGCGGGTGCCGGATCGGGCAAGACGCGCGTGATCACGCAGAAGATCGCGCACCTGATCGAGGACAAGGGGTTCGAGCCGCGCCACATCGCCGCCGTCACGTTCACCAACAAGGCGGCCAAGGAGATGCAGGAGCGCATCGGCAAGCTGATGGAGGGCAAGACCACGCGCGAGGGCAAGCGGATTCCGCTCAAGCAGCTCACGGTCTGCACGTTCCATTCGCTCGGCGTGCAGATCCTGCGCATGGAAGCCGAGCACCTTGGCCTGAAGCCGCAGTTCTCGATCATGGATTCCGATGACTGCTTCGGCCTGGTGCAGGAGCAGCTTGGCACCACGGACAAGAAGCTGATCCGCAGCGTGCAGGGCACGATCTCGCTGTGGAAGAACGGCATGATCGATCCGGAGACGGCGCTCGCGCAGGCGAGCGATGCCGACGAGCACCAGGCCGCGATGGTGTATCGCAATTACGTGGCCACGCTGCACGCGTACCAGGCGGTGGACTTCGACGACCTGATCCGCCTGCCCGCCGAATTGTTCGCGCGCGACGAAGCCGTGCAATTGAAGTGGCAGAACCGCCTGCGCTACTTCCTCGTCGACGAATACCAGGACACCAACGCGTGCCAGTACCAGTTGCTCAAGCTGCTGGCCGGTGGCTCGCATCTGCGCGCGCCGGCGTTCACCGCAGTGGGTGATGACGATCAGGCGATCTATGGTTGGCGTGGCGCCACGCTCGACAACCTGCGCCTGCTGCAGACCGATTTTCCGAGTCTGAAGGTGGTCAAGCTCGAACAGAACTACCGTTCGACCGTGCGGATTCTGGAAGCCGCCAACGCGGTGATCGCCAACAACCCGAAGCTGTTCGACAAGAAGCTGTGGTCGGAACACGGCATGGGCGATCCGATCGCGATCCACCCGATGAACGACGAGGAGCACGAGGCAGAGTCAGTGGTATTCCGGCTGTCCGCGCACAAGTTCGAGCGGCGCGCGCAGTTCCGTGACTACGCAATCCTTTATCGCGGCAATCACCAGGCCCGGCTGTTCGAACAGATCCTGCGCCGCGAGCGCATTCCGTATGTGCTCTCGGGCGGTCAGAGCTTCTTCGACAAGGCCGAGATCAAGGACATCTGCGCGTACCTGCGCCTGATCGCCAACCCCGACGACGATCCCGCATTCATCCGCGCGATCACCACGCCGCGTCGTGGCGTGGGCAACACCACGCTCGAAGTGCTCGGCACGTTCGCGGGCCAGGCCAAGGTATCGCTGTTCGAGGCGGCCATGATGGGTGGCATCGAGGCGAAGCTGCAGCCGCGCCAGCTTGAGCCGCTGCGCACGTTCTGCGAGTCGATGGTACGGCTGGCCGATCGTGCGAAGACAGACCCGGCCACGGTGGTGCTCGACGATCTCATGGAAGGCATCCACTACGAGGCCTACCTCTACGACACCTTCGACGAACGGCAAGCGCAATCGCGCTGGACCAACACGCTCGAATTCCTCGACTGGCTCAAACGCAAGGGCACGCGTCCCGAGCCGGAAGGCGAGGGCGAAGCCACCGGATTCGACACCGCCGATGGTTTCGGCGACGAAGGCAAGAACCTGCTCGAGCTTACGCAGACCGTGGCGCTGATGAGCATGCTGGAAGGCCGCGAGGAAGATCCCGATGCGGTGCGACTGTCGACGCTGCACGCGTCGAAAGGGCTCGAGTATCCGCACGTGTTCCTGGTCGGCGTGGAGGAGGGCATCCTGCCTCACTCGCGCGAGGACGAGGAAATGGGCGACGAGAAGATCGAGGAGGAGCGCCGCCTGATGTATGTGGGCATCACGCGCGCGCAGCGCAGTCTGCAGATCAGCTGGTGCAGGAAGCGCAAGCGCGCCCGCGATACGTATGCGTGCGAGCCGTCGCGTTTCATCGCCGAGATGAAGCTCGAGGACAGTCCCGCCCCGAAGGACGAGACTCCGGCCATGAGCCCGAAGGATCGTCTGGCCGGGCTCAAGGCGCTGCTCGGCAAGCCTGCGGCGGAATGATTGATACAAGCCGGACAAGCTTCGCGATGACCGGCTCTCTACGATTGGAATGCGCGCTTTCGTCTCGACGTCTGTCGCGACACACTGCGCCTACCCTTCGGTTTGCGGTGTGTGCTGGGCGCATGCGAGCCCGGCTTCTTCCCTGTTGAGCGCTCCCGGATGCGGCAGCACCGGGGGCGTTTTTTTCCGCCTCTCGCTACTTGTGGCGTTTTGCGCACGTATCAAGTTTGATACAAAACCGGCATCGCTTGTAATGGGCAAGCTGGTACATTGGGTGCTCCATCCGGCCGCGGTTCCGCGGCCGTTCCCATCCGCAAGCTCGCCATGGACCTGTCCCCCGCTCTGCCAATCCGCCTGCTGATCGTCGACGACGACCCACAAATCCGGGCCATGCTGGCCGAATACCTCGCCACATTCGGCATGGAGGCCGAAGGTGCCGAAGGCGGCACTGCCATGCGTGCGGCGATGTCGAAGCAGGAATACGACCTCGTCATCCTGGATCTCTCGCTGCCCGGCGAGAACGGCCTGACGTTGTGCCGCGAAATCCGGGAGTCCAGCAACCTGCCTGTGATCATGCTGACCGCCCGCGCGGAACTGGCCGATCGCGTGGTGGGACTCGAGGTGGGCGCGGACGACTACGTGACCAAGCCGTTCGAGATGCGCGAGCTGGTGGCGCGCATCCATACCGTGCTGCGTCGCAGCCGTGCCGACGTGCGACGTCCGGCGCCGGCTGCGCCCGGGCATGAAGTCCGGTTCGCGGCATGGCGACTGAACACCACGCTGCGCCAGCTGGTGGATGCCGAGGACACGGTGGTGCCGCTTTCCAACGCGGAATTCCGGCTGCTGCTGACATTCATCGAGCATCCCAATCGCGTGCTCGATCGCGAGATGCTGATCAACACCGCGCGTGGACGCGATCTGGACGTGTTCGATCGCAGCATCGACCTGCTGGTGTCCCGTCTGCGCCAGAAGCTGCGTGACGATCCGCGCGACTCGGCACTGATCCGCACCGTGCGTGGCGAAGGGTACGTCTTCACGGGCACCGTGGAGCACTGACGGCATGGCCGCGCAGATGCCGCCATCGGCGGACGATCCACCGATCGTGCGGCCCGAATTGCGTTCCAGCGCATCGGAGACGCCCCGAAGGCGCTTCGATTCGATGTTCGTGCGGCTGTTCTTCGTGATGGCCGCGATCATGCTTGCTGTTCACGTGCTGGGCGTGACCGTGATCGAGGGGTTCTTCCCGCGCCCGGGTTCGGAGCGCTACATGGAACGGATGCGCCGCGCCGCCTCGGAAGCCGAGGCGGCCGGCCACTCATTGCCTGCACCACTGCCGGGCGCGTTAGCATCGCTCAGCCATCCGCACGGGCCGCCACCACCGCCCAATGATGACGATGACGACGGCGACAACGACGGGCCCCCGCTGCATCCCGACGCATTCCGCATGCAGAAAGGCGGCGTACTCATGCCGCCCGGACCACCTGGGCCACCTGGGCCACCGTCCGGTTTCCATATTCGAGGTCTCTGGCCGCCGCACTTGGGCATGTTGTTCCAGCTCGTGGCCATCCTGATTGCATCGTGGGTTGGCGCGCGTCTGCTGGCGCGGCCCGTGCAGCAACTGGCCAGTGGCGCGAACCGGCTGGCGCAGGACGTCCACGCGCCGCCGCTGGAGGAGGAGATGGGCCCAGCCGAAGCGCGTGACGCTACCCGGGCACTGAACCTGATGCAGCAGCGCATCCGCACCCAGCTGGCGCAGCAATCACGCTTCCTGGCGGCGGTGTCGCACGATCTGCGCACGCCGCTGACGCGCATGAGCCTGCGCATCGAGCGCATCGAGGACAACAACGTGCGCTACCGTCTGCGCCAGGATCTGGCCGAGATGAACGGACTGATCGACGCCACGCTGTACTACCTGCGCGAGCGAGACGATGCCGCCGGCCCGCGCCAGCGCGTGGACGTGCTGGCACTGCTGCAGGCGATCGTCGACGATGCCCAGGAAATGGGCCAGGACGTGCGGCTTTCCGGCACCGCCGTGCCGCTGCTGGCGTACCCGGCCGAACTGCGCCGCGCGGTAGTCAATCTGGTGGAGAACGCGCACCGGTACGGCGGCGCCGCCCATATCGTGCTGACCGACAGCGCCGAGCGCGTGATCATCGACGTGTCCGATAACGGCCCGGGTATTCCGCCCGCGGAACTCCAGCGCGTGCTGGAGCCGTTCTATCGCGTGGAGTCGTCGCGCAGCCGTGCCACAGGCGGTGTGGGAATGGGGTTGGCGATCGCCGCCGATATCGTGGCGCGACACGGCGGGGAACTCACGCTGAGCAACCGTACCGAGGGCGGCCTGCGCGTGCGCATTGTGCTGCCGCGCGCCTGACGGGGCATCGGCCCATCGGTGGCTCAGGCGCGTTGGGGCAAACCGCTCTTGTTGATCGGCGCCAATTGCACGTACTGCGAACCGCGTAGTCCGCGCGTGAAGTCGAGCATGAAATCGCCAACGTCGACACGCGTCTGCAGCGCGCGACGCAACTCTACCGGTCCGGGCGCCTTGATGCCGCTGGCCGCGCGCACCAGCCACGCGGCGCCAATGTAGCCGGCCAGCGTGGCGGGCGAGGGCGGTTCGTCGAGGTACTGCTTCATGCGCGCTACATGCTCTTTCACCACACGCAGCGTCGATTCCTGCGGCCCCGGCGCGATCTGCGTCACGACCATTCCGCCCGCATAGCCGGTGCCGAGGATTTCACGCGCCGACACCGGGCTGACAGCCGACAACCCCACCAGGAATCCGTACCAGTTCTGCGCAGCCAGCGCGCGACCCAGGCTGCCGTAGGCGAGCGTGTCGCCGCCGACGATCACCGCGCCCGGACGGCCCGCCGCAATGCGGCGCGCGCTCTCGTCGAAGTTGCCCGTGAGCGGCACCGTCTGTACCGACATGGCTTTCTCCAGCCGCGACAGCCAGGGCGTGCCTGCAGCGAGCGTGCCCGCCGCGAAATCGGGAGAGACCGCCAGCGTTACCGCGGTCAGTCCGAAGCCGCGTAGCTGACGTACTGCCGCGTCCAGTTCGGATTGATAGTCGGCGCGCGTGAACCAGACGTTCTCGGCATTCAGCGAGAGCCCCGACAGCGGTGCCACGATCTGCACGCCACGGCGCGACAGTTCGGTGGAAGCCGCGAGCGCGGGCAGCAATGCATCGCCGGGCCCGAACAGCACTTCGGCATGTTCGCTGTCGGCCAGTGCCACTGCCTGGGCCGTGGCGCCACGCGGATTCGTATCGGCATCGCGCACGACGTGGACGATACGCAGGCTGCCGTTGGACGCGTTGTACGCGTCGAACAGCACCTTCGCGCCGGCCAGGTAGTCGCGCGAAAGATCGGCCTGCGGGCCGGTGCGATCGACCAGTTGGCCGACGACAAGCTGGCGGCGCGCGCCCGATGGCGCGGGCTGCGCGAACGCGGTCTGCGGCGCGATTACAGCCAGTGATGACAACGCGCCGAGCGAACCCAGTGCGCCAAGTGTGCGCCGACGCCCTGCAGACGCGGGCGCGCATGACGATTTCGACTGCGGTGGGGCTTGGCGCATGGCAGTGGTTCGGAAGCGGTGTGAGCGAAGAAAGGACGCCGCGCAGCACAGGGCTGCGAGACCGGGCCGAGACTATCGGCGCTTCATGACGCTCCCGTGACTTGCACGCGACTTGGCTCCCCACGTCGGCGGGGCTGGCGGGCGCACGCATGACGTGGCCTTGATGCTTATCAAGATGGCGTTCCCGGGCGAGGCATAGGATCGGACGTACTTCCGCCTAGAAAGCACCACAATCATGTCCGCCCCCATGTCCGACACCCCCGATACCGCTATTCCTTCCGGCCTCGCATCCTCGTCTACCGCCTTCGACCGCACCGCACTCGCCGACTTCCGCGAACTTGCCGGCCGCATCGATGGCAACGGCCCGCGCTACACGTCGTATCCCACCGCCGATCGCTTTCACGGTGAAGTCGGCGACGCCGCCTACCGGCGCGCCCTGGATGCCTGCCGTGCGAACGTACCGGCACCGCTGTCGCTGTACGTCCACATCCCGTTCTGCGAGAACATCTGCTACTACTGCGGCTGCAACAAGATCATCACCAAGGATCACACCCGCAGCGCGCGTTACGTCGACTATCTGGCACGCGAAATGGCCATGGCCGCCGAGCAGCTTGGCGAGCGCCGCGCGGTCATGCAGTCGCATTGGGGCGGCGGCACGCCGACGTTCCTCGATCCTGTTGAAATGCGCCACGTGATGTCGGCGTTGCATAAGCATTTCGAGCTGCTGCCTGAGGGAGAGCACGCGATCGAGATCGACCCGCGCCGTGTGGGCGACGATCGCATGGAACTGCTCGGCGAACTTGGCTTCAACCGGATCAGCCTTGGCGTGCAGGACTTCGATCCCGAAGTGCAGCAGGCCATCCACCGGGTGCAGTCATATGAGGAAACCAACGGCGTGGTGCGGGCCGCGCGACGCCTCGGGTTCCGTTCGATCAGCATGGACCTGATCTACGGACTGCCGCACCAGACCACGCAACGCTTCTCGGCAACCATCGACCGCGTGCTGGAAATGCGCCCGGACCGCCTGTCGGTCTACAGCTACGCGCACCTCCCGCATGTGTTCAAACCGCAACGCCGCATCGATCCCGCCGCATTGCCACCTGCCGCGGAAAAACTCGACATCCTCGTTTCGACGATCGAGCGCCTGACCGCTGCTGGCTATGTCTATATCGGCATGGACCATTTCGCGTTGCCGAATGACGATCTGGCCATCGCCCAGCGCGAAGGTCGGCTGCAACGCAATTTCCAGGGCTATGCCACCCACGCGGGCTACGACCAGCTTGGCTTCGGCGTCTCGGCGATCGGCGCTGTGGCGGGCCACTACGCGCAGAACGCGCGCACCACGGACGAGTACTACGCCGCGCTCGACAAAGGCCAACTGCCGATCGTGCGCGGGTTCGAGACCTCGGAAGACGACCGCCTGCGCAAGTTCATCATCGGCGAACTGATGTGCAACGGCACGCTCGATATTCCTGCCGTGGAAGCCTCGTACAGCATCAATTTCGCGCAGAAATTCGCCGCCGAACTGGTCGACCTCGACAAGCTGGCCCTGGACCATCTGCTTCGGCGCACACGGAACCGGATCGAGATCACGCCGCTGGGTCGACTGCTGGTGCGTCGCATCGCGATGGTGTTCGATCACTATCTGCGTGAAGACGCGCTGCGTCCCAAGCCGGCAGCGCCGGCGGCCAACGACGCGAAGGTCATCCCGCTGGTGCGCTACTCACGCGTCGTTTAAAGAAATTTTGATGCTCAGCAAATGAGCCAATAAAAAAAGCCCGCGAGATATTCGCGGGCTTTTTTTGTGGAGCCGGGGTGACTTCCGGGGTTGCCCCCGGGCGTCACTGTCATTCGCTCTTACTTGCCGGCCTCTGCCATGTAGTTCGAAGCGGCGATCACGTCGGCGTCCGGACCGGCATAGCCACCCTTCGGCGGCATCACGCCCTTGCCCTTCAGCGCGTAATTGTGGACTGCGTCCATGCCTTCCTTCAGGCGCGGTGCCCAGGCGGCCTTGTCGCCGAACTTCGGCGCGCCAGCCACGCCAGAGGCATGGCAAGCCGCACAGACTTGTTCATATACCTTCTTGCCTGTTTCAGC
Source organism: Cupriavidus metallidurans CH34 (assembly GCF_000196015.1). Lineage (NCBI taxonomy): Bacteria > Pseudomonadati > Pseudomonadota > Betaproteobacteria > Burkholderiales > Burkholderiaceae > Cupriavidus > Cupriavidus metallidurans. Next base: position 3,752,867 of record NC_007973.1, on the reverse strand, counting down.
CGAAGCGGCGGCCGGTGCAGCAGCGGCAGCAGCAGGGGCTGGAGCCGCGGCGGCGGCAGGCGCTGCAGCAGCAGGGGCGGCGGCGGGTGCGTCGGCTGCCGGAGCGGCGGCCTGGGCCGGTGCGCCAGCGGCCGGGGCTGCCGGCTCAGGGAACTTGGCGCCACCGGCGTCGGCCATGTACACCACGGCACGGGCCAGTTCGTAGTCGCTCAGGTCGTCCGGGGTGGTGCCGGCACGAGCAGGCATCGCGTTCTTGCCGTTGAGCACCGACTTCATCAGGCCGTCGAAGCCCTGGCCGATGCGGCCCGCCCAGTCACCCGCCACGCCGTACTTCGGCGCACCAGCGGCACCGCTGGCATGGCAGGCTGCGCAGACGGCCTTGTAGACCTCTTCGCCGGTCTTCAGGACGCGCGGTGCGTTGGGGTCCTTGATTTCGAGCGAGGCCACGGGCTTGATGCGGTCGTTGATTGCCTCGGCAGACTGGGTTGAGCCGGCGCCTTCGCGGGTGCCGTGTCCGACAAAGTTGACCAGCAGGATGATGACGAGGATCGGGATCAGGAACGCTGCGATCACGACGACGATCAGCTGCTTGGGGGTCTTGATTGGCGACTCGTGGTGGTCGTTTTCTTGGTGGACGTCACTCATACAGAACTCTCGATTTTGCGGGAAACCTATTGCACAGCACGTTGGGGGCGGCTTGCTTTGTCTGGCCCTTGGAGACGCTATCCGGACGACTCTGGCGTCGCAGCGCGGCTTCAACTGCCCACGTCCACGCGCCTGGCCGTTTCGGCCTGGCCTCGTCTGGATAGCGTCCCTGTTTTCGGGGATGAATCTGTCGTTTTTGCGTCCGGGTTGTCTCAGGTCCCGGGTACGTCTCTCTGGCGACGCAAATAGGAGCCGATTATAGACGCAAGACATGGCCTCCGGGGGCCAAAAGCGGCGGCTGGGAGACCCGTGGAGACCCGTAATCGCACTAACCGGCGCAACCCGCATGGACGGGCTGGGTCAAACGGAGTATCCTATGCGACTTTCCGACGGCGGCACTCGCCCGTTGTCAGCAAAGCCCACATCGCGCCCGTAGCTCAATGGATAGAGTACTGCCCTCCGAAGGCAGGGGTTGCTGGTTCGATCCCAGCCGGGCGCGCCAATCCCAGCAAGACTTTCCCGAAGTGATTTCAACTCAGGCTGCGCACCGGCCATAGCTGGATTTCCGTCGCCCGATGCCAGAAGTCAAAGGCGCGGACCCGATACGCACGGGCCAATGCCATGCGTACCCAAATCCGCGCCGATCGCCGCAAGGGCGATTTACAGGGACAAGGGACGATCAGTACCAGCTCTGCTGCTTGTTGCCCTTGATGTTTCCCGCCACCCCGCCAGCGACGGCGCCGATGGCGGCGCCGGTCCAGCCGCTGCCGCCGGCAATCGCCGCGATACCCGCGCCTGCCGCGGCACCGATTGCCGCGCCGGATACCGTGCCTTGCTGCTGCGGCGTCATGTTCGTACACCCAGCGGCGCCGACGATGGCCAGCACCACACCAATCTGTTGAAATCGTTTCATGGCATCACCTCACTTTTGGGGTTGCAGGCCGGGAATGACCATGTCGAACCAGATCGTCTCGATCACCGGCCGCGCAAGCTGGTCGGGGTGCGCCGCATACCAGTTATCCACACGTTGACGCACGGTATCGAGCGTATGGCCCCTGAGCCCCTTCGACAGACGGGGCATGATGCTCTGGGTGTCGCCGGGCGGCTTGTCGGCGTAGTAAGCCGATTCCACCTGGGCCAGATTGGCGATGCCCACCAGATAGGCCTTCTTCATCTGTTCGGTCGATTGTGTCCATTGCTTGCCGGTGACCAGTGGAATTTCCTGGGCCAGGGCGCTTTGGCCCATCGTCATCACGACACATGCCGTTGCCGTTGCTGCGAGCCAGCTCAGTCTTCTTGCCATTGCAATTTCCCTCCGCTGTTGTAGATACCGCACGGGGCTGGTGCGTAACACCATATTAGTCGCTGTTCCGGTGTCTGCCAGGTCACTGCGCACGGGTTAAAGTGCGCAAAAAGACGCAAGTTGTGCCAGACCAATCAGTGGATTCCAGCTTTGTTCTGGTGTCGAATAGGGTCTGGATGGTTCGCCGGCCGGATATCTGCCCGAGTTGACCGGACATTCCTGCAGGTCCGAACCTGGACACTCACCCCTTGACGGAGCGCAGACGTGGAAATGGAATCCGGCGGCAAGGCTGTTGACCCCTTCGTGTTACGAGAGACCCATGATGGCGTGGTGACGCTACGGCTGAACCGGCCGCAGCAGTTCAACGCGCTGTCCGAAGCCATGCTCGAAGCGCTGCGCGTGGCCTTCGAGGATGTCGCCCGGGACGACTCGGTACGTTGCGTCGTGCTGGCCGCCGAAGGCAAGGCGTTCTGCGCCGGGCACGATCTGCGCGAGATGCGCGGTCGCCCGGACCTGGCTTACTACCGCACGCTGTTCGCGCAATGCAGCGTGGTCATGCAGGCGATCCAGGCATTGCCGGTGCCGGTCATCGCGCGGGTGCACGGCATTGCCACGGCCGCCGGCTGCCAGCTCGTGGCGAGTTGCGACCTGGCTATTGCGTCGGTTGCGGCGAAGTTCGCGGTGTCCGGCATCAACGTCGGCTTGTTCTGCTCCACGCCATCGGTGGCGTTGTCGCGCAATGTCTCGACCAAACGCGCGTTCGACCTGCTCGTAACCGGCCGCTTCATCGATGCCGAGACGGCAGCGGATTGGGGCCTGATCAACGAGGCCGTGCCCGAGCAGGAGCTTGACGCCGCCGTGGCGCGCAAGGCGGAGGCGATTCTGTCCAAGAGCCCGGCAGCGATTCGCTACGGCAAGGCGATGTTCTATCGCCAGCGCCTGATGGAGCTGGGCGATGCCTATGCATTCGCGGGCGACGTCATGGCGCGGAACATGATGGAGGAGGATGCGGGCGAGGGCATCGATGCGTTCCTGCAGAAGCGCCCCCCTCGCTGGCAGCGATAAAGTCTGTCTGCCAGCGTGACCGTGCCGGGCGCGCGGATGTCCCTTTCACGCCGTCCCAACTTTGCAACAGGTCGGGCCAACTCGCCTCGGCGTTGCTACCCCGTACATTGAGACAATCCAGCGCCAATGCGGCTTTCCGCCCATTGGCGCGTGCCTTGCATGGATATCTCCTCCGGGTGCGAATTCCGAAGCCCCGGGCATGTTTGTGGAGGTACCGCCATGCCCAACCTGACCACTGATCATATCGACATGCTGCGCCACGCCGTGCGCGGCAAGGTGCTGCTCCCCGCCGATGCAGGATACGAAACAGCACGTACGGTCTGGAATGCCACCGTCGACAGGCGTCCGGCGATCATCGTCCAGTGTTCGGGCACGGCCGACGTGATGCAGGCCGTCGGCTTCGCGCGCGACCGTGGCCTGGTGCTCGCGGTGCGGGGCGGCGGGCACAACATCGCTGGCAGCGCGATCTGCAACGGCGGTCTCGTCATCGACCTGTCGCAACTGCGTACCGTCCACGTGGACCCACTCGAACGCGTAGCGTGGGTGAGTCCCGGCGCCACGCTCGCCGATTTCGACCATGAGGCGCAGGCGCAGGGTCTGGCCACGCCGCTCGGGATCAATTCGACCACCGGCGTAGCTGGACTGACACTTGGTGGAGGCTTCGGCTGGCTCACGCGCAAGTACGGCATGACTGTGGATAACCTGCTCGGCTGCGAGATCGTCACCGCTGACGGCACGCGTCACTGGACCGATTCGCGACATGAGCCTGAGCTGTTCTGGGCGTTGCGCGGCGGTGGCGGCAACTTCGGCGTGGTGACGCTCTTCCAGTTCCGACTGCATCCCGTGGGGCCGATGATCACGGCGGGCCTGCTGGTCTTCCCGGCGGTCGAGGCGAAGGCAGTGCTCCGCCAATACCGCGCCTATGTGGAATCGACGATGCCCGAGGATCTCAACGTCTGGGTCGTGCTGCGTAAAGCGCCGCCGCTGCCCTTCCTGCCGGCCTCCGCGCATGGCAAGGATGTGGTGGTGCTGGCGGTGTTCCACGACGGCGATCCGGCCGCCGCGGAGAAGGCGATCGAACCGCTGCGCAAGTTCGGGGAGACCGTGGGCGAACACGTCGGACAGATGCCTTACACCGCGTGGCAACAGGCCTTCGACGCGTTGCTTGGTCCGGGTGCCCGCAACTACTGGAAGTCGCACAATTTCACTCGGCTCGAGGATGGGGCGATCGACGCCATGACGGACTTCGCACTGCGGCTACCGTCGCCGCTGGCGGACATCTTCGTCGGGCAGGTGGGCGGCGTGGCCAATCGCGTGGCGCCCGATGCCACCGCGTATCACCATCGCGACGCCCGCTATGTGCTGAACGTTCACGCGCGGTGGGAGCGTCCCGACGAGGACGCCGCCTGTATCGCCTGGGCGCGCGACTTTTTCCGCGCCACAGAGACGTTCGCCACTGGCGGCGTCTACGTGAACTTCCTGACCGACGATGAAACCGCGCGCATCGGCGCGGCCTATGGCCCGAACTACGCCCGCCTGGCGCAGATCAAGCGCACCTACGATCCGCAGAACCTGTTCTCCACGAATCAGAACATCGCGCCGGCGTCCTGATACCGATTGCTCCACATCGTCGGCCACAGCGTTGCTATGATGCGGCGCATGGCCGACGATTTTTTCATCCCACATCAGGAGTACGACATCACCGCGATCCGCGCCCAGGGCGCGGGCGGGCAGAACATCAACAAGGTGTCGAACGCCGTGCATCTGCGCTATGACGTGCGTGCGTCGTCGCTGGAGCCCGATCACAAGGAGCGGCTGCTGGCGCTGCACGACCATCGCATCACGCGCGACGGCGTGGTGGTCATCAAGGCCCAGCAGCATCGCAGCCTGGAGTTGAACCGGGAAGAGGCAATCCGGCGGCTGCACGAACTGGTGCGCAGCGTGGCGGAGCCGCCGCGCGTGCGGCGGGCCACGCGGCCGACGCTGGCGTCGCGCAAGCGCCGGATCGAGGCCAAGACCCAGCGCGGCCAGGTCAAGGCCCTGCGCGGCAAGGTGCTTGATTAGGCAGTCGATCGCGCATTCGATCCGGTAGTCGGTTCGGTGCCCGCGCCCGGGATTCGAACAAACATTTCAAACGGACGGGGCAGAGCGGACAGAAGTGCCGATTGGAAGGCATCCTCGGTGCCAGTGCGTTGACTTCGCCGTCGAATCTGGCGATCGTCGACGGCAGCCTTCCTGATGACGTCCACGCGCGACAAGGCGCTTCCCCCATGTCCACTGCAACACCTGCCGCTGCCCTCGAGCCGATTCCCCGCGATCCGGGCTGGCCGATCTTCGGCAACCTGTTCCAGATCACGCCGGGCGAGGTCGGCCAGCATTTGCTGGCGCGTAGCCGCCACCACGATGGCATCTTCGAACTCGACTTCGCCGGCAAGCGCGTGCCGTTCGTGTCGTCGGTCGCGCTGGCCAGCGAGTTGTGCGACGCCACGCGCTTTCGCAAGATCATCGGGCCACCGCTGTCCTACCTGCGCGACATGGCCGGCGACGGCCTGTTCACCGCGCACAGCGACGAGCCGAACTGGGGCTGCGCGCACCGCATTCTGATGCCGGCGTTCAGCCAGCGGGCGATGAAAGCCTACTTCGACGTGATGCTGCGTGTGGCTAACCGGCTGGTGGACAAATGGGACCGACAGGGCCCGGACGCCGATATCGCCGTGGCGGACGACATGACGCGCCTGACGCTCGACACCATCGCGCTGGCGGGCTTCGGGTACGACTTCGCATCGTTTGCGAGTGACGAACTCGATCCGTTCGTGATGGCGATGGTCGGCGCGCTGGGGGAGGCGATGCAGAAGCTCACGCGCCTGCCGATCCAGGATCGCTTCATGGGCCGCGCGCATCGCCAGGCCGCCGAGGACATCGCATACATGCGCAATCTGGTCGATGACGTGATTCGCCAGCGGCGCGTGTCGCCAACGTCGGGCATGGATCTGCTGAACCTGATGCTCGAAGCGCGCGATCCCGAGACCGACCGGCGGCTCGACGACGCCAACATCCGCAATCAGGTCATCACGTTCCTGATTGCCGGCCACGAAACCACCAGCGGCTTGCTCACGTTCGCGCTCTATGAACTGCTGCGCAATCCGGGCGTGCTGGCGCAGGCGTATGCCGAAGTCGACACAGTGCTGCCCGGCGATGCGCTGCCGGTCTATGCCGATCTGGCGCGTATGCCCGTGCTCGACCGCGTGCTGAAGGAAACGCTGCGGTTGTGGCCGACCGCACCCGCCTTCGCGGTGGCGCCGTTCGATGACGTGGTGCTGGGCGGCCGCTACCGGCTGCGCAAGGACCGTCGCATCTCGGTGGTGCTGACCGCGCTGCATCGCGATCCGAAGGTCTGGGCGAACCCCGAGCGTTTCGATATCGACCGCTTCCTGCCCGAGAACGAGGCGAAGCTTCCCGCCCATGCCTATATGCCATTTGGACAGGGCGAGCGCGCGTGCATCGGCCGCCAGTTCGCGCTGACCGAAGCCAAGCTCGCGCTGGCGCTGATGTTGCGCAACTTTGCGTTCCAGGACCCGCACGACTACCAGTTCCGGCTCAAGGAAACGTTGACGATCAAGCCCGATCAGTTCGTGCTGCGCGTGCGGCGACGCAGGCCACACGAGCGGTTCGTGACCCGGCAGGCATCGCAGGCCGTTGCCGACGCGGCGCAGACAGACGTTCGCGGCCATGGGCAGGCGATGACCGTGCTGTGCGCATCGAGTCTCGGCACGGCTCGCGAACTGGCTGAGCAGATCCATGCCGGCGCCATTGCGGCGGGCTTCGACGCGAAGCTGGCCGACCTCGACGACGCCGTAGGCGTCTTGCCCACTTCGGGCCTGGTCGTCGTCGTGGCCGCTACCTACAACGGCCGCGCGCCCGATTCGGCTCGCAAATTCGAAGCGATGCTCGACGCGGACGATGCCAGTGGCTACCGCGCGAATGGAATGCGGCTGGCGCTGCTCGGCTGCGGCAATTCGCAGTGGGCGACGTACCAGGCGTTCCCACGTCGCGTGTTCGATTTCTTTATTACCGCGGGTGCGGTGCCGCTGCTGCCGCGTGGCGAAGCCGATGGCAATGGCGACTTCGATCAGGCGGCCGAGCGCTGGCTCGCGCAACTCTGGCAGGCGCTGCAGGCCGACGGCGCGGGCACCGGTGGCCTCGGCGTGGACGTGCAGGTGCGCAGCATGGCGGCAATCCGCGCTGAAACGCTGCCAGCCGGCACGCAGGCGTTCACGGTGCTGTCAAACGACGAACTGGTAGGCGACCCGAGCGGCCTGTGGGATTTCTCGATCGAGGCGCCGCGCACGTCGACGCGCGATATCCGGCTGCAACTGCCTCCGGGCATCACGTATCGCACCGGCGATCACATCGCGGTGTGGCCGCAGAACGATGCGCAACTCGTTTCCGAGTTGTGCGAGCGGCTCGATCTCGATCCCGATGCGCAGGCCACGATCTCCGCACCACACGGCATGGGGCGTGGCCTGCCAATCGACCAGGCGTTGCCGGTGCGGCAACTGCTGACGCACTTCATTGAGCTGCAGGACGTGGTCTCGAGACAGACGCTGCGTGCGTTGGCGCAGGCCACGCGCTGCCCTTTCACAAAGCAGTCGATCGAACAACTTGCTTCGGACGACGCGGAGCATGGGTACGCCACGAAGGTGGTCGCGCGGCGGCTGGGCATCCTCGATGTGCTGGTCGAACATCCGGCGATCGCGCTGACGCTTCAGGAACTGCTGGCGTGTACTGTGCCGATGCGGCCGCGCCTTTACTCGATTGCATCGTCGCCGCTGGTATCGCCCGATGTGGCGACGCTACTGGTCGGCACCGTCTGCGCGCCGGCGTTGTCCGGGCGCGGGCAGTTCCGTGGCGTGGCGTCGACGTGGCTCCAGCATCTGCCGCCCGGCGCGCGGGTATCCGCGTCGATTCGCACGCCGAATCCGCCGTTCGCCCCGGACCCCGACCCGGCGGCGCCAATGCTGCTGATCGGTCCGGGCACCGGCATCGCGCCGTTCCGCGGATTCCTGGAGGAACGCGCGTTGCGGAAGATGGCGGGCAATGCGGTGACGCCGGCGCAGCTCTACTTCGGCTGCCGCCATCCGCAACATGACTGGCTCTATCGCGAGGACATCGAACGCTGGGCCGGGCAGGGTGTGGTGGAGGTTCACCCGGCGTACTCAGTCGTGCCGGATGCACCGCGCTATGTGCAGGATCTGCTCTGGCAGCGGCGCGAGCAGGTCTGGGCGCAGGTACGGGACGGCGCGACGATCTACGTCTGCGGCGATGGCCGCCGCATGGCGCCAGCGGTACGCCAGACACTGATCGAGATCGGCATGGCGCAGGGTGGCATGACCGATAAGGCGGCGTCCGACTGGTTTGGCGGTCTCGTCGCGCAGGGCCGCTATCGGCAGGATGTCTTCAACTGAGCCGCTGAGTTCCCGATTGGCAGAAATCCGCTGAACGTTGTCAGTCGGACGGCCATGCCGACCCGTACGCTGGGTGCCATCCCCATTTCCACATCGGAGACGCGATGGCTTCCCACGCATTGCGGCAGGCGCGCGTGTTGGCGCTGTGCCAGGCACTCTATACCTCGGCGCTGTCCGTCGACCTGACGCTGACGGGGCTGGTCGGCTACACCCTCGCGCCGAACAAGGCGCTGGCCACGCTGCCATTCGCGCTGATTACCGTGGCATCGGCGCTGACCGCCATCGCCGCGGCTTTCCTGATCGAGCGACTTGGCCGACGCCCGGCGTTCTGCCTCGGCGGACTGGCCTGCATGGCCGGTGGTCTGGTTTCGGTGCTGGCGATCTGGCGGCACGACTTCGTGTTGTTTTGTCTCGGTACGGCGCTGGTCGGAGTGTTCCAGGCATTCGCGCGCTTCTATCGCCTGGCCGCTGCCGATGCCGCGCCGCTTGCCGAGAAGCCGCGTGCGATATCGGCCGTGCTGACCGGTGGGGTAGTGGCGGCGGTGTGTGGCCCCGCGATCGCGGCCTGGAGCGCTGACATGATGCAGCCGCTGCCGTTTGCCGGCTCCTACGCGGTAGTTGCCGTGTTCGGCGCGCTATCCGTGGCCGTGCTGGCGCTGGCCTATCGGGAACCACCGGCAACGGCGCACGCTGCGGCGGCTGTGGATAACCTTCCGGCCCGGCCGCTCGGCGAGATCTTTCGCCAGCCTGTGTTCCTGGCATCGTTTGCGAACAACGGTATCGGCAACGCCGTGATGATGTTCATGATGACGGCCACGCCGATCGCGGCCGTGGCGTGCCAGCACACGATCAAGCAGGGCGCCCAGATCATCGAATGGCACCTGGTCGGCATGTATGCGCCATCGTTCTTCTCCGGCTGGCTGCTGCAGCGCTTCGGCAATCCGGTGATGCTGGTGAGCGGCATCGCGTTGTCGGCGCTCGCGGCCATCGTCGCGCTGTGCTCGACCACGCTGCCGGCCTTCTATCTCGCCCTGCTTTGTCTGGGCGTGGGGTGGAACTTCATGTTCGTCGGCGGCACGACGCTGCTGACCAGCAGCTACCGCCCGGCGGAGCGGGCACGGACGCAGGCGGCCAGCGAGTTTTCCGCAGCCGCGCTGACCGCGCTGGCCACACTGGCGGCGGGGCAGGTGTTGAACCAGTGGGGTTGGCAGGGCGTGAACCTGGCGGTGCTGCCGGCATTGGCGGTGGCTCTTGCCGTGACGCTGGCGTGGCAGCGTCAGGAGCGGCTGGCGCCGTCGGCGGCGGGCGTATGATCGGCGCATCCGCGCCCAATCACTTGCCCAGCCATGCACCCAGCCCCCGAACCGCCGCGCGTTGTCGTCATCGTCGCGCCCGATCCTGCGCAGGAACTCGACGTCACCGGGCCGACCGCCGTGTTCGGTGCCGCCAACAAGCTGTGCGGCCGTGAGTCGCCGCCCTACGACCTGCACGTGGTCAGCGTCAGCGACGATGCCATCGTGCGTACGGAGAGCGGTCTGCGCATATTGGCGGACGCGCCGTACCACCGCATCGTCGAGCAGGTGGGCAGACCGATCGACACGCTGCTGATCTCGGGCGGCTCGGGCCATGCACGGGCCGCCGAGGACGAGCAGCTGATCGGCTGGCTACGCACGCAGGCGACGCAGGTGCGGCGGATGGGCGCGGTTTGCACCGGGGCGTTCGTGCTGGCCGGTACGGGGCTGCTCGACGCGCAGCGCGTGACCACTCACTGGCGTCATGCCGAGCGGCTGGCCCATCGGCACCCGGAACTGGACGTCGATGCCGATCCGATCTGGATTCGCGCGGGTCGCTTTTATACCTCGGCCGGCGTCTCGGCTGGCATGGACCTGTCGCTCGCACTGGTCGAGGAAGACCTGGGCCACACGGTGTCGCTGGACGTCGCGCGGGATCTGGTGCTGTTCCTCCGGCGTCCGGGCAATCAGGCGCAGTTTTCGACGGTGCTGCGGGCGCAAGCGGCGCAAAGCCCTGAACTGCGAGCGTTGCAGACATGGATTGCCGATAACCTCGGCCGGGACCTGTCGGTCGGCGTGCTGGCGGAGCAGGTGGCGATGAGTCCGCGCAATTTTGCGCGGGTCTTCGTGAAGCAGGTGGGAGACACGCCAGCGCGCTATGTCGAGCGGCTTCGCGTGGAAGCGGTGCGGCGTCTGCTGGAAGGGGGCGATCGGCGGCTGGAAGCCATCGCGCATGTCACCGGATTCGGTAATGCCGATGTCATGCGTCAGGCATTCCAGCGCCATGTGCAGACGACGCCCGAGCGATACCGGGCGGCATTCCGCGGGGAAGGGCAGGCAGTGGCGCTGGCGGCTGCGTAGCCACCAGCGCTCTGCGGGGCTTAGCGGGTGCCTTGCAGGGCCGCGATGCGCGATTCGATCGGCGGGTGGCTTGCAAACAGCGCCAGCCACGACTTGCCGCCCGAGATACCCATCGCCTGCATGTTCTGCGGCAGGCCGTCGGCGTCCAGACCACCCAGGCGGCGCAATGCCGCCACCATCGGGCTCGGCGTGCCGAGCAGCTTCGCCGCGCCGGCGTCGGCACGATATTCGCGATGACGCGAGAACGTGGCGACGATGACGCTGGCCAGGATGCCGAAGACGATCTCGCAGACCACCACGGTGACCATGTAGCCGATACCGGGGCCGCTCGACTCCTCGTCATTGCGGCGCAGCCACGAATCGACGAAGTAGCCGACCACGCGTGCCATGAAGATCACGAACGTGTTCACCACGCCTTGAATCAACGTCAGCGTGACCATGTCGCCATTGGCGATGTGGGCCACTTCGTGCGCGAGCACGGCCTCGACCTCGTCGTGCGACATCGACTGCAGCAGGCCCGTGGACACAGCCACCAGCGAGCTGCTCTTCGACGCGCCGGTAGCGAATGCGTTGGGCTCGCCATCGTAGATCGCCACCTCTGGCATCGGCAGGCCGGCGCGCGTGGCCAGCTTCTCGACGGTCTGCACGAGCCAGAGCTCCGTGCTGGTGCTCGGGTGGGTGATGACCTGGGCGCCGGTCGACCACTTGGCGATGGTCTTGGACATCAGCAACGAGATGAACGAGCCACCGAAGCCCATCAACGCCGCGAATGCCAGCAACATTCCGAGGTTGAGGCCGTTCGAGGTCAGGAAGCGATTCACGCCCAGCAGGCTGGCCGTGACACTGAGGACAAGCATGACGGCGAGGTTGGTCGCCAGGAACAGAAAGATACGTTTCATGGATGTGGGGCGAGACTAGGAAGAACGCGGACGGGCCGCAAGCGCGCGGCCCGCTGGATGCGAACTGCGCGATAAAGGTGCGCGCGAAGCAACCTTCGCGCGAAAGCGGGATCAGCCGCGCGGCGGGCGCGGCAGCAGAGGCAGGTCGGGGTCCGGCAGGGCGATGCGGGCGTACTGCGGCACCGCGCCACGGCCGGTTGCGGTTGCCATGCGCGGAAGCGGCGCGGGCAACAACTGCTCGGCGAAATCCGCGCCCGGTGACGACGGTTCCGCATTATCGGCAGGGTGGGAGGACTCTTGAGTCGTGGGCGCCGGCATATCACCGGGATCGCCAACATCGGCGATAGCGGAAGCATCGGTCGCCACGGCGAGCGTGGCCCGAGCGACGTCGGAGACATCGGCCGTCTGAGGCACCTGCACCATGCCGACGCCTGCCGCGGACGTGCCGAGACCTGCCCATGCCTGCAACGGCAGGAAGGCAAGCAGCACAATCATCAGCAGTAACCGGAACGGTTGCACGAGGAGTCGGGGCGCGGGTGACGCAAAAGACAAAAAGACTGGCGTCGATTCTACAGGATGGCAGGGGCCGGCGCAGACGGTCGTCCCCACCCCGGCGTCACTATCCGACGATTCTCAGCGCGGCGCGTGTGCCCCACCATGCCGCTTCCTCGAACACGGAGAGTCCGCTCAGGTCGGCGTGGGCAAACAGGATGCGGCCGTCGGTCTCACGCAACGCACGGATGCCCGCGTTGCCCAGAAAGCCCGGCACCGGCGTGGCCATCGCGTGGCCGCGTGCCGTGATCTCGACGGCGTCCGCATGGCGCCAGAATTCGCGGCCATAGACCGCGCGAAGATCGGACACGGCCAGGTCCATCAGCGCGGCCGGGTCGGCATCCGCCAGCCATCGCCTGACGGCATCTGGCGATCCCCCGGCAGGCGCACCGGATTCGGCGTCGAGCGGACAGTAGGCCGTGAACGCGGTGTGCGCCGGACGTGCCTGGCGGATCCACTGGTGCGTGGCCACGACGTAGCCGAGGCCGCGCGAGCCATGCACGACGTTGTCCCACGCCAGCGGCACCCCGGCGGCCTCCTGCGGAAACCCCCGCAGGTGGAACGACGAAACCAGCCAGGGCGCGTGATATTGCAGATGTTGCGCCGGGTCGAAGCCGAGCGGCTTCAGCGGCAAAACGTGGGCGGCGACATGCAGCGGCATCGCGCAGATAACGCGCCGCGCCCGAATGCGAAAAAGCGCGGGCGGCCGTGTAACACCATCGGGCCAGTGCGCGCACAGCACGCTGACGCCATCAGACGTTTCGTCGATACGCACCGCCATGCCCGCGCGCCGCCATGGCTGGCCGGCATTCATCCGCGCATCGATCTTCGATGTCAGCCGCGTCACCATACCGTGCAATCCGTCCGGCCATGTCAGCACCGCGCCATCGGCGGCATTGCTGGCATGGCCGCCACGGCTGGCGAAGTAGTGCAGGCCCGCCCACGCGGAAACGGCATCAGCCCCCGCGCCATAGTCGTCACGGCAGCAGTAATCGGCGTACCAGTGCAGCGTCGGTGCGGTAAAGCCTTCGGCTTTCAGCCATTGCCGGAAGGTCTGGCGATCGAGCGCCGTCCATGCCGGGTCACGCGAAGATTCGGCGATCGGAATCGCAAATGCCTTGCGGCCATCGCTGCCGGTGGCGTGGCGCAGCGCATCCATGCGGGTGAGGAAGCGTGTGTGCTGCGCATCGTGATCGTCATGATCGGGCAGCAGGCCGTCCTGCCATTTCCCGTCGAAGAACAGCCGCTCGTCCGGCGCATGCACCAACGCATGTTCGTCGAAGCGTGGGCGCGCATCGAATGGATCGCGCTCAATCACGCCGACGTCGGCCAGCATCTCGCGCACGTGGGTCGATTGCGCCGAAGGCAATGGCAGGTAATGCGCGCCGCGCGGGAAACCGATCTCGCCGAACTGGCCGCCGGCCGCATTGCCGCCGAACTCGGGGCCGTCGAGCATGATGAAGTCGCGATGACCGGCGCGCGACAGTTGCCATGCGGCCGACAACCCGCCCGGGCCGCTACCCAGGATCGCCACATCGGTGCGCAGTTCGCCGCCCGGCTCGGGCCAGCCGCGCTGGTCACGCAGCGCGTGCCCCTCCGCCATGCCGGGGCGCAGGACCACCGGCGTGGGTTCGCGCAGGGCCAGGCCGCGCAGGAAGCTGTCGGCCTCGTCGCCGATGCGGCTACAGCCGGCCAGCGCGGTACCCGCGGCGGCGATCAGGAAGCGGCGGCGGTCCATCGGCGTACTGGAGCAGCCGCTCCGGCAAGCGAACTTGCGGATGACTTGGCGGATGACTTGGCGGATGACTTGGCGGATGACTTAGCGGATGACATTGCGCCAGTCACGCTCGAAGTCGTGCACGAGAGTTTGTTCATTGAGCCGGTTCGGCTCGCCCTGGCGCGGCGCCATGTCGGCGGGAAAACGGAACATCAGCGCAGTCGTATCCCCGTCGAGAAACTTCATCGGCACGTCGTAGCGCGTCGGCGGCGTGTAGTCGTTGCGCTTGCCGACCAGGATGTAGCCCCACTCGCCGAACGACGGCACGTAGGTATGGTACGGCCACGTATGCAGCCCGGCTTCACGCAGCGTGGCGTCGATGTCCCAGAACGAGCGCGGTGCGTAGTAGGGCGATGTCGACTGCACCACCGCGTAGCCCTTCTCGGCCAGATGGCGCGACATCAGCCGGTACATCGGCACGGAATACAGCTTGCCGAGCCCGAAATTGGACGGGTCAGGCAGGTCGACGATGATCGCGTCGAAGCTGTCCTGGTTCTGCTCGAGCCATTGCGCGGCATCGGCGTTGACCACTGTCACGCGCTGGTCGGTCAGCGAGCCGTGGTTCAGTGCCCGTAGCGGTTCGCTGCGCGAGAATAGCGTGGTCATCGCCGGGTCCAGGTCGACCAGCGTGACGTGCTCGATATTGCGGTACTTGAGAATCTCGCGCAGCGCCAGCCCATCGCCGCCACCGATTACCAGCACGCGACGCGCCCACGGCAGCGCCTGCAGCACCGGGTGCACTAGCGCTTCGTGATAGCGGTGTTCGTCGCGCGAGGAAAACTGCAGATTGCCGTTGATGTAGAGGCGGAGATCGTCCTTCCAGCGCGTGATGACCAGCCGCTGGTACGGGGTGGTTTCGCTATGGATGATCTCGTCGCCGAACAGGCCGCGCTCGGCCCAGTGCGTCAGATAGTTCGAACCGGCGAAGCCGACTGTCAGCACCGCCAGCACCATGCCTGCGCGCAGCGTGCGCAACGTCGTGCGCGACACCTCGTCGCGGAAGATGCGCAGTGTGAACAGCGCCACCGCGACGTTGAGCATGCCGAACAGGAATCCCGTGCGCGACAGCCCGAGCCGTGGCGCGAGCACCAGCGGGAATACCAGCGACACTGCCAGCGCGCCGAGATAGTCGAACGTGAGCACGCGGCTCACCAGATCGCTGAACTGGGCACGCCGCGCATTGAGGATGCGCATGACCAGCGGAATCTCCATGCCGACCAGCATCCCGATCACGAACACCAGCGCATACAGCGCGGTGCGGAATGGCGCGGAGAGCCAGGCGAATACCACGAACAGCAGCGCCGCCGAGATGCCACCGAGCAGGCCGACAAGGATCTCGATGTCGATGAAGCGGGTCAGGACGTCCTCGTCCTTCACGTAGCGCGAGAGCCACGAGCCGACACCCATCGCAAACAGGTAGCAGCCGATGATCGAGGAGAACTGGAGGATCGAATCGCCGAGCAGATAGCTCGACAGGGCGCCGGCAATCAGTTCGTAGCCAAGCCCGCAGGAGGCTACGATCAACACCGAAAGGACTAGGGTACGGTCGCGCATGGGGCGGCGGTCGCAACAGGTGAGCAACAGGAGATCGCCCGGAGCGCGGCTGGCGTTCCGGCGTGTCACAAATTGATATTGGAAGGAATAGGACTGCGGCTATACTTTGCCGCGTAGTTTGCCGCTGGCATCGCCGCACGGCAAGCGCATCGCGCAGGACCGGATATTTCCACAACTCCATCGACAGGCCGCGTACCCGAACCATGCTACCCATCTACGCCTACGCCGAGCATCTGCTGGCCAGCCTTGTGCTGCTGGTCGTGTTCGTCGGAGTCTACACCAGGATCACGCCCTTCAACGAGTTCGCGCTGATCCGCCAGGGCAATGTGGCTGCCGCGCTCTCTCTGGGCGGCAGCACGCTCGGTTTCTGCTTCACGCTGTCGTCGAGTCTCCAGCACAACGACACATTTCTGATGTTCCTGGTGTGGTCGCTGGTGGCGATGGTGGTGCAGGCAGTGGTCTACGCGGCGCTGGCGCGCGCTTTGCCGGATATGGATGCGGCCATCGAATCTAACAATATGGCCATGGGCGGGCTGATGGGCACGATGTCGGTCTCGGTCGGCGTGCTCAATGCCGCGTGCCTGTCCTGAGGCCAGGACGTGAATCATTCCTTGGGAAGAAGGAGCTGACATGAGCATCGGGTCGTTCATCAGGAAGCAGTTCATCGACATCCTCCAGTGGACGGAGGACACGGACGGCGTGCTGGCGTGGCGCTATCCGATGGAAGACATGGAGATCCAGTACGGTGGCAGCCTGACCGTGCGTGAATCCCAGATGGCGGTCTTCGTCAACGAAGGCAAGATCGCCGACGTGTTCGGCCCCGGCATGTACAAGCTGACCACCCAGACGCTGCCGGTGCTGACGTACCTGAAGAACTGGGACAAGCTGTTCGAATCGCCGTTCAAGTCGGACGTCTACTTCTTCAGCACCCGCCTGCAGATTGGCCGCAAGTGGGGCACGGCGCAGCCGATCACGATCCGCGATGCGGACTTCGGCATGGTGCGGCTGCGCGCCTTCGGTCTGTATTCGTACAAGATCAGCGATCCGCAGAAGTTCTACACCGAGATCAGCGGCACGCGCGCCGAGTACACGCGCGACGAAGTGGAAGAGCAGCTGCGCAACCTGCTGATCGCCACGATGACGAACACGCTTGGCGCGTCGTCGGTACCGTTCCTGGACATGGCGGCGAACCAGACGCTGATGTCGCAGACGATCCACGAAAAGCTCGCGCCCGAGTTCGAGCGTTATGGCGTAGCGCTCGATAACTTCGCGGTCACCAATGTCTCCTTGCCAGAGGAACTGCAGAAGGCCATCGACACCCGCATCTCGATGGGGATGATGGGCGACATGGCCAAGTACACGCAGTACCAGGTGGCCAGCTCGATCCCGCTTGCCGCGCAGAACGAGGGCGGTGTCGCCGGGCTCGGCGCGGGTCTGGCCGCCGGGGCAGTCATGGGGCAGGCGATGGCTGGCGGACTCGTCGGCGGGGTGGCGGGTGTACCCGCTGCAGCGCCCGTCGCTCCCGCAACGCCCGCCGCCGAAGATCCGGCGGCGCGGCTGCAGAAGCTCAAGGAGCTGCTCGACAAGAGCCTGATCTCGCAGGCGGAGTTCGATACGGCCAAGGCGGAAATTCTCAAGAAACTCGTCGGCTGATTCCGCTCCATGCAAACGGTCAACTGTCCGGGCTGCGGCGCGGAGGTCCGCTTTCGGTCGTCCGCCGCGGTCATGGCGGTCTGCGAGTACTGCCACAGCACCTTGCTGCGCGAGGCCGATCAGGTACGCGACATCGGCAAGATGTCGGCGTTGCTCGAGGACTACTCGCCGCTGCAGATCGGCACCAGCGGCATCTGGCCGAATGACGGCAAGGGGCAGGGCTTCACGCTGGTCGGCCGTCTCCAGTTGCGGTACGACGCCGGCCTCTGGAGCGAATGGTATGTGCTGTTCGACGATGGCACGGACGGCTGGCTCGGCGATGCGTCGGGCCAGTACATGTTCACGCGCAGGGTGCCTGACGAAGACGCCGCGAAGGCGTCGGTCGGCAAGCTGCCGAAGTTCGAAGGCCTGAAGCCCGGCGAGCCGCTGTTCTTCAACAAGTATCGTTACGAAGCCGGTGATGTGCGCACCGCGCGCTGCACCGGTGGGCAGGGCGAGTTGCCGTTCCAGGTCGGCGCGGGCTGGACCGCTCAGGTCGCGGACTTCCGCAACGCGGGCAACTTCCTGACGCTCGACTACGCCGATGGTTACCCGCCCGCGGTCTACACGGGCCAGATGGTCGAGCTCGACCAGCTCAAGTGCCAGCTTCTGCGCAGCGCAGACGAGATTGACCGCACCGCCGACCGCTATCGTGGCAAGGCGATTCCGCTGGCTTGCCCAAACTGCGGCAGCCCGATCGCCTATCGCGCCGGCGTGGCGAATTTCATCATTTGCCCAAGCTGCCATAGCGAAGTCGATTGCACCACGTCGACAGCCATCGTGCTGGAGAAGCACGCCGAAATCGAGGCACTGCAGACCAGCCTGACGCCGGGCGAGGTCGGCACAATCGACGGCAAGCCATACACCGTGCTCGGCCTGCTTCAGTGCACCGATGATGACGAGGACGAGACCTCGACCTGGATGGAGTACCTGCTGTTCAACGAATCGGCCGGCTTTCTGTGGCTCGTGGAGCAGGACGCCGGCTGGGACCGCGTGCGCGTGCTGGATGTCTGGCCCGGCACGATGGCGTCGTCGAGCGTGGCCGTGCTTGCCGGCAACGAGTACCGCAAGGGGTTCGAATACGTCAGCCGCGTGCTCTATGCGGCCGGCACGTTCAACTGGCGCGTGCAGGCCGGCGATACCACGCGGCTGACCGAGTTCGGCCCGCCGGCGCGACGACTGACGCGCGAGACGAGCGACACCGAGATCGTCTGGACGCAGTCCACCACGGTGTCGCGCACCCAGGTCGCGCAATGGTTCAAGGGCAACAAGGCGCTGGCCGCCGCGGCGAAGGCGCTACCCGAGCGCAAGCGTCCCGCCGCGCCAGCCACCGGCGACCTCGCGTACTGCCGCAAGGTCGCGTGGGGCATCGCTATCGCGATGTGGTTGCTGAACCTGCCGATCTCGTTCTTCGGCGGTGCCGGCATGGCCGGGCTTCTGCTGGGCACGGTGCTGCTCTGGCTGCCGATCTGGACCGTGCAGGCGTTTTCGGGGCATATCGGGGGAGGGGACTGAGCTGTGCGCTTTTTGTTTCTTGTCTACGGATTGATCGTGCTGTTCGGTGTCACGTTCTACACGCTGGGGTCGGCGGGCAGTACGTCCGGTGGATCGTCGTCGGCTCGCGGCTGGAGTGGCTCCGGCGGATACGGCGGTTCGGGCGGCGGCTGGTCTTCGGGCGCCGGTCACAAGTAGTCCGGTGAGACGATCGCCATGAATGCACCGACGCTTGCCTGCCCACCGGTTCTTGGCCGCCACCTGCTGCTCGACATGCAGGGCGTGACCGCCGCACGGCTCACCGATGCCGTGCTGATCGAGCGCGTGCTTTACGATGCCGCCCGCGTGTCAGGCGCCACGCCGGTGGATGCGCGGTTCCAGCATTTCGGCCCCGGTCTCGGTGTCACGGGCGTGCTGCTGCTCAAGGAATCGCACATCAGCATCCATACCTGGCCGGAATATGGTTTCGCGGCTGTGGATATCTTCATGTGCGGTGCGGCGCAGCCCCACCGGGGCATCGAAGCCATCGTGGCCGAACTGGCGCCGGCGCAATGGCATGTGCGCGATGCAGCGCGTGGCCCCGCCTCTGCAGGGTCCGCCTGATTGGGCTACACTTCACCGGTAACCCTGTAATTACTACAGGGATCTGGCATCGTGGAGGCACTGACCATGCGTATCGGCGAACTGTCCCGCCACAGTGGCTGCGACATCGAAACCATCCGCTATTACGAACGTGAAGGGCTGCTGGACGCACCGCAGCGCGAGGACAACGGCTATCGCCGCTATGGCGACGGGCACCTCGTCCAGCTCAACTTCGTGCGCCACTGCCGCTCGCTGGGCATGAGCCTGGCCGACGTGCGCAAGCTGCGCGACTTCCAGCGCAATCCGTCACTCGCGTGCGACGACATCAATACGCTGTTGGACCGCCAGATCGAGCAGATCCACGCCCAGCGTGTTTCGCTGGAAGCGCTGGAAGGTCAGTTGCGCACGCTGCGCCATACCTGCGAGAACCCAAATCCGCATCCGGCCAGCGAGTGCGGCATCCTGCAGAACCTGCAGCAGGCAGCCGAGGGCGCGGCCTGCGAGTGCCACCCACGACACTAGGGATGCAGCGGGACGGCATCGTCACGCCGATCTCGCGACATCTCGCAACAAGGCGGGCGGCAAGCCGGAACAGGGGCATTCCGCCCCCTCGCCTCGAATCGAACCGTTGCCGCCTGGCTGTGCTACGATGGCCGCTGGTCGCTTCGGTGACTTACCTGTAACTCAGAGATTTCCCCACGATGTCCCGTCATCTACTGCTCGCCGTCTCCGTCATGGTTCGCTTCCAGCGACCGGCGCGCGCGCGCGTGATGCCGGCGCCCATCGACGCCAGCCGCTGGATCAACGCCCCGCTTGATCCTGCCCGGTTCCCGGCCTAACCGATCCCCTTCCTGAACCAGCAGAAGGCCCGGCGCCGAACCGGGCCCGAGCCAGCACGTACCCCCGCATTCACACGCAGCACCAGGCCTCGCCAGTTGCCGCGTGATCCGCTGCCGAATTAGTTGCTGCATTCGCTGCATTACCAAGCTGTGTCCGTCCGGCGCGCGTGAAGTTGCGCCGGCCAATCGATTCTGGATTTCACTTCCGTGAGAGGCATTGCCATGGCCAAGACCAAAAACACGACCGCCGCGCCGTCGCGCCCGGCAACCCTTTACCTGACCGAACTCGACGTCACGCGCCTCGAGGGAATTGCCAGCCGTGCCGGCACCGCCGAACTCGACGAGATGCTGGATGCACTACTGGAGCGCGCGGCCATTGTGTCGCCCGACGCGATCCCGAAGGATGTCGTGACGATGAATTCACGTGTGGTTTGTGCGCTCGAAGGCGAGGCCAAGCCGCGTGACTGGACCCTGGTGTACCCGGACGATGCCGATCTGGCCACTGGCCGGTTATCGGTGCTGTCGCCAATTGGCCAGGCACTGCTGGGTGCCCGCTCTGGGGACACCGTCGACTACCGCCTGCCCGACGGCCGCGCGCAACGCGTGACCATCGTGGAGATCGCGTTCCAGCCCGAGGCCAGCGGCCAGTTCACGCTTTGATCCTTCCCCCGGCCAGCTACCCACCGTGCGCCCGAAGCGGCGCGCGCGGGTAGCCGCGCCGCCTGGCAGTACCGAACGGTAAGCACCGTTCGGTCAGGCAATCCCTTCCGTTCATCCACATCTTCAGCGTTTCACGGCGTGCAACGCACCATTCGTCGCAGCGGTATTTCTCCTGGTTCGACGAGCCACTAACCTTCAGTCCGTGCTCGATCGCCACAGAGATGGCGTATCCGGGCAGAAGTCAGCTGTATCCATAAGAAAGTTGTGAATCAGTTGAAGGAGTCCCAGATGAACGCCAAACGTATCCTTGGCGGCGCACTCGTGCTGGCTGCATTTGCCGCCTCGGCCGCGATAGCCGCTCCCGCCGCCACCAAGAAGGCCGGCAAATTCGATGTATATGCGGACGCCGCCCGAGTGGGCAAGTTCGATGTGTATTCCGACGGAGCGAAGATCGGCAAGTACGACTTCTATACCGACGGACAACGCGCCAGCAAGTTCGACCCGTATAGCGAAGGCACCCGCCAGGGCAAGTTCGATAGCTTCAGCGAAGGCGCCCACGCATTCAGCGGCGAGATCTCCGCTTCGTCGCTCGACAACTCGCGCAACGGCGGCGAGCTCTACGGCTACAGCGTCTGACGCATCCGGTCCTCATGGACCGTGGCGGCCACTCCGGTGGCCGCCAGCTCAAAAGTTTCTCTCCCACCTGCGCGACCGACCTCCTCCATCTCTCTCCGTCGCGCAGGTGATTTTTCCCCCTCGGCAGTGTCTGCAGTCCTTCCCGAAGTGATCTAGAGTTGCCGCGCGGCAAATGTGTCGCACTTGCGGATATCGCCGGTCGTCAGGCCCTGACGCAGCCAGCGCACACGCTGCTCGCTCGTGCCATGCGTGAAGGCTTCAGGCACCACGTAGCCCTGTGCCTGACGCTGCAGCCGGTCGTCGCCGATTGCGGCGGCAGCCTTCAGGCCTTGCTCGATATCGCCGGGTTCCAGCAACTGCTGGTTCAGCTTCTGCGCGTTGGCAGCCCACACGCCAGCCAGGCAATCGGCCTGCAATTCCATGCGTACCGAAAGCTGGTTGGCCTGCGCCTCGTTCATGCGGCGACGTGCCGCATCCACCTTTTCCGAGACGCCGAGCAGGTTCTGCACATGGTGGCCGATCTCGTGCGCGATCACATATGCCTGCGCGAAATCACCACCGGCGCCGAAGCGCTGACGCAGTTCGTCATAGAAGGACAGGTCGATATAGACCTTCTGGTCACCCGGGCAATAGAACGGACCCATGGCGGACTGGCCAGTACCGCAGGCGGTTTGCGTGGCGCCGGAGAACAGCACCAGTTTCGGTGGCGCGTAACGGCGGTTCAGGTCGGTTTCGAAGATGTGTTCCCACGTGCGCTCGGTATTGCCGAGCACCTTGCGGGTGAAAACCGTCAGTTGGTCGTTGGCGGGCGGGCGATGTGCCTGGGACTGCGGCGCCTGTTGCTGCTGGTTCTGGACGACCGATGCCCCCTGGAAAATCAGCGAGGGGTCGATGCCGAAGAAATATGAAGCGGCCAGCGCAATGACGATCGTGCCGATACCGATCGACTTGCCGCCGATCGGCAGTCCGAACCCTCCGCCTCCGCCGTAGCCACCGCCGCGGCGATCTTCTACGTTCTGGCTTTCGGCTTCGTCATCGAGACGCATGTGGGCTCCGTCGGGTCATGTATGGCGGCAGCCGCGCTTCGGCTGCCCGATGCCGGTGGAGTATAGCAACGGCACCTGACGCCCAGCGCACCGTTCAGAATTCGTTACCTCGAAAAAGGGAAGCCGCCCGCGCACCAGGCGACAAGCGGGCTGATAAGGGCGTGGGCGGCCGGCGAGCAGGGGGTCAGCCTGGTAGCCAAAGGGAAATCCTGCGTAGCCGGCAATGTGCATCGCCAGCCTGCTCCCCCGACCCCTTTCCCACGTGACGTAAGCGGGATGGGGGAGCGATTCAGCGCATCAAACCGCCTCGGCAGCCGGCACCTTGCCGATGTCCAGCCCGGCCACTTCCGTACCCACCTCTGCCACGCGCAGCAGGTTGGTCGTGCCGCCCTGGCCAAATGGCATCCCGGCCGCGATGGTGATCTGGTCGCCCGGTGCGGCATAGCCTTCCACCAGCGCGGCGCGCGCGGCGGCCTCGACCATTTCGTCGACGCTCTGCACGTCCGGGCTGACAGTCGAATGCACCCCCCAGGTGATGGCCAGCCGACGCGCGATCTCCAGGTTCGGCGTGATGCTGACGATCGGCGCGCATGGCCGCTCACGTGCCGCGCGCAGCGCGGTGGCGCCGGACGACGTGTACGTCACCGTGGCCTTCGCGCCGATGATCTGCGTGACCTCGCGCAGCGCCGCGCAGATCGCGTCCTGGCGCGTGGAGAGCGGTGCCTCGTGCTGGGCGTCGATCATGTTGCGGTAGAGCGGATCGTTCTCGACCTCGGTGATGATGCGATTCATGATCGAGACAGCGGCCACCGGATGACGGCCATTGGCCGATTCGGCCGACAGCATCACGGCATCGGCGCCGTCATAGATCGCACTCGCCACGTCGGACGCTTCGGCGCGCGTCGGCACCGGCGAGTCGATCATCGATTCGAGCATCTGCGTGGCGATCACGATCGGTTTGCCCAGCTGGCGGCAGATGCGCAGGATGCGCTTCTGCACACCCGGCACGCGCTCGGGCGGCAGTTCCACGCCGAGGTCACCACGCGCGACCATCACTGCATCCGACACCCGTACGATTTCCTCGAGCTGCTGCAACGCGGCCGGCTTCTCGATCTTCGACAGCACGCCGGCACGCGTGCCGATCAGTTCGCGCGCTTCGAGGATGTCCGACGGACGCTGCACGAACGACAGCGCGATCCAGTCGGCGCCAAGCTCCAGTGCGAAGGCCAGATCCTTGCGATCCTTTTCGGTCAGCGCGGGGATCGGGATCACCGCGTCGGGCACGTTCACACCCTTGCGGTCGGACAGCGTGCCGTTGTTGGCCACGCGCGTGGTGATGCTGCCGCTAGCCACCGATTCGATGTTCAGGCGTACCTTGCCGTCGTCGATCAGCAGCGACTGGCCCGCGTTGGCGGCCTTGAACAGCTCGGGGTGGGGCAGGTAGACGCGCTTCGCATCGCCCGGCGTCGGGTCGCTGTCGAGGACGAACGTGTCGCCGGCGCTCACGGCCACCTTGCCGGCCGCGAACGTGCCGATGCGCAGTTTCGGGCCCTGCAGGTCGGCCAGGATTGCGATCGGACGGCCGGTCTCGGCTTCCACCTGACGCACGGCGTCGTAGCGCGCGCGGTGGTCCTCGTGCGTGCCGTGGCTGAAGTTCAGCCGGAACACGTCGGCCCCGGCATCGAACAGTTGGCGGATGACCGCGATGTCCGTGCTGGCCGGGCCCAGTGTGGCCACGATCTTGGCTTTGCGCTGGCGTCTCATGAGTGTCTCCTCTCTTCCTCGTTCCTTGCAGGGCGCGATCAGATGATCAGGATCGCGCGAAAATCGTTCACGTTGGTACGGGTCGGGCCGGTGACGATCAGGTCGTCGATACCGGCAAAGAATCCGTACCCGTCGTTGTTGTCCAGATGCGCGCGGGCAGACAGGCCGCGTGCCACGGCGCGCGTCAGCGAATCGGGGCCAAGCAGCGCGCCGGCATTGTCTTCGGAGCCGTCGATGCCATCGGTGTCGCAAGCGATCGCGTGCACACCGGGCAGGCCGTCGAGCGACACCGCCAGCGACAGCAGGAACTCGGCATTGCGACCGCCACGGCCATTGCCTCGCACCGTCACCGTCGTCTCGCCGCCGGACAGGATCACGCACGGCTTCTCGAACGGCTGGCCATGCGCGACGATCTGGCGCGCGATCGCGGCGTGGACTTCGGCCACGTCGCGCGCTTCGCCTTCGATGCTGTCGGACAGGATGTGCGCGGTCAGGCCGAGTTCGCGTGCGCGTGCGGCGGCCGCTTCGAGCGACTGCTGGGCGCTGGCCAGCGTCACGTTGCGATGACCTTCGAAACGGGTGTCGCCGGGCTTTGGCGTTTCACCCGCGCCGCTCTCCAGATGCGCGCGCACGTTGGCGGGCACATCGATGTTGTACTTGGCGATGACCGCGAGCGCATCCGCGCAAGTGGTGGCGTCCGGCAGTGTCGGGCCGCTGGCGATCAAGGTGGGATCATCGCCCGGAATATCGGAAATCAGCAGCGTTTCCACACGCGCGGGTGCGCAGGCCAGAGCCAGGCGGCCACCCTTGAGCGCGGACAGGTGCTTGCGCACGCAGTTCATCTCGCCGATGCTCGCGCCGCTGCGCAGCAGCGCCTTGTTCACGGCCTGCTTGTCCGCCAGCGTGATGCCCGACGCGGGTGCGGCGAGCAGGGCGGAGCCGCCACCGGAGATCAGGCACAGCACGAGGTCGTCGGCAGTCAGTCCCTGCACCAGTTCCACCATGCGCTGCGCGGCCTGCTGGCCCGCGGCGTCAGGCACCGGGTGCGCGGCCTCGACGACTTCGATGCGCTGGCAATCGGCGCCATGGCCATAGCGCGTGACCACCAGCCCCGACAGTTCGCCCTTCCAGTTCGCCTCTACTGCCTGCGCCATCGCGGCGGCGGCCTTGCCCGCGCCGATCACAACGGTGCGTCCCTTCGGCGGTTGTGGCAAATGCGGCGGCAGGCAATGCGTCGCGCTCACGGCCGAGACGGCCGTATCGAACAGATCGCGCAACAGCGCGCGGGCTTGAGAGGCGTCGCGATAGTCGGGCGTGCCGGCCTGGCGCTGCGGCGACAGCAGGGCGGCGGTGGCGTCGGTGGCAAACATGTGGGTCCTGAAATGAAACGCAAGCAGAAAAACAAGGACAACAATCAACGCGGCCGCCCGCCGTCAGGCAGGGCAGCCGCGGGAGGGCTTACTTCGCGCCCTTGGCGATCTCGTGGTTCGACATGATTTCGATCGCGCGGCACAGTGCCGAGTGATCGAGCTTGCCGAAGCCGTTCGCGGCGCACGCGTTGAACAGCTCCTGCGCCGTCGACGTGTTCGGCAGCGATACGCCCAGTGCCTTGGCGCCTTGCAGCGCCAGGTTCAGGTCCTTCTGGTGCAGTTCGATGCGGAAGCCCGGATCGAAGGTGCGCTTGACCATGCGCTCGCCGTGCACTTCCAGGATGCGCGAAGCCGCGAAGCCACCCATCAGCGCCTGACGCACCTTTGCCGGATCGGCACCAGCCTTCGACGCGAACAGCAGCGCTTCGGACACGGCCTGGATGTTCAGCGCCACGATGATCTGGTTGGCCACCTTGGTGGTTTGGCCGTCGCCGTTGCCGCCCACCAGCGTGATGTTCTTGCCCATCAGTTCGAACAGCGGCTTGACCTGGTCGAACGCTTCGGCCGGGCCACCGACCATGATGGTCAGCGTTGCGGCCTTGGCACCCACTTCACCACCCGACACCGGTGCGTCAAGGTACGAGGCGCCGAGCTTGTTGATGCGCGCGGCGAAGTCCTTCGTGGCGATCGGCGAGATCGAGCTCATGTCCACGACGATCTTGCTGTAGCTGGCTTCCTTGCCGGCTGCCTTGAAGGCGGCGGCAACACCCTTTTCGCCGAACAGCACGGCTTCGACGTGCGGGGTGTCCGGCACCATCACGATCACGATGTCGGCACGCTTGGCCACTTCCTCGGCGCTGGTGCAGACGGTGACGCCTGCGTCCACCAGGAACTGCGGTGCCGGGTTCACGTCATGCACGAACAGCGTGTGGCCGGCGGCGCGCAGGTGACCCGCCATCGGCGCGCCCATGATGCCCAGGCCGATAAAGCCGACGTTGCGTTGGTTTGCCATGTTTGTCTCCAGTCAGTAGAAAGAATTCGATTCGGATTTCAGCGGAACGCCGGCTCAAACGCCGTGCGCCGCGCGCCAGCCCAGGCCGGCTTCGGTGGTCGTCTTCGGCTTGTATTCGCAGCCGATCCAGCCCTGGTAGCCGATCTCGTCGAGGAAGCGGAACAGGTACTGGTAATTGATCTCGCCGGTGCCGGGCTCGTTGCGGCCGGGGTTGTCGGCAAGCTGCACGTGCTTGATCTTCGGCAGGTTGGCGCGGATCGTATTGGCGATCTCGCCCTCCATGCGCTGCATGTGATAGATGTCGTACTGCACGTAGAGGTTGGGCGCGTTGACCTGACCAATCAGGTCGATCGCCTGCTGCGTGCGCGACAGGAAGAAGCCCGGGATGTCAAACGTGTTGATCGGTTCAACCAGCAGATCGATATGTTCCTGCGCCAGCGCATTGGCCGCGAAACGCAGGTTTTCCACCAGCGTTTCCTGCGCCTGTTCGCGCTTCACGTTCTGCGGCAGGATGCCGACCAGACAGTTCAACTGGCGCACGCCCAGTACCTTCGCGTACTTGATGGCCTCGCCCACGCCGTCCTGGAATTCGCCCACGCGGTCCGGGTGGCAGGCGATGCCGCGCTCACCCGCTTCCCACTTTCCGGCGGGCAGGTTGTGCAGCACGAGGTCGAGCTGGAAGCGGTTCAGGCGATCAGCGATCTGGTCGGCGTGAAACGCGTACGGAAACAGGAACTCCACGCCACGGAATCCGGCGCGGGCGGCGGCCTCGAAGCGGTCCAGGAAGCCGACTTCGTTAAACAGCATCGTCAGGTTTGCTGCGAGCTTTGGCATTGTTTGTCTCTCTCGGTGTCTGGGAAAAACCGCCACACCCACCCCGGTGGAGCGGGGCAGGGTGGCGTACTACGGGGAAGCGGTACTCGGTACTCAGGCCGTGGTCTCTTCGACCAGGATCGCCGAATCGGCGTCCACGGCACCCTCGAGGTCCTCGATCGGCTCGAACTCGTTGATGTTGTCGATCTCGGTACCCATCGCGATGTTGGTGACGCGCTCGAGGATCACCTCGACCACTACCGGTACCGAGAACTCGGCCATCAGGTCGCGCGCTTCGGCAAAGGCCGGTGCGATGTCTTCGGGCTTGAACACGCGGATTGCCTTGCAGCCGAGACCTTCCACAACCTTCACGTGGTCCACGCCATAGCCTTCCAGCTCGGGCGCGTTGATGTTGTCGAACGCGAGCTGCACGCAGTAGTCCATCTCGAAGTTGCGCTGCGCCTGACGGATCAGGCCCAGGTACGAGTTGTTCACCACCACGTGGATGTACGGCACCTTGAACTGCGCGGCCACGGCCAGTTCCTCGATCATGAACTGGAAGTCGTAGTCACCCGAGATGGCCACGATGTCCGAGTTCGGCGAGGCGGTCTTCACGCCGATGGCGGCGGGAATCGTCCAGCCCAGCGGGCCTGCCTGGCCGCAGTTGATCCAGTGGCGCGGCTGGTTCACGGACAGGAACTGCGCGGCGGCGATCTGCGACAGGCCGATCGTCGTCACGTAGCGCACGTCGCGCGGGAAGTACTGGTTCATCTCGCGGTACACGCGCTGCGGCTTGACCGGCACGTTGTCGAAGTCGCTCTTGCGCTTCATCGTGCGGCGGCGCTTCTGCACGTCGGCCACCCACGCCTTGCGGCACGGCAGGCGGCCGGCCATCTTCATTTCGCGAGCCACTTCGACGAACTGCTCCAGCGCGGCCTTGGCATCCGAGACGATGCCGAGGTCAGGACCGAACACGCGGCCGATCTGCGTGGGCTCGATGTCGACGTGCACGAACTTGCGGCCCTTGGTGTAGACGTCGACGCTGCCGGTGTGGCGGTTGGCCCAGCGGTTGCCGATGCCCATCACGAAATCCGAGGCGAGCAGCGTGGCGTTGCCGTAACGGTGCGAGGTCTGCAGGCCCACCATGCCGGCTTGCAGCGGGTGGTCGTCGGCCAGCACGCCCCAGCCCATCAGCGTGGGCACCACGGGCACATTGACCAGCTCGGCGAACTCGACCAGCAGTTCCGACGCGTTAGCGTTGATCACGCCGCCGCCGCAGACGATCAGCGGACGCTCGGCCTGGTTCAGCATCGAGATGGCCTTCTCGATCTGGGCGCGCGAGGCGGCCGGCTTGTACGGTTGCAGCGGTTGGTACGTTTCGGGATCGAATTCGATCTCGGCCACCTGCACGTCGAACGGCAGGTCGATCAGCACCGGACCCGGGCGGCCCGAACGCATCAGGTGGAACGCCTGCTGGAACACCTGCGGCACCAGCGCCGGCTCGCGCACGGTCACGGCCCACTTGGTCACCGGCTTGGCGATCGACTCGATATCGACGGCCTGGAAATCTTCCTTGTACAGACGGGCGCGCGGGGCCTGGCCGGTGATGCAGAGAATGGGGATCGAATCCGCCCAGGCCGAGTAAAGGCCCGTGATCATGTCCGTGCCGGCGGGGCCCGACGTGCCGATGCAGAGGCCAATGTTGCCCGGCTCGGCACGGGTGTAGCCCTCGGCCATGTGCGAGGCGCCTTCCACGTGGCGCGCCAGCAGGTGGCGGATCGAGCCAGCGCGGCGCATGGCCGAGTAGAACGGGTTGATGGCGGCGCCCGGCACGCCGAACGCGGTGGTGATGCCTTCCTTTTCCAGTACGGCGATGGCCGCGTCGACTGCTCTCATCTTCGGCATGTCTGTCTCCAATACGATTCAAAACAATGGGTGGGATTTGTTCTGGGTCTGATGCTATGCCCGCACCGGCCTGTGGATAAACAGAAGGGAGATCAGTTGATTCGATACCTGCAGTTAGCAATGCCGCAGCATCGAGCATCGAATGTGAGCGATGCAGTATGTGTTCGAGACCTTCGCCGGATCCCCCATGGCGAGGGGTTCGGCGCAATCTGGTGGCGTTGCGGGCTTTCGGTCGCGCCGCCATCGGGCCAAAATGAGAGGTTTGGAATCGCCCTTGCTCTGCCATGTACTCGCGGCTGCCGACCACCTACGAATTGATTGAAGCGCTCCAGGCCTCTCCGCAGGCCGGACCGGCCGCCGAGAGCCGTCTGGCCACGGTGTTGTGGGCCGGCTTTGTCCTGGCGCTGGTGCCGATGCTGGTCGCCGGCGGCGCGCTGGTGTGGTGGCACCGGGTGCTTGCGCAGGTGCCGCCGGCGTGGCTTCCGCAGGTCTTTCACGTGCTGCTGGCCGTTTGCGGGGTGTTCTACGTCGGCGCATGGGTGATCAGGCTGCTCGATCGCCGTGCTGCGTTGCAGCATCCGCTTCGCTGGCTGACGCGTCGGCTCGATACCCAAAGCGAGGTCGAGAACGCGCTGCTGCTACGCCTTGGCCGCATTCCGGCGCTCCAGCTCCGCGCCCGCCAGCGTCGCGTGGTGCTGCAGGCACGGCTCTGGGACGCCAGCGCCCGCACCATGGCGCTGGTCCTGGCCATTGGGCCCGCCGCGGTGATCCTGGCCGACGGTGTGGCGGTCATGGCACCCGGCGGCGTCCCGGCGCTCGTGGCGATCTACGGCGCAGTGTTGGTGGCTGGATGCGCCCTGGCGTTGTTCGCCCAGTTGCAATGCAGCGCCCCGCTGCGCCGGCTGGCCCACGTGCTGGGTGAAGCAGCGGAAATCAACGAGGCCGTGAACCGCCAGCGTCAGCCGTAGCAGTCGTCCAGCACGGAGCTTCCGGGGCGTGACGATTGGTGGGCCGGATGGGCGTCATAGCGCCCCGGGGATGCGCGATATGGCTCCGATGCCTCACAATGTGCCGGCAGGAGACATTTAGCTGGGCTGGCATGGACAAACTCAAACAGATCGAAGCATTCATCGCCGTGGTGGAACACGGCAGCATGGCCGCCGCCGCGCTGACGCAGAACGTCACGCCGGTCATGATCGGCCGGCGCATCAACGCGCTGGAGGCACGCATCGGCGTCAAGCTGCTGCATCGCTCCACGCGCCGCATTGTGGTGACCGAGCAGGGCGCCGCGTTCATGGAGCAGTGCAAGAAGGCGCTGGCCGACCTGGACCGCGCCGAGATGCTGATTGCCGAAGGCAAGCACAAGGCCACCGGTCACCTGATCGTGTCGGCACCGGCCGCATTCGGGCGCAAGCACGTGGCGCCGCACGCGCCGGCCTTTCTCGCCGCCAATCCCGAGGTGCAGATTTCATTCAACCTGACCGACCGCGTGGTGGATCTGGTGCGCGAGGGCTATGACGTCGGCATCCGCATCGGGGGCGCGATCGACCCGAACTTCGTGGCGATCAAGCTGGCGACCAATAAGCGCGTGGTATGCGGCACGCCCGCGTACTTTGCCAGGCACGGCGTGCCGCACACGCTCGAGGATCTGGAGAAGCACAACTGCCTCGCGTTCAACCTGCAAGGCGGGCAGCAGCGTGGCTGGTACTTCCAGCAAAACGGTAAGACCGTGACGGTGCGCGTGAACGGCAATCTCGACTGCAACGACGGCGAGCTATTGCATCGCTGGACTGGCGAGAGCCTGGGACTGGGCTGGCGTTCGACGTGGGAGATCCTGCCGCAACTGGAAAGTGGGGAGCTGATCACGGTACTCGACGAGTACGCGCTGCCGGATTACGACATCCTCGCGGTGTACCCGCAGCAGCGGCCGGTGCCGGCCAAGATCCGCTTCTTCATCGAGCACTTGAAACAGGCGTTTGCAAAGCCGGGGTATTGGAGCGGCAGGGTCTGAGGGGTTTGAAGCGTTGGTGCTATGGCGCCGTCAGCGCGGAACCAGATCCGCAAAAACCGAACCCCCAAAAGAAAAAGCCCGCAGCCATTGCGGTCTGCGGGCGGTCCCTCTTGCGAAGGACGGGGAGAGCTCATGAAGTGCGCCCCCGCAACTCCATGGCGAGGTGAATATTGCGCCTCTCCCGCTTCTTCGTCCTTGACTCCGATCAAGCCTATCGCATTCGCTCCGAACGTCAGGCCAGCAACGCGGCCACCAGGTCCTTGCCACGTGCCGCCGCCGGTACTTCCTCAAAGTGCAGAGCGGCCTCCACATGCGCCAGATGCTCGACCATCAGCTTCACGGCAAGTTCGGCATCGCCCGCGCGCGCGGCGTCGATAAAGGCGCGGTGCTCGTCCGATGAACACGTCGCATCGCGGCGGCTCTGGTAGAGCATCGTGATCACGGCGCTGCGCATCGACAGTTCGCGCATGATGCCGGTCATCACGCTGTTGCCCACCACCTCGGCCAGCACGATATGGAAATCGCCCAGCAGCCGGGTACGCGTCTGGGCATCATTGCCGCCCAGCGACTTGCGTTCGGCGGTCAGGTGTTTCTCGATGCGCTTGTAGTCTGCAGGCGTGGCCTTGGCGACGAACTCGCGCGCCAGTGCCGCCTCCAGGATGCGCCGCACCGTGAACACCTCGCGTGCTTCTTCCGCGCTGGGCTTGGCCACGAACGCGCCCTTGTCCGGCACGATCTGGATGACCTTGTCCTTGGACAGCATCAGCAACGCGGCGCGAACCTTGGTGCGGCTGACGCGATAGACGCTGGCCAGCGCCTCCTCGCGCAGCTTGGTGCCGGGCGGCAGGCGGTGCGAGACGATGGCGGCGACGATATCGTCGGCAATCGCCTCGGCGGTCATGTCTGGATCGATATGCTCGGGCATGGTGTCGCGCGTCGCCTGGCAGGCCAGCGCGGTGAGTGGGATGTGCGTGATTCTAGCGCCCCGAGGCCACCCCCGGCAGCGGTGCCGGTACCGGGACTTCCCCGGAGCCATGATCGTGCACCATCAGCCCTTCCTCCAGCTCACCTGCCGGGATCGTGCCATTGAGCACGCCGTGGGCCCGTTCGCGGTCGATGTCGTGCTCCCAGGCGGCCACCACTACCGTGGCTACGCAGTTGCCAATCAGGTTGCCCACCGCGCGGGCGATACCGATGAACCAATCCACCGACAGCACCAGCACCAGGCCGATGGCGGGGATCGCCGGATGGGCGGAGAGTGTCGCGGCCAGGATCACGATCGCCGAACCGGGAATGCCATGCGCGCCCTTCGACGTGACCAGTGCCACGGCCAGGATGCCGAGCAGGTCGCCCAGCGCCAGCGGCGTGTTGGTGGCCTGCGCGATGAACACCGCGGCAAGCGTCAGGTAGATCGAGAATGCATCGAGGTTGAATGAGTAGCCGGTGGGAATCACCAGGCCGACCACCGACTTGCGGATGCCCATGTACTCGAGCTTCTTCATCACCTGCGGCAGCACGCTGTCGGACGACGCTGTGCCGAGCACCACCAGCAATTCGGCACGCAGGTAACGAATCAGCTTCAGCACCGAGAAGCCGCACAGCCGCATGATCAGCCCCAGCACGCCGACCACGAAGATCACCACCGCGCCGTAGAACAGGATCACCAGGAACCCGAGCTGCTTGAGCGAGCCGATGCCGTACTTGCCCACGGTGAACGCCACCGCGCCCAGCACGCCCAGCGGCGCCAGCTTGATGATGAAGCCCATCATCTTGAACAGCGTGTGCGAGAACGTGTCGATCAGCTTGACCAGCGGCCGGCCGGATTCGCCCACGACGGACAGCGCGCAGCCGAACAGGATTGAGACCAGCAGCACCTGCAGCACGTCTCCACTGGAGAATGCGCCCATGATCGTGTTCGGAATCAGCTTGAGCAGGAAATCGACCATGCCCGCGCTCTTCACCTTGTCGGCGGATTCGATGTAGGCCGACATGGCTGAGATATCCAGCGAACGCGGATTCACGTTCATGCCGGTGCCCGGATGGAACACGTAGGCCAGCACCACGCCCAGCGCCAGCGCGATGGTCGTGACCACCTCGAAATAGACCACGGCCTTGATGCCGACGCGCCCGACCTTCTTCAGCTCCCCGGCGCCGCAGATGCCCGCCACGACCACGCAGAACACGATGGGGCCGATCAGCATCTTGATCAGCTTGATGAAGGCATCGCCCAGCGGCTTGAGCTTGGCGGCGAACTCGGGGAAAAACAGCCCGAGCAGGGTGCCGATCACCAGCGCGATCAGCACCTGACCGAACAGGGAGCGGGTGAATCGGGTGTGCAGGCGTGCACCAGCGGCGCGCTGCGAGGGTACGGCTTGCTGCATTGTTGTCTCCGTGCCGGGCGCGGTCCAGATGAGACGTCTTTGCGTCGCTGGCCGGCCCTGATCTGATTCAGGACTACCTGCCGTCACATGGCGCGGGAGGGCGGATGCGCGGCGGGCCTGGCATCACCACGGGAAATCGGCCCGAGAGCCATATCCCGCGCGGAAAGCCCCCCTGTTGAGGCGGAATCCACGCAATCCACTTGTCCGGACCGGATTGTCCGCAGCGGATTGTTGGTGCGTGGAGGCCAATATAGTGCATATCATTTTTGTATGCAATTTTTGAATTCACTGTGCTAACATGAATCGCACAGAATAGAGCTACGGCACCGGGCGCCTGCCTTGACTGGCCCTCCCGCCAGGATTTCCTCGACCGAGCTCACGCACCACCAGCAGGAGAGACACACACATGGCAGCAACCCCTACGCCGTTGTCCGCTGAAACCGGCACGCGCATCATGACCTGGGCCGACGCCCTGGCCGTTCATACCGATCAGCCCGGCATCCTTACCCGCACCTATCTGACCGAGGCCCATCACGGCGCCGCCGCGCTGCTGACCGAATGGATGGAAGCTGCGGGCATGACCGTGCGCCGCGATGCCGCCGGCAACGTGATCGGCCGCTATGAAGGCACCACGCCAAACGCCCCGGCGCTGCTGACGGGTTCCCACTTCGACACCGTGCGCGACGCGGGTCGCTACGACGGCAACCTCGGCGTGATCCTGCCGATCGCCTGTGTGGCCGAGTGGAACCGCCAGGGCAAGCGCTTTCCGTTCGCGCTCGAAGTGGTCGGGTTTGCCGAGGAAGAGGGCGTGCGCTTCAAGGCCACGCTGCTGGGCAGCCGCGCCATCGCGGGCACGTTCGATACCAATGTGCTCGACAACGTCGATGACTCGGGCAAGACCATGCGCGAAGTGATGCGCGCGGCCGGGTTCGATGCCGGGCAACTGCCCGCCGCGAAGCACGATCGCAGCCAGGTGCTGGCCTTCATCGAGGTTCACATCGAGCAAGGTCCGGTGCTGCTGAACGAAGGCCTGCCCGTGGGAGTGGTTACCGCCATCTCTGGCGCCACGCGCTTCATCGTCGAGCTGGAAGGCCTGGCCGGCCACGCCGGCACGGTGCCGATGGACATGCGCCGCGACGCCGCGATGGCCGGCGCGGAGATCGGCCTCTTCATCGAGAAGCGCTGCGGCGGCAAGCCGGGCCTGGTCGGCACGGTCGGCCAGTTCAATGTGCCGAACGGCGCCACCAATGTGGTTCCGGGCCGCGCGGTGTTTTCCATCGATATCCGCGCTGGCGATGACGCCGAGCGCGAGGCCGCCGTCAACGACGTGCTGGCCGAAATCGAACGTGTTTGCGCGCGCCGCAACGTCCGCTCGCAGATCCGCAAGACGCACGAAGCCGCCAGCGTTCCGTGCGCGCCGTGGCTGCAGTCCCAATGGGCCGCGGCAGTAGAGCGCCAGGGCGTGCCCGTGCATCACCTGCCCTCCGGCGCGGGCCATGACGCCATGGCCATTGCCGCCATCGCCGATGTGGCCATGCTGTTCGTTCGCTGCGGCAACGGCGGCATCAGCCATCACCCCACCGAAACCATGACGTCGGAAGACGCCCAGACGGCCGCGCGTGTGTTCGCCGATTTCGTCGAGCACTTCCATCGCCCCCAATAAGCGCCGCCATCGGCGTCGCCCCGAAAACTCCAGAGATAACGAAGATGACCGCACGAGACAACATGAATCCCGTTGAAACCACGCTGACGCAATATATCGACCAACACCGCCCGCAACAGGAAGCGTTCCTGGCCGAGCTGGTCAAGGTGCCGTCGGACAACCCCCCCGGCGATTGCGACGCCCATGGCAAGCGCGCCAAGGAACTGCTCGAAGGGCTGGGATTCAAGGTCGAGGCCCACAAGGTGCCCGAAGACAAGGTCCGTGCAGCCGGCATGATCAGCGCGACCAACCTGCTGGTGCGCAAGACGTTCGGCAACGGTGGACCGACCATCGCGATGAACGCCCACGGTGACGTGGTGCCTCCGGGCCTGGGCTGGACCAAGGACCCGTACGGCGGCGAGATCGCTGACAGCGAACATGGCCCGGTGATGTTCGGCCGTGGCGTGGCCGTGTCGAAGTCGGACTTCGCCACCTACGCCTACGCCGTGCTGGCGCTTCAGGAAGCCGAGAAGCAGGGCGCGAAGCTGAACGGCACCGTCGAACTGCAGTTCACCTATGACGAGGAAACCGGTGGCGACATCGGTCCGAAGTTCCTGCTCGACGAAGGCCTGACCAAGCCCGATTACGCAATCTCGGCCGGCTTCTCGTACGGCATCACGTCGGCCCACAACGGCTGTCTGCACGTGGAAGTCACCGTCAAGGGCAAGCAGGGCCACGCCGCCATGCCGCACACTGGCGTGGACGCGATCGAGGCCGCCACGCACATCCTGCAGGCGATCTACGGCCTGCGGGCCGAACTGGCCACGCGCAAGAGCAAGGTGCTCGGCATCGACACTGCCACGCTGAACGTCGGCCTGATCAAGGGTGGCATCAACACCAACGTGGTGCCTGACCTGGTCACGTTCCGCGTGGACCGCCGCATGATTCCGGAAGAGATCGGTTTCGACGCCGAAGGCGAGCTCCGCGCTGTCGTGGAGAAGGCCGCCAAGGAGCGTCCGGGCATCGAGGTGAAGGTAGAGCGCATCATCCTGGCCGAACCGCTGTCGGAACTGCCGGGCGTGGAGAAGCTGATCGGTGCCCTGAAGCAACGCGCCGAGTCGGTCTTCGGCGTGGAGATTCCGGTGCAGGGCGTGCCGCTCTACACCGACGCTCGCCACTACACGAGCCGTGGCATCCCGACCGTGCTGTACGGCGCCGGCCCGCGCACGCTGATGGAAGCCCGCGGCCACAACTCGGACGAGAACCTGCGTCTGAACGACCTGAACCGTGCCACCAAGGTCGTCGCGCTGGCACTGTCGGACCTGATGGCCTGAACAAGACGCGCCCCCGCGAACTGTAGTACCCCTTGGTTGTGATGATGGCCCGCGAGACACTCGTCCGCGGGCCTTTTTTCATTCGGCGGCGTCTTCGTCCGGCACGGCCAGGCTTACCAGCCATCGCCGCACGATCTGCTCTTCTTCGGCGGTGAGCCCGGCGCGCAGTCGCTTATCGGCCTCCCGCGCGCGTACCTTGCACTCGGCCAGCAATGCCTGCCCGCTCTCCGTCAGCGCGATCGTCTGGATGCGGCCGTGCACCGGATGAGGCTGACGCGCGATCGCGCCCATCTTCTCCAGGTTGTTCATGATCACGCTGACCGTCTGCGGGGTCAGCATCGCCAGCCGCGCGACGTCGGCACCGGAAATGCCGGGGTAGGCGCCGAGCATCGTCAGTACGAAGAACTGCGGCAGGGTCACACCAAGATCGGCCAGCAGGCGTTCCATGTTCAGGCGATTGGCCGCGCTGGCCTGCCGCAGCAGGTACGCCAGATAGCCGCTCTCGCCGCGCTTGCCTTCACCGGGTGCGGGAATCCGAGCCGCTTCCTCCGCGTCTGCCTTCTTCCCTTTGTTTTTCCCTTTGGATGACAGGGTCTTTCCCATAATGTCAGAGCTCTTACATTAATCTTCGAACTCTGACATCTTATCGCAAGGAGCCAGTCATGGATTTCCAGACCTTCACGAAATCGGCGTCCGACGTCTACGCGGCGCTGAGCGGGGTAAGCAAGGCAGTGGAAGCGGCGGGGATGGACAAAGCGCTGACGGAGCTGCTCAAGCTGCGCGTCTCGCAGATCAACGGCTGCGCGTTCTGCCTGCAGTTCCATCTGAACATTGCGCGCAAACTCGATATCGACCCGCGCAAGTTCGACCTGCTGGCCGGCTGGCGCGACGCGGGCATCTACACGGCGCGCGAAGCCGCGGCGCTAGGCTGGGCCGAGGCGCTGACGTCCATGAACGATCCCGCCGCGCGCGATGTGGCCTTCGCCACCGCGCGGACGGTGTTCAGCGAGCAGGAACTGATGTTGCTGGCAGCCGCGATTGCCTCGATCAACGCCTGGAACCGCATTGCGGTCGGCTTGCATTTCGCGCCGCCGCCAGCCTCGCCCGGGGGCCGGCCATGAACGGCGTCACCGCGGAGCAGATCGAGATCCGCGGCATCGATACGCCCGGAGACGTGGCTGCGGCGTTTCCCCTGATGCACCAGTTGCGCCCGCATCTGCAGGACGCGGACGAGCTGGTCACGCGTTGGCAGCGGCAGACCGGCGACGGCTACCGTCTGGTCGGTCTGTGGAACGATGGCCCGTTGGTGGCGCTGGCTGGCTATCGGTACGCGGAAAACCTCGTCTATGGGCCGTACTGCTATGTCGACGATCTGGTCACTGACGCCGCCGCGCGCAGCGGTGGGTACGGCCAGATGCTGATGGACTGGCTGAAGACGAAAGCGCACGCGCAGGGATGCGCGCGGCTGGTGCTGGACACGCCGCTCGACAATGTGCTCGGCCACCGCTTCTACTACCGCAACGGCCTGCTGGCCCGGGCGCTACGGTTCAACTACGTGTTCGACTGAGTGAGTCGATCACTGGCGCCGAATTCATGGGCCGAACTAATGGGCCGAACCACGGGCCGACCATACGCCTCCAGACATGACCACATTGCTACACCTGAACGTCAGCCCGCGCGGCGAGCGATCACACAGCCGCCAGGCTGGGTCCGTCGTACGCGAACGGCTGGCCGCGCATCGCGGACCGCTGACCGTGATCGAACGCGATCTCGGTGCCGAGCCGCTGCCGCCCATCGACGCGGCGTTCACAGACGCGAATCTTGCCGTGGCGGCCGGCGGTGACGAGCAGGCCCCGGCGCTGATGCTCTCCGAGCGCCTGATTGCCGAACTCGAGTCTGCGGACATGGTGCTGATCACCACGCCGATCCACAATTTCACGGTGCCGGCCACGCTCAAGACGTGGATCGACGTGGTCGTGCGGCCGGGGCGGACCTTCCGGAGCACGCCGCAAGGCAAGCAGGGCCTGCTGCGAGACCGCCCGGTGCTGGCCGTGGTGGCCTGCGGCGGCGCGTTTCACGACGGGCCCGGCAGTCAGCAGGATTTCTTCACGCCATACCTGAAGTACGTGCTGGGGACGATTGGCCTGTCGCGCGTCGAGGTTCTGCGCATGGAGAACATGAATCGCGGCTCCGACCCGGTGGCGCGCAGCTTTGACCACCTTCGCGCCTGGTGCGAAGCCGCCGTGCCCGCGATGGTGGACTGATGTGGACTGACGCCGCAAAGGCGACCGGTCAGTCAATCAGTCGGGGATCGTCGCGTCTCCGACGCCAAGCGGGCGCTGCATCAGCAGGGTGTCGATCCACTGACCGTGCTTGAGACCGACCGATTCCAGCCGCCCGACGGTACGGAATCCCAGCCGCTCGTGCACGGCCACGGAACCGGCGCCCTCACCGGACGCGGTCAGCGCCACCACGGCCACCATCTGACGCCACGGCCCGGTCTCGCAGCGCGTGATCAGTTCGGCCAGCAGCGCGCGGCCCAGCCCTTCGCCGGTATGGCGATGGTCGATATAGATCGAGTCCTCGATGGCGAAGCGGTAGGCGCTGCGAGCGCGATAACTCGACGCATAGGCATAGCCAAGGATCTCGCCATCGCGTTCGGCGACGATATACGGCAGGCCCTTCTTGAGGACCTCGCCGAACCGGTGCCGCATCTCGTCGACGGTCGGCGCCACTTCCTCGAACGAGGCGCGGCCGTGTTGCACGTGGTGGGCGTAGATGGCGTGGATCGCCGGGACGTCGTCAGTGGTGGCGTCGCGCAGCCGGTAAGGCTTGCGCGCGATGGTGGGGAGGGCGGACACGTTGGATTCCGAAGGAGATTCTGAGGGGTCAATCTGCCATGGCACGTCGTCGCTGGCCATGGTTCAGCGATAGGCCGGGTCGCGCATAATGCGTGCCAGCCAGCAATCG
The DNA here is from genome assembly GCF_000196015.1 of Cupriavidus metallidurans CH34. Classification (NCBI taxonomy): domain Bacteria; kingdom Pseudomonadati; phylum Pseudomonadota; class Betaproteobacteria; order Burkholderiales; family Burkholderiaceae; genus Cupriavidus; species Cupriavidus metallidurans. Next base: position 3,713,084 of record NC_007973.1, on the reverse strand, counting down.
TTGCCTGGCCGTTGCCTGTCCGTTGCCGCGTGCGGTTGTATATAGTGCGGGTAGTTCAACACAGACTGCCGGAACAGGCCGAAGGAAGCCGTCATGATCACGATCTACCATAACCCCCGCTGCTCGAAATCGCGCGAAACGCTCGCGCTGGTCGAATCGGCAGCGCAGCGCCTGGGCGAACCGGTGGAGATCGTGGAATACCTCAAGACGCCGCCGTCGCTCGCCACGCTGCGCCAGCTCCACACGATGCTGGGCGTGCCGGTGCGCGCCATGATCCGCGATGGCGAAAGCGCCTACAAGGAGCTGGATCTTGCCGATCCCGGCCTGACCGACGCCGAACTGCTGGCCGCCGTGGCCGACAACCCGATTCTGCTGCAGCGACCGGTGGTGGTCCGCAACCGCCGCGCGGCGATCGGGCGTCCGCCGGAGAACGTGGCCCAACTGCTGGGTTGAGCGCCAGTTTTCCACCCCTGAAATAGAACCGGCCCCCACCAGAGGTGGAGGCCGGCCGGTCAGACAGGGAGTGTGCTTCAGACGGGGCCGTTCAATTGACGCCCAGCCAGTGCATGACCTCCTGACCGAAAGAGATTCCTGCCAGGACGACCAACAGCACGACCGCCGTGACCGCGCTCACGTAGATCGTCGCCTGGGCGACTTCCGCATCTTCCGTGACGGAATGGTAGTGCGTGACGATATCGGTATGCGCACCAGGACGGTGCGGCCAGTGCAACCGGCCGGAAAGATCCTTGAGATGAAGATCGGGATGGAATCGCATGGCCACACCTCCTCGGCGCACCGTCAGGGATCGCTGGCGGGCACAGGCGGCGCGAACGCTCACGCCACCTCACGCCACCAATTGCACGCTTCTACTATAGGTGACGTTTGCCATGCTATCGATGCGGCATGGATCGAACAGGTGTTGGTTGCCGCACCAAGGCGGTGCGCCTGTTCGGCCTCAAATGCACCGAAAGCGATCCAACATTCACACTGCGGGTTTGGGATCGCTTTCCGGTGTGTCCGCCGCCGGGGGCAGGGCAGCCAGGGCGGCTTCCCGTGCGCGCAGTTCGGTCAGCATGTTGCAGAACAGCGCCCCTTGCTCGAGCGCGTCGTCGAGCGCCACGTGCGTATGGGGCAGCGGATCGTGCCAATGGGCGGGAAAGGCCGCCTTGACCGCTTTACGGTAGGGCAGCCCGGTCAGCGCGAAGCCGACGGTCTTGATGTCGAGCGCGGCCCAGCCGAAGGGTGACCGGCCTACGAACCGCATCATGTACCAGAACACCCATGTGAAATCGAAGCCGGCTGGGAACGCGACGAACACCGGCTTGCCGGGCAGGCTTTCGACCCATTCGACGTAACGCGGCATGGCGTCCTCGGGACGCTGCAGGTCACGCCGGCACGCCGCCCAGGCTTCGGGCTGCGTTTTCCACCATTGCATCTGTACAGGATGACCGGCCGCGCCGGGCAAGGTCTCCAGGTTCGCGGAGAACGTGCCGACAACAGTCTTGTCTGCCAGCATCGCCACCGATGCGAAAGACAGCATCGAATGTGGGCCCGGGATCGGGCCGTCGGCCTCCACGTCGGTACTGACGTAGATCTCGGGACGCGTGTCCGGCGCCTGTTTTTTCGCCATGGGTCAGGCCACGTCGATCAGGTGATCGGCCACGAACGGATTGTTGCGACGCTCCTCGCCGAACGTGGAGACCGGGCCGTGACCCGGCACGAACGTCACGTCGTCACCCAACGGCCAGAGCCGGGTGCGGATCGAGCGGATCAGATCCGCGTGGTTGCCGCGCGGGAAGTCGGTGCGCCCGATCGAGCCGGCGAACAACACATCGCCGACGATGGCGAGCTTGTTGGGGCGCGAGAAAAACACAACGTGGCCCGGCGTATGGCCCGGGCAGTGATAGACCTCGAGCGTCTCGTTGCCAAACGTGACCGTGTCGCCGTTCTCGAGCCAGCGGTCCGGCTCGAAAGCCTCGGGATGCCCAAAGCCGAATCGCCGCGTCTGCTCGGGCAGCTGCTCGATCCAGAAGCGTTCCTCCTGCTGCGGCCCCTCGATCGGAATGCCGAGCTGGCGCGATAGCGTCGCGGCGCCGGCGCAGTGATCGACGTGCCCGTGCGTCAGAAAGATCTTCTCCAGCGTGACGCCTTGCTCCTTGACCGCCGAGAGGATGCGGTCGAGATCGCCACCGGGATCGCAAACGGCCGCGCGCTGCGTGGTCTCGTCGATCAGTAGCGAACAGTTTTGCTGGAAGGGCGTGACGGGGATCAGGAGGGCTTTCATTTGTGCTTGTTGCGGCATATTTTGAGGCTGGACACCGGCCTCGGCAGGTGAGTCATTGTAGCCGCGTCATGCGTGCGTCATCGCTCGGTCATCGACCCCGATACGTGCGATGCCACACAGAAAGTGCAGCATAAGCCGTGCACGCTCCATCAAGAACCCGCCCCGGGGTATCCGGCGCAATCCCTTGCCACGCCGTGGATTGCGGGGAATTGACACCAGTTTAAGCACCTTTTGCTTAAGTTTCGTAACAAAATCAAGGCACTAGCTTCAATACGACTCTGTTAGACTGCGCGCCTATGTTTAGCCAGCCCGCACTCCGCCCGGAGTCCGTGCGCACGATAGCGCCCGGCTCCACACGCTTCCTTCGTCAATGCGCGATCATCGTATCGGCGTTGGTGATGGCCGCGTGCGCGACGCCGCCGGGCGGCGACACCGAGAACGCATCGACGCAAGGCGCGATCCCGACCAAGTCCGCACGGTCGAAGTCCGGCACGAACGCGCCGGCGACGGCCAAGTCCGACGATCGCGGTAGCTGGAACCTGTTCGGCCTCGATGAAGGCGCGCCGGCGCAATCGTCGATCGACGGCCTGCGCGCGGACATGGGTACGTTCGAGCAGCGTGGCACGGCATCCTGGTACGGCAAGGGCTTTCACGGCCGCAAGACCGCCAATGGCGAACGCTTCGACATGCGCGCCATGACGGCGGCTCACCCGACCCTGCCGCTAGACAGCTGGGTGCTGGTGCGCAATCTCAGCAACAACAAGGTGGCCGTGGTGCGGATCAACGACCGTGGCCCCTATCATGGCAACCGGATCCTCGACCTGTCGTACGCGGCAGCCAAGCGCCTGAGCTTCGTCAATAGTGGCTCGACCAAGGTGGAAATCCGCCGGCTGTCCCGCACCGAAGTGGCGGCCCTGGGCCCCGAGATCGAGGCGGGTGGCACCGAGGCCGGCGATGGCAGCGGCGCCGACGAGATGCCGGATACCGCCAATGCGCTGGTGCCGACGAAGTCGAAGGCCAGGAAGTCCACGGTCAAGCGCAAGCGCCCCTGATCCGCGATGCAGGCCGGCCGGATCGATCCTCTCGCTCCCCGCTCAACCGCCCGCCTGCAGCCCCCCTCCCAATTCAGATTTTTCTCACTCAGCACGCTGCGCGAGCGCGAGCTGGTAGAGCGCATCCGTCTTCGCGCCGGTGATCGCGGCCGCCAGTTTGGCTGCGCGCTTGGCTGGCAGCTCGGCCAGCAGCAGCTTCAGCACGCGCACCGCTTCCGCATCGGGCGCATCTTCATCGCCCGCTTCCGCCCGACGCACACCTTCCACGACCAGCACGAACTCGCCCTTGCCGCGCGCAGCTTCGCTCGCAAGCCAGGCTGGGGCTTCCGCCACGGTCAGGACGGGCGTCTCCTCGAACAGCTTGGTCAGTTCGCGCCCGATCAGCAGGCGGCGCGTGCCGGGCAGGGCGGCCGCCAGCGCGGCCAGCGTGTCGGCAATGCGGTGCGGTGCTTCGTAAAGGACCCAGGCGTGGTCGAGCACAGCCAGCCGGGCGATCTCGTCCGCGCGGGCCTTGGGCTTGCCCGGCAGGAATCCGACAAACGTGAAACGGCCTTCGCCAGCCTCGAGCATGTCGCCTGCGACGGACAGCGCCGTGACCGCGGCGCTCGGCCCCGGCAACGGCACCACGCCGAGTCCGGCCGCGCGCACGGCTTCCACCAGCCGAGCGCCCGGGTCAGAAATACCCGGCGTGCCGGCATCGGACACATAGGCGATCCGTTCCCCGGCCCGCAGGCGTTCCACGATACGGACGGCGGCCTCGCGCTCGTTGTGCTCGTGCACGGCGACCAGCGGCCGCTGCAGCCCCACGCGGGTCAGCAGTTGCCCGGTGTTGCGCGTGTCTTCACAGGCGATTGCGTCGGCCAGGCCGAGCACGTGCAGCGCGCGCAGGGACAGGTCGGCGACGTTGCCGATCGGCGTGGCCACCACGTACAGCGTGCCCGGTGGGTAGGTCTGACCGCTTGCCAGCAGGGTCCAGTCACTCATGCTTGGAGAACTTCCGTTGATTCGCTCATTCAAAACCACCACGCCATCCGCGTTGCCGGCGCGGCCGGCATCGTCCACGACGCGGCAAGGCGCGCTGGCCGAGGATCGCGCGCTTGCCTACCTGCAGCGGCAGGGTCTGGTGGCGGTCGAACGCAATTATCGCTGCAAAGGCGGCGAGATTGACCTGATCATGCGCGCTGCTGACGATACGCTGGTTTTCGTCGAGGTGCGCAAGCGCGGCGGACGCGGGTTTGGCGGCGCGGCGGCAAGCATTACGCTGACCAAGCAGCGGCGCGTGCTGCGCGCGGCCAGTCATTACCTTGCCACGCTGGACCGGCTGCCGCCATGCCGGGTGGACGTGGTGGCGCTGGACCCGGGCCGGCTCGAATGGCTGCGGAACGCGTTCGACCTCGGGGCGCTGGATTCCGAGGGCGGCGGCGAGGGGCCTGCGTCATAATGCGCGGGATTGTGCAGAAGTCATCAAGCCATGAGTATTGAAAGTATCGAGCAGCAATTCCTGGACAGTGCCGAGACCAAGCGGATGGCCGCCACGCTGATGGCGCCTCACATTGACGCCGCCGTGGAGCGGATGGTCGCGGCCCTGACCAGCGGCAACAAGATCCTGGCCTGCGGCAACGGCGGCTCGGCCGCGGACGCCCAGCATTTCGCGGCCGAACTGGTTGGCCGGTTCGAGCGCGAGCGCCCGGGCCTGGCGGCCATCGCCCTGACCACGGACAGTTCGATCCTGACGGCGATTGGCAACGACTACGATTTTTCGGTGGTGTTCTCCAAGCAGGTGGAAGCCCTGGGCCAGCCCGGCGACATCCTGCTGGCGCTCTCCACTTCGGGCAATTCGGCCAACGTGATCGCGGCCATCCACGCCGCGCACCAGCGCGACATGAGCGTGGTGGCGCTGACCGGCAAGGGTGGCGGCAAGATCGCCACGGTGCTGGACGAATTCGACATTGACCTGTGCGTGCCGAGCGATCGGACCGCGCGGATCCAGGAAGTGCATCTGCTGACACTGCATTGCCTCTGCGACGGTATCGACGAGGCACTGCTGGGTGAGGCATAAGGACCACGCCAGTGGACGCCCGCGAGTTATCCCGGGTTATTCACAGGCCTGCCCACAACGTATCCACAGGTTTTGCGGCGTCATCCACAGTGATATCCACAGCCGCGCAACCGCCCTGCAAACCGCTGCAACCTGATTTCCTGCAAAGGACCGCATGACGAACGTGACCAAGACTAACCAGAAGAAGACTTCCCCGGCCCGTATCGCACGCACGGCCGTCACCGTGGCCGCACTGATCGTGTCGGCCACGCAGCTCGCCGGCTGCTTCCCGGTGCTGGCCGGCGCGGTCGGTACCGGCGTGGTGATGGCCACCGACCGCCGGCCCACGGGCACGCAGACGATCGACCGTGGCCTGCAGATGGAAATCGACAGCACGCTGAGCTCGCGCTTCAGCGGCGACAAGGCCCGCGTGGAGGCGGCGGTGTTCAACCGCAAGGTGCTGCTGGTGGGCGAAGTCAGCAATGCCGACGTCAAGCAGCAGGTCGAACAGTACGTGCGCGGCCTGCAGAACACGCGTGACGTGGTGAACGAACTCCAGGTCACGGCCTCGCCGGGCTTCATGACGCGCAGCAATGACGCGTACCTGACCAGCAAGGTCAAGACGCTGATGGTGACCGCCGAGGGCGTTCCCGCCAATTCGATCAAGGTTACGACGGATAAGGGCGTGGTCTATCTGCTGGGCATCGTGACCAATGCCGAAGGCGACAAGGCCACGGACGTGGCCCGCAACTCCAGCGGCGTGCAGAAGGTGGTCAAGGCGTTCGACTACATCAGCGAATCCGAGCGCGCCCGTCTGGATGCATTGGGTAGCTCGCAGAACGGCAACACCGGCAGCGAAGCGGTGGGTACGCCGGCGCCGGTCCAGTCGGTGCCGGGTAGCGCACCCAACGCCCCCGTGAACTCCGACGCGCCCGCGTCGATGGGCACGTCCGGTGGCGCGACCACGAGCCCTGTGGCCGCGCCGGTCTCGTCGCCGGTGGCGCTGCCGCCGGGCCGCAACCTGCCGTAAGCGACATGACGCTCGCGCCGCGGTACCTGAGGGGCGTCGTGGCGGGTTTCTGCGTGGCGCCGTCGCTGGCGCTCGCGCAGCCGGCTTCGGCACCCGCCGGGCCGGCCGAAGCCGGCAAGCTGACCGTGGAGGCGCAGGCGGCCCGCACGATGCAGGCGCGCAATCTCGCCGCGTCCTGCGCGGTCTGCCACGGCACGGACGGCAAGCCGCCCGCGGACGGTCCGATTCCGCGACTGGCGGGCCGGCAGCAGGCCGATCTCGTCGAGCTGATGTTCAATTTCAAGAACGGCAAGCGCTCCGGGACCGTGATGCCGCAAATCGCCAAGGGCTATAGCGACGCGCAGATCCTCGCGATGGCCGCGTGGTTCGCCGACCAGAAATAGCCCATGCAAAGACGCTCTGTCCTACAGGCCGCCCTGGCCGGTGTCGCGGCCACCACGCTCGGCATGTTGACGCCGCGTCAGGCGCGCGCAGCAACCGCAGCGAAGGTCGTGGTGGTCGGCGGTGGCTTTGGCGGTGCCACGGCCGCACGCTACCTGCGCACCTGGAGTCACGGTGCTGTCGACGTCACGCTGATCGAGCCCGACGAGGCGTTTGTGTCCTGCCCGCTGTCGAATCTCGTTGTCGCCGGCTATCGCCAGATGGCCGACATCACGCTGCCCTACGACACGCTGGTGAGTCGTCACGGCGTGAAGCACGTGCGCGACACGGTCACGGCGATCGACCCGGCGGCACGCACTGTCCGGGTGGCGGGCGGAGGGACGCTGCCGTATGACCGCCTGATCCTGTCCCCCGGCGTGGAGATGCAGTCCAGCGCGATCCCAGGTCTGGCACGTCCTGGCGGGGATCAGATCGTGCACGCCTGGAAGGCCGGTCCGCAGACCGACGTGCTGCGCCGCCAGCTCGCGGCGATGCCCGATGGCGGTACGTTCGCGATCACGATCCCGCTGGCGCCGTATCGTTGCCCACCCGGGCCGTACGAGCGGGCCTGCCTGGTTGCCGACTATCTCAAGCAACACAAGCCGCGCAGCAAGGTGCTCGTGCTCGACGCGAACCCGGACATCACGTCGAAGGGCGCGTTGTTCCGCAAGGTCTGGGAGACACGCTACAAGGGGATGATCGAGTACCGGCCGCAGTTCGAGACCGTCGATGTCGATCCGGCCACACGCACGATCCGCTTTGACGTGCAGGACGACGAGCGGGCCGACGTCATCAACCTGCTGCCACCGCAGCGCGCCGGCGCCATCGCCGTGGCCAGCGGTCTGGCGACGGCCAACGGCCGCTGGTGCGAGGTCGACTTCCTGACCATGGCGTCGACCGTGGCGCCTGACATCCACGTCCTTGGCGACGCCGTCCAGATCGCGCCGCTGATGCCCAAGTCCGGCACGATGGCCAATCAGCACGGCAAGGTGGCCGCCGCCGCGATCCTGCGGCTGCTGGCCGGTCAGGATCCGGACCCGGAGCCGGTCTACACCAACACCTGCTACAGCTTCACGTCGTCGAACGAGGCCATCCACGTGGCCAGCGTGCATCGCTACGATGCCGGCGAGAAAACCATGCTGACCGTGCCGGGGTCCGGCGGGCTGTCCGTCGCGCCAAGCAGGCGGGAAGGTGAGTACGGACTTGCCTGGGCCCACAGCATCTGGGCCGACATGCTGGGCGCCTGACTCACTGACAGAGTGCCGGCTGCCCCACACGCCCCGCTCACCCTACACGCCGCAAAACCGCAGGATCGTGCAACGCCGCGCCGCCACGGGCTGATACGCTAGCCGTGCCGGTCATCCCGCCCCCAGGGATGCGGCGATCCCTCTTCGATCATGCAAGCCAAAGACCGTCTGCTTGCCCTGGCCATCATCGTGGTCTGGGGCGTCAATTTCGTCGTCATCAAGGTCGGCCTCGTCGGCGTGCCGCCAATGCTGCTGGGCGCGCTGCGCTTCTGCCTGGTGGCGTTTCCGGCTGTTTTCTTTATCCCTCGGCCACGCATTCCGCTGCGGATGCTGGTGGCCTACGGCGCCACCATCAGCCTTGGGCAGTTCGTGTTCCTGTTCTACGCGATGGCCGTCGGGATGCCGGCGGGGCTGGCATCGCTGGTGCTGCAGTCGCAGGTGTTCTTCACCGTGGCCATCGCCGGGTTCTGGCTTGGCGAGCCGGTGCGCTGGCACAACATCGCTGGCATGGCCATCGCCGCCTGCGGGCTCGCCCTGATCGGCAGCGGCGCCGCTCACGGCCCGGGCGGCATGACGCTGGCCGGCTTCCTGCTGACGCTGTGCGCCGCCCTGTGCTGGGCCACGGGCAACATCGTCAGCAAGAAGATTGGGCCGGTGGATCTGCTGGGCCTGGTGGTGTGGGGCGCGCTGATCCCGATCGTGCCGTTCGCGCTGCTGTCGCTCTGGTTCGAGGGCCCGGCCCGGATGACGCAGGCGCTGACCAATATCTCCGGCATGGGTGTGTTCGCGGTCTGCTACCTGGCGTTCTGCGCCACGCTGTTCGGCTACACGATGTGGGGCCGCCTGCTGACGCGCTACGCGGCCAGCAAGGTGGCGCCGCTGACGCTGCTGGTGCCGGTGGTCGGCCTGGTCTCCGCACACCTGCTGCTGGGCGAAGCATTGGCGCTGACACAATGGGCTGGCGCCCTGGTGGTAATGGCCGGACTGCTACTCAACGTGTTCGGCGGGCGGCTGTGGGCCGGTCGGATGCTCGCTGGGCGATGATTTCGAGGGTTAACCCGTATATTTAGCCGCCGTTCCCGCATTTTTGCGCATATGGATATCACGTGCGAATCCGTATCGTTGCCGCATCTTGAGGCAAAATAGCGGACTGGCCGCAACCCGCCCGAGACGCTCTCACCGATCACCCGAGAGGCCCGGAGGCCCAGAGGCCCGAAAGAAGGCCCGCCCAACGGCGGCCAGCGCGTGCCGCGCCGCGGGATCGCCCCCCCAAGCGCGTCCTTGCCGTCCCCACGGCTCAATCAGTTTGGAGCACAACAACATGAAGCAGTTTGTCATCGCCGCCGCTCTCCTGGCCGCCGCCGCATCCGCGCACGCCGTGGATGCCGCCAAGGCCCAGGAAATCGCCAACAAGAACGCCTGCATGGGCTGCCACCAGGTCGACAAGAAGCTGGTCGGCCCGGCGTACAAGGACGTGGCAGCCAAGTACAAGGGCGACAAGACCGCCCTGGCGAAGCTGACCGCGAAGGTCAAGAACGGTGGTTCGGGCGTCTGGGGTCCGGTGCCGATGCCGGCTAACGCCGCTGTCAGCGATGCCGACCTGAAGACGGTCGTGGAGTGGGTGCTGGCTGGCGCCCCGGCCAAGTAAGCGCCGCGACGTCCGCGCGGGCCGTCCGATGTTCCGGCGGCCCGTGCCATTTCTGGCGGTAGGACATCCATCGTGATGACCGGCGAAATACCAAAGCAATGCCGGCGCACTGTTCGCAAGAAGTCGTTTCAGAATGAAGCGAAGCAGTTCTGGCCAGCCACGCGGCTGCAGACAGTGGAGCGAGCGCCAGAATCATTTTGAAACGGCTTCCAGGGAAACCGGGTAAGCAAGGCAAGTACAGGAAATACAGCAACATGAATGCGAAACGACGAGACGTGCTACGGATGACCGCTGTGCTGTCGCTGATGGCCGCCACCGGCCTGATCAGCGAGGCGCAGGCCGCGGAGTGGAACAAGACGGCCTTCGACGGCAAGAGCGTGGCCGACGTGATCAAGGCGCTGGGCGGCAGCGGTACCGAGAAGAGCTCGGCCATCACCTTCATCGCACCTGACATCGCCGAGAACGGTGCCGTGGTGCCGGTGGCCGTGACCAGCAACATCCCCGATACCGAGCAGATCGCTATCCTGGTGGAAAAGAACCCGAACACGCTGGCCGCCGATTTCACGATTCCGGCCGGCACCGAGCCGTTCGTCTCCACGCGCGTGAAGATGGGCCAGACCTCGGTCGTCCACGCCGCGGTCAAGGCCGGCGGCAAGTGGTACGTGGCATCGAAGGAAATCAAGGTCACGCTGGGCGGCTGCGGCGGCTGACGCCCCATCGTTCAGACGAGAACACGGACCAGATTTCCAGATTACTGCTGACAGGAGAAGCACATGGCAGACCCGATGCGCGTTCGCGCCACCGAAAACGGCGGCGTGGTTGACGTCAAGATTCTGATGAAGCACGACATGGAGACCGGCCAGCGCAAGGACGCTTCCGGCAAGACGATTCCGGCCTGGCATATCCAGACCGTGATCGCCACGTGCAAGGGCAAGGAAGTGTTCCACGCCCAGTTCGGCCCGGCCGTATCGAAGGATCCGTTCCTGAATTTCAAGTTCAAGGGCGGTGCCAAGGGCGACAAGGTCACTGTGACCTGGGTCGACAACCGCGGCGACAAGCGTACCGACGAAGCCACCATCGCCTGACCAGGGCGAAGCGAGGAAGCACCATGCGGCGAGCATTCTTTCGGGCCACGGCGGCGCTGGCCGCCATCGGCCTCACCGCCAAGGCAGCGGCACAGGAGAAGGCGTCCATGCCTATCCTGGGCAAGGGCCGCGTCAAGGTCGTCTATCAGTTGTCAGAGGGCATCGATCAGGCCGTGCGTGCCATGGCCAATCTGCGCAATCACCTGAACGCCGCGCCGGATACGAAGATCGTCGTCGTAGCGTTTGGCTACGGCATCGACTTCCTGGTGGAAGGCGCCAAGGATTCGCGCGGCAACACGTTCGAAGCCCCGGTGGCTGCGCTGGCGTCGTCGGGCGTGGAGTTTCGCGTTTGCCACAACACGCTTGCCGCCCGCCACATTTCCGAGCAGAACCTGCTGATGGATGCCAAGGTGGTGCCCGCCGGTGTGGTGGAAGTGGCACGCCTGCAGTTCAACGAAGGCTACGCTTACCTCAAGCCCTGATGTGTCCGCGAGGCGTTCGCCGCTGCAAGCGCGAGCGCCGAGCGCGATTTCCGGAAGTCCGGCCATGAGCCCCTGGGCCGGACCCGCATAGCAAGCCGTCCGCCGCCCGACCATGTGGCGAGATGGCGAGGAGAACGCCCCGATGGTTTCCCCGCGCAATACCCGCAGCAATACCCGCCGCAGTCCCCGCCGCACCTACCGCGCCGCTCCTGCCGTTCTGGCCGTGGCCGCCGCCGTCACGGCGATCGCCACCACGCTCTCCGCGCCCGCGCTGGCGCAGGGCAGCACCGCCGAAGAACTCGCCAAGTACCGTCAGATGCTGGCCGAAGGCAATCCCGCGGAACTATGGGAAGCCGCCGGCGAGGAACTGTGGAAAAAGCCGGCCGGCCCGAAGAACGTCTCGCTCGAACAGTGCGACCTGGGCAAGGGCCCGGGCGTGACCAAGGGCGCTTACGCCGAACTGCCGCGCTACTTCAAGGACACCAACAAGGTCATGGACCTGGAGCAGCGCCTGGCTTACTGCCGCGTGACGTTGCAGGGCCTGACACAGGAAGAAGCGACGAAGAACCCGTTCTCGTCGCAGGGCAAGCCGTCCGACATCGAACGCCTGGCTGCCTACCTGACCGGCGAGTCGCGCGGCGTGAAGATGAACGTCCAGCTCACGCACCCCGAGGAAAAGCGGGTCTACGCGCTGGGCGAGAAGATGTTCTTCTATCGCGGCGGCGCATATGACTTCGCCTGCGCCACCTGCCATGCCGTGGATGGCCAGCGCATCCGCCTGCAAGACCTCCCGAACCTGCTGACGTCGAAGGGTGCCGAGGCCGCGTACACCACGTGGCCCGCCTACCGCGTCTCGCAGGGCGAGGTCCGCACGATGCAGCACCGACTTTACGACTGCCTGCGCCAGCAGCGCTTCCCCGAACCGGCCTATGGTTCCGACGTGATTACCGCCCTGACGATGTTCCTGGCGAAGAACGCCAACGGCGGCACGTACGACGGCCCGAACATGAAGCGCTAGGAGACCACGACATGAACAAACTCCATACGATGGCGCTGGTCGCCATGGTGGCGCTCTCGGCTGCCGGCACGCAGGCGCTGGCGCAGACGGCGGCAAAGGGTACGACGAAGGGCGCGACCACAAAGGTCACCGACGCCGACGTGCGCCAGATGATCGAATCGTCCTTCACGTCCAAGGGACCCGCCACGGTCGAGGGTGTGCTGAACCAGGACGCCACGCAGAAGGCGTGCAGCCAGTACCCAGATCGCAGCAAGGTGCCGGCCGCCGTGGCGAAGAAGGTGGAAGCCGCCGAGCTGAAGCAGGTGAAGTATCCCGCTGACAACAACTGGCTCGGCGACTGGAAGGAAGGCGAGAAGATCGCGCAGAACGGCCGGGGCATGCAGTTCACCGACGCGGTGGGCGGCACCAACGGCGGCAACTGCTACGCCTGCCACCAGCTGACCAAGGCCGAGATCTCGTTCGGCAATATCGGGCCGTCGCTCTACCAGTACGGAAAGCTGCGCGGCAACTCGCAGGAAGTGGTTCGCTACACGTGGGGCAAGATCTGGGATTCGAACGCGTTCAGCGCCTGCTCCAACATGCCGCGCTTCGGCCACAAGGGCATCCTGACCGAGCAGCAGATCCGCGACGTGATGGCGCTGTTGCTCGATCCGGCATCGCCGGTCAATCAGTAAGGGGCGCATGATGCGGGCTCGGCGCGGCGTGGTCGCATGGATGCTCGCGCTGGTCGCGGCGTTTGGCGCGGCAGCGCAGTTGGCTCAGGCCGCGGAAGTCGGCGACGTGATCCACCTGCCCGACGTGAAGCTGCTCGACGGCCGCACCGTACCTGCCTCGCAGTGGGCCGGCAAGCCGCTGGTCGTCGAGATCTGGGCATCGTGGTGTCCGTTCTGCGCGCTGCAGAACCCGCGCCTGCAGGCCCTGTACGACAAGACGCGCGGCACACCGCTGCAGGTGCTGACGATCAGCATCGACAAGCACCCGCATGAAGCAGTGGCGTACCTGAAACAGCGCGGCTACACCTTCCCCGCGACGATGGATTCCGATGCCCTGCGCCACGCCTTCGGCAAGCGCAAGGGGCTGCCGGAACTGTACGTGCTGGACGGGCAGGGCCGCGTGGTGCAGAAGGAAGTGGGCGAGATGCTCGACGATGACGTCGCCGCCCTGGCGCGCTATGGCAAACGCTGAGCGCGCACGACTCGGACGGAAATCAGTATGAATCGACGCGAGTTCCTGCAGGTGCTGGCGGTGGCCGGCGCCGGCGGCATGGCTTTCCCGGGCGGCGACGCACAGGCCGCGCGCGCCGCGCAACAGTTCTACGACGTGCCGCGCTTCGGCAACGTCCACCTGCTGCACTTCACCGATTGCCACGCACAACTGCGCCCGGTGCATTTTCGCGAACCCAGTGTGAACCTCGGCGTGGCGGAGTGGGCAGGCAAGCCGCCGCATCTGGTGGGCAAGGCCTTTCTGCGCGAGTACGGCATCCGCCCCGGCACCCCCGAAGCGCACGCGTTCACCAGCCTCGATTTCACCGAAGCCGCGCGCCGCTACGGCAAGGTGGGCGGGTTTTCCCATCTCTCTACGCTGATCCAGCGCATGAAGGCCAGCCGGCCCGGTGCGTTGCTGCTCGATGGCGGCGATACCTGGCAGGGCTCGGCCACGGCGCTGTGGACCAAGGGCCAGGACATGGTCGACGCGGCGCTGCAACTGGGCGTTGACGTGATGACGCCGCACTGGGAAATGACGCTCGGCGCCGAGCGCGTGAAGCAGATCGTCGACAACGACTTCAAGGGCCGCGTCTCGTTCCTGGCGCAGAACATCAAGACCAACGACTTCGGCGATCCGGTCTTCGACCCGTACGTGATCCGCGACATGAACGGCGTGGCCGTAGCGATCATCGGGCAGGCCTTCCCGTACACGCCGATCGCCAATCCGCGCTACTTCGTGCCGGACTGGACCTTCGGCATCCAGGAAGAAAACCTCCAACAGGTGATCGACGATGCGCGTTCCAAGGGCGCGGAGGTAGTGGTTCTGCTGTCGCACAACGGCATGGACGTCGACCTCAAGCTCGCCTCGCGGGTGCGCGGCCTCGACGCGATCCTCGGCGGCCACACGCATGACGGCGTGCCCAAGCCAGTGCAGGTCAGGAATTCGGGCGGTGTGACGCTGGTGACCAACGCGGGCTCCAACGGCAAGTTCCTCGGCGTGCTCGACTTCGACGTCCGCAACGGCAAGGTGGCCGATTTCCGCTACAAACTGCTGCCGGTCTTTGCGGACTACCTGCCGGCCGACCCCGCGATGGAGGCACTGATCACCAAGGTACGTGCCCCGTACGAGTCCAGGCTCAGCGAGGTACTGGCGATCAACCGCGGCCTGCTGTACCGACGCGGCAACTTCAACGGCACCTTCGACCAGCTCATCCTGGACGGCCTGATGGCCGTGCAGGACGCCGAAATCGCGTTCTCCCCCGGTTTCCGCTGGGGCACCACGCTGCTGCCCGGCGAGAACATCACGATGGAAGCCCTGATGGACCAGACGGCCGTCACGTACCCGTACACGACGGTGACGCCGATGACCGCCGAGACCATCAAGACCATCCTCGAGGACGTGGCCGACAACCTGTTCAACCCCGATCCCTACTACCAGCAGGGCGGCGACATGGTGCGCGTGGGCGGGCTGCAATACACGATCGACCCCAACCAGCCGATCGGCAAGCGGATCACCGACATGCGGCTGGGCGGCAAGCCGCTGGAAACCGGCAAGACCTACAAGGTGGCCGGCTGGGCGCCGGTATCAGAAGAAGCCCGCCAGGCGGGTGGGGCGCCAATCTGGGATGTGATGGCCCAGTGGCTGCGGACAAACAAGGAAGTCAGCGCTCGCCCACTGAACCTGCCGACCGTGCGCGGCATGAGCGGCAACCCGGGAATAACGACCACCTGACATCGACGCAACGGTTGCGCCAATGCGATTGAAAGGCCGCCTGAAGGCAGCTACAATCATCCGCTACGGGCCGATAGCTCAGCTGGGAGAGCGCTGCGTTCGCAATGCAGAGGTCGGGAGTTCGATCCTCCTTCGGTCCACCAAATGCAAAGGGGCTTGGCAAATTGCCAAGCCCCTTTTTCTTTTTCCGGCATCGAAAAAACACGATACGGCTCACCCTGCCAGGCAGTACCGAGTCAATCTGCGACTTCCCCGATACGTGCCGGCCAACTGCCATCGTCAAGCACGGTTCGCACGGTCTCCGTCAGCAGGTCCAGTACGGCGGACGCGGCGATAGATAGGGGCATGGTGGCAGAGCGGCATAGATAGACCGGGCGCGACACGGCAGGCTGGCAGATGCGCGCGGCCGAGAGTTGGCCCTTTCGCACTTCGGCGCACACCGACGCATACGAAAGAACGGTGCATCCCACGCCGGCAGACGCCAGTGCGATCAGTTCCGGGATGGCGTTGACCTCCGCGAGGATCTGCAGGTCGACGCCCTGGGTCCTCAGGTAGCCATCCAGCAATGCGCGTAGGCCGTGCTCACCGGCTGGCAGGATCATTGGGTATTGATTCAGGTCGCGCAGACGGACAGTGTCGGCCAAGGGCTGCGCCTGCGTGTGACCGTTGGCGAATTGCCCGGGCGGGCCCACCAGCACCAGGTCCTCATCGACGATCTGGTCGAACTGCAGGCCAGAATTGGCATGAGCCCGGAACGTCAGGCCGATGTCGATATGTCCGGATAGCAGATGGCCGGGGATGTAGCCCGTGCTGAGTTCGATAACCTGCAGGCGAACCTTGGGCCATCGCCGGATCACCTCGCGGACGATCGGGACGGTCAGGATCTTGGCCATCGATTGCGGTAGGCCGATGGCAACACTGCCTTCCGGATCGACCATCAGGTCGCGCACGTCCTCACATGCGATGTCGAGGCGCTTCAGGATGTCCCGGGCGTGGATCTCAAAGCGCTGGCCGGCCACGGTCGGCTCCACGCCCTTGTGGCTGCGCATGAACAGCGTGACGCCGAGCGCCTCTTCCAGATGCCGGATTTGCAGGCTCAGGGCCGGCTGGGCGATGTGAAGGGTTTCTGCCGCACGCGAGATGGATCCCGCCGCTGCCACGGCAAGAAAACACTGCATCGCGCGCAAATCGACTGGCATTCCCACAGTTGTCTCCTGTCCTCCGATCTTGCCGGCGCGTCCTGCTCATGCGTCCGGCCGATGATCCAAGGGGTATATGCCGCCACGATAGCCGACATCAAAAAGATATCTTGGACATATATGCGCCCGAGGGCAATAGTGCGACATCACACAGGCCGCATTACCCGGACAGCACAGGGTCGGCCACAAAAAGGAGACACGATGGGTATCAGTCGCCGCAAGCTTCTGATGGGTACCGGGATCGCATTGCTTTCGCGGCCATTGCTGGCAAGTACATGGCCCGCGCGGCCGATCCGGTTGGTGGTGCCGTTCGCGGCAGGCGGGCCTGGGGATTTCGTGGCTCGGCAGATCGCCATGCCACTGTCCCGGAAGCTTGGCCAACCGGTGGTGGTCGAAAACAAGCCCGGCGCGGGTGGCAACCTCGGCACGCAGACCGTGCTCGATAGCGAGGCCGATGGCTATTCGGTCCTGCTCAACACGGTTGGCATGCACGCGGTCAACCCACTGATGTTCCCCGATCTGCGTTTCCAGCCCAGGCGCGATCTGGCGGCGGTTGGCGTGATCGCCACCGTGCCGAATGTGCTGGTAGTGCATCCCACCAAGCTCGGTGTGAGCAACCTGGCCGATCTGGTTCGTCTTGGCCGGCAGCGTCCGAACAATCTCAGCTACGCCACATACGGGGCGGGTAGCTCCCCGCATATCTATGGCGCCTTGCTCCAGAAGGAAGCGGGGTTCACCGCGGTCGCCGTGCCCTACAAGGGAAGCGCGCCAGCAAGCAGCGACGTGATGGCCGGAAATGTGGACTTCCTCTTCGACAGCATGACCACCTGCATCGGGCAGATTCGAGGGGGCAAGCTCAAGGCGCTGGCTATCACCTCGGCAGCGCGCTCGTCATTGCTGCCCGATGTGCCGACGCTACAGGAGTCGGGCTACCCGGCGCTCGACCTGAAATTCTGGCTCGCATTGCAGGTCTCGGCCAAGACGCCCGCACCAGTCCTGCAGGCGCTGCGCGAAGCCGTGGCGGCCTGCACGCAGGATGCCACCTACGGCGACGCGCTGGTGGCGCGTGGCGCGGAGCCATTCCGCATGGCGCCGGCGAGTGTGCAGGATTTCGTCAATCGGGATGCTGCGCGCTGGACCGACCTCGCACGCTCCATAGGCATCAAGCCCGAATAGAGCGCACCGGCAACGCGGGCCGCCCGACGGCGGTCAGTCGCAGTCCTTGAAGCGGCATCAGCATTAGACATACATCCATGATTGCATTGAACGGTATCCGCGTACTCGACCTGAGCAAGGTGCTAGCCGGTCCTTTGTGTGGCCAGTACCTGGGGGAGCTTGGCGCAGAAGTCATCAAGGTTGAACCGGTTGGCCGTGGCGACGACACACGGGCATGGCTGCCGCAGGACCGAGGCCAGTCAGCGACCTTCCTCGCGGTCAACCACAACAAGCGCAGCCTCGCTGTCGATCTGAAGACCGCCGAGGGCAGGCAGATCGTGCAGACGTTGGCAGCAAAATCGGACGTGGTCCTGCAGGGCTTCGGCAGCGGTGCCGCCGCACGGCTGGGCGTGGACTACAAGACGCTGTCCGGCATGAACCCGTCGCTGATCTACTGCGAGATTTCCGGATACGGAAGAACGGGCCCGCTAGGCCAGGAACCTGGTTACGACGTGATGCTGCAGGCGTTCAGCGGCATGGTCAGCACCATGGGCGAAGCGGGTGGCAAGCTGGCGCGCGCCAGCTTCTCGCCGGTAGACCTGGGGACGGGCATGCACGCGTTCAGCGGCATCCTGGCGGCCCTGCTCGAGAGACAGAAGACCGGGCGAGGCATGTTCCTGGAGGTGTCGTTGCTCGACACAGCCATGGGGTTCATGAGCTACCTGGCACAGAACTACTGGTGCAGCGGGAAGCTGCCGCGCCCAATGGGAACCGCCCATCCCGCCATGGCGCCATACCAGGTATTCGAGGCATCGGACGGCCCCATCATGATTGGCGTTGGCAATGATGCCCAGTGGCGGCGCTTTTGCCCGGTCGCCGGACTCGACGATGTCATCGACGCACCCAAGTTCGCGACCAATGCCGCGCGCGTCGCGCATTTCGATGAAACCGTGGCGATGGTGCAGGCGCGCATT
Source organism: Cupriavidus metallidurans CH34 (assembly GCF_000196015.1). Taxonomy (NCBI): domain Bacteria; kingdom Pseudomonadati; phylum Pseudomonadota; class Betaproteobacteria; order Burkholderiales; family Burkholderiaceae; genus Cupriavidus; species Cupriavidus metallidurans. The sequence goes on along the minus strand of NC_007973.1, from coordinate 3,694,515 downwards.
GCGCTGCAGCCAGTCGCGCACTGGATCGAGGCATTGCGCAAGGCGGGTGTGGCTTGCTCTCCCATTCACACGCTCGGCGACGCATTGGCGCATCAGCAGGTTGCGGCACGCGAACTGATTGTCGAATCCGATCACCCCGTGCTTGGCAAGGTTCGCAACGTTGGCTTGCCGATCCGCTTTGGCGAGGCGCCACGTGGTGCGCATCGCGCTCCGCCGCTGCTGGGCCAGCACACCGACGAGGTACTCGGCGAGGCTGGCTACGGCCCCGATGCTATTGCCGATTTCAAGGCGCGAGGCGTGATCGCCACCGCCAACCTGCCGCAGGCTGATTCCCAGCCGGCCGCGGCCCCTCTCACTGCATGAGTGGAACCCCATGACATCCGTTTCCTACGAGGTCCGCGACAACATCGCGGAGATCCTTCTTGATAGCCCTCCCGTCAACGCGCTGAACGAGGCGATGATCGACGCGTTGCTGCAAGGGCTGCGCCGAGCAGCCGAGGACGACTCGGTACGCGCCGTGATACTGGCCAGCGCCGTGCCACGCCGGTTCTGTGCCGGGCTGCAACTCGATAGCCTGCGCGACGCGCCGCCATCGCGCGGCTACGCACTGGTGGAGAAGCTCTATAGCGGGCTGTGCGAGGCACAGTTCCATCTTGGCAAGCCGTCGATCGCCGCCGTCGGCGGTACCGCCCGGGGCGGTGGCATGACACTGGCGATCCACTGCGACATGATCGTTGCCGCTGACACCGCGACCTTCGGCTATCCGGAGATCGATGTCGGGCTGGTACCCGCGATTCACTACACCCATCTGCCGCGCATCATCGGCCGGCATCGTGCCTTCGATCTGCTGTTCACGGGGCGTTCGTTCGATGCGGCGGAAGCCATGTCGTTGGGGCTGGTCAACCGCGTGGTGCCAGAACAGCGCGTCATGGAGGAGGCTCGCGCGCTGGCGCGCTCCCTGTGCCAGAAATCGCCCGAGATCATGCGGATGGGGCGGCAGGCATTCATGCGGGCTAACGACATCGACTACCGGCGTGGCGTGGCAGGCGCGGTGGAAACGTTCGGGAACATCTTTGCTACCGAGGACGCGCAGGAAGGCATCGCCGCATTCGTGGAGCGACGCAAGCCACGCTGGCAAGCGTGAAGACCATGACGATGCGTGATCCTGGAACATCAGATGGGGCGCAAGACAGCGACGAGGCATTCCGCGCCGAGATCCGCTCCTTTCTTAGGAATGCCGTGCCGGCGGATATCCGCGCCGCCACGCGCGCGCACTGCCTGGTCACGCGGGAACAGGCGGCGCGTTGGCATCGCATCCTGCATGCCCAAGGCTGGGCAGCACCCGGCTGGCCACGCGAGCACGGCGGCACGGGGTGGTCGCTGGTGCGGCAGGCCATCTTTCGGGAAGAACTTGCGGCCAGCGACGCGCCCTACATCGAGAACCTCGGCATCGATACCATCGGCCCGACGCTGATCCGACACGGCACCGATGAGCAGTGCAAGCGGTTCCTGCCAGGCATGTTGTCGTTCGACGACTTCTGGGCGCAGGGCTACTCCGAGCCCGACGCAGGATCGGATCTGGCTGCACTGCGAACCACGGCCCGTCGCGAGGGCGATTGCTGGATTGTGAACGGCAGCAAGATCTGGCAAAGCCTCGGCCACTGGGCCAACTGGGCGCTGTTGCTGGTGCGTACCGATCCGGCCGCATCGCGCAAGCAGGATGGCATCTCGATCCTGCTCGTGGACCTGCGCACCCCCGGCGTGACAGTGCGGCCGATCCGGTATATCAACGGCTCGCATTTCCACGTCCAGATGTTCTTCGACGATGTGCGCGTGCCGGCAGCCAATCTGGTTGGCGAGCCCAATGGCGGATGGGCGATCGCCAAGGGCCTGTTGGTCATCGAACGCCTGTTCGTGGCCCGCGTGGCGGAGTGCAAGGCGGAGCTGGCCAGGGCCGCTGCGCTGCTCCACCCGCCGCCAGGCGAAGGCGATCCGGCCATGCGCGGCGAACAGGAGATGGCGTTTGCGCTGACGGCGCGGCGCCATGCCGCACTGGAAATTCGTATGCGCGCGCTCGAAGCCGCGTGGTGGCCGGCGATCCAGCAGGCGGCCGAAGGTGGTCGGCCGGATCTTGAAGCTTCGCTGCTGAAGCTCGAGGGCATCCAGCTGCTGCAGGATCTTCATCTGTTCCGGATGGATACACATGGCACAGCCTCGCTGCGGCTCTATCCCGAAGCGCTCGATGGCCAGCCGCCTGGTGTGCCCGACGATGCCGCGTCCGCTGGCAATCAGACACTGCACATGTGGCGCTATCGCGGGAGTTCGTTGGCAGGCGGTTCGTCGGAAATTCAGCGACAGATCATCGCCAAGGCGATCTTCGACGGACAGACCGAACTGGACGTGCCGCGCAACGACCATCTTGGCGACGAACAGGCCATGATGGTCGACACGATGAGGCGGTGGCTGAGCAAGCATTACAGCTTCGAGTTCAGGCAGCAGGCCATGCACACGCCAGGCGGGTGCAGTGCATCCGCGTGGTCAGGCCTGGCCGGGCTCGGCATCACCAGCCTGACCATACCGGAGGCGCTAGGGGGCATGGGGCAGCCGATGACGGATCTGCTCCCACTGATGGAGACGCTGGGTGAGGCATTGGTACTGGAACCCGTGCCGTGGAGCGCGGTGTTCGGTACGCAGATATTGCTTGCGCTCCCCGTCGGCCCGTCACGTGATGCGCGCCTGGCCGCATTGGCCGGTGGTGATGCGCGCTGCGCAGTGCTATGCGGGAAGGAACCAGGCGTCGGGAAGACGCCGCAACCGACCGTGATCGCGCAGCGTGTCGGCGACGAGTGGCAGCTCAATGGTGACGATGCAATGGTCATGGGCGGCACCGATGCGCATCACTTCATCGTGGCCGCGACGCTGGACGACGGCAGCCTCGGCCTGTTCGATCTGCCGGCCGATGCCTCTGGCGTCGTCGTGCAGGGCTATCGCTTTCATGACGGCCGCGGCGCGGCGGAAGTGCAGCTGACCAACGTGCGGCTGAGCGCGTGCTCCATGCTTGGCCAAGGCGAACAGGCGGCGACGGCGCTCGATATAGGCATGACATTCGCCACGCTGGCCTTGTGTGCCGACAGTATCGGCGCCATGCGGCGCGCGCTGGGCATCACTGCGGAGTACCTGCGCACGCGCAGGCAGTTCGGCCGCACGCTCGCGGAACAGCAGGTGGTTCAACACCGCATGGCCGACCACTTCCGCGCCTGGAACGGTGCGCGTCATCTTGCAAGGCGGGTACTGGCCGATTGGGATGCGGCGCCGCCTGCCGAGCGCCGTCGCCGCATCTGCGCGGCGAAGCACCTGTCTGGCGTGGTTGGCCGCGCCATTGCGTTCGACGTCCTGCAATTGCATGGCGCGGTTGGCTTGCAGGATGAGACGCCGATCAGCCACTACAGCAAACGGCTTGTCGGCAACGATTTGCTGCTTGGCAGCGCCGATACCCATCTGGGTCGCTTCGCCGCCGCAGCGGATGCGGTTCCGCCAGCGCCGGTGCGCTGACAGAGACCGATCAGAGACGCATCAGTGCAATGGATCAGGAGGAGACAAAGAATATGCGGGCATTCCATGCTTCAAGACGTCTGATACGCGCGCTCGCTGGTGGTCTGATCGCGTTGGCAGCCACCGCAAGCTTCGGCGCGCCGGATGCCGCCTGGCCATCGCGGCCCGTCACCATCATCGTGCCCGGTGCGGCGGGCGGCACGATCGACATCCCGATTCGCCTGCTGGCGCAAAAGCTTGGCGCGCGTCTGGGGCAGGCCATCGTCGTAGACAATCGTCCGGGCAGCGGCGGCATCATCGGCACACAAGCCGCGCTGCGCGCGCCTGCCGATGGCTATACGCTTCTGGCCGGCAACGTCGGCCCGCAGGCCATCAACTACAGCGCGTACAAGCATCTCTCCTACCAGCCATCGGACCTGACGGCGATCACCGACATCATTGCCTTTCCTAACGTGCTGGTGGTCAACGCCCAGTCGCCAGCGAGGACCGTGGCTGATCTGGTCGAGCAGTTGAAGCGGAATCCCGGCAAGCTCTCCTTCGGCTCTGCCGGTATCGGTCAGACCAGTCACCTCGTGGGCGAACTGTTCAGGATGCGCACCAGCACCGATGCCATCCATGTGCCTTACAAGGGATCGACACCGGCCACCACGGCGTTGCTGGCAGGAGAGACCACGTTTCAATTCGACAATCTGACGCAGGCGCTGCCGTACATCCGTGCCGGCAAGCTGCGTGCCCTGGCGGTGGCTGCCTCGCAGAGAGCGCCGTCGTTGCCCGATGTTCCCACCATGGAGCAGGCTGGCTTCGCCAATTTCACGTCGACAGCGTGGATCGGCATCTTCCTGCCAGCGAAGGCGCCACCTGCCGTCATCGCTTCGCTCGAACAGGCCCTGGCGGCGGTCATGCGAGACCCCGACCTCATCTCCCAGTTCCGGCAGATGGGCGGCATTCCGGGCGGACAGTCGCCGGAGAAGTTCTCCGCGTTCGTGGCCGCGGAGCGGGAGAAATGGGGGCTTGTGATTCGCACATCGGGCCTGACGCTGGATTGACGCCCAGTGCATCGGCCAGCCGGGTGATTCAACCGGCGACCCGCCGCCGCATCTGCCGCCACTCCACCCACTGCCAAGACAACAGCGCCGGTACCCCGAACAGGACTTCGCGCGCGCGCTTGACCAGCGCGAGCGCGAGCGAGGTCTGCGGGTCGATGCCGAAGCTGGTGCCCAGCAGCACGATCACCGCCTCCTGCACCCCCAGCCCCGCCGGGATGAAGAACGCCACCTGGCGTGCGGCGAGTGTCAGGGCTTCGATGGCCAATGCCTCGCCGAAGCCCACCGGGTGGCCGAGCAGCGATAGTCCCCACCAGACTTCGAGCGTGCCGACGACGAGCCCGGTCATCTGCCAGATCAGCGTGCGCACCAGCACGCCGTAGTGGCGGCACAGCGCGCGAATCTGCGCGTCGAGGCGGGCGCCGTCGATCAGCGCGGCGAGCTTGTGGTCGTCGCCGAGCATCCGCTGCGCGAACGATTCGAGTCGGGTGAACCATGCGCCGTGGCGCAGTGCGTAGGCGAATAGTGCGGGGATCGGCAGTGACAGCAGCAGGCCGATGGCCACCAGCAGGCCGTGGTCGCTGTCCTGCGTGATCGACATCAGCAGCAGCACCCCGGCTAGTGCGAACAGGTAGTGCGAGAACATCGTCACCATCACCTCGATGACGATGCTTGCCGAGACCGCCGTACCATCTGGCACGCGCCGCCACGCGAGGCGGATACCGACGAGTTCGCCGCCGATGCCGGCCGTGGGCAGCAGCCGGGTCACGGCTTCGCGCACCGTCGCCACCCAGAGCAGGAAGCCCGTGCCAGCGCGTTTCTCGGGATCGGCCGGCGCGAGCAGCACGCGCCAGCCATAGGCGTCAAACCAGAGCGCGATGAGGTGGATCGGCACCAGCCACAGCAGCGGCCATCCGGCCTGCTCGAGGATGTGTGCCACTTCGGCAATGCCTTCCGTGGCCACGACAACCGTCAGGATCAGCAAACCAGCCAGTGCACCCAGCAGGGCGAAGCGTTTCATCGAAGTCCAGCGTGAAGATCAGTGAAGCCACCGCGACGCGGGGCAAAACGGTCCGCGGCGGCGCGCACGCGCGGGGAGAGCAGCGCGGCGAGTTCATCCGCGTGCCGGTAGCCGGTCATCGATGCGCCCACTTCGGCACCCGATGTCACGGCGGGATGCAGATACATCTCGACCACACCGCGCGGCAGTTGTTCGAACGCCGCCAGCAACGTGGCTTCGTCCATTGCGCCCGTGTCGGACAGCCCAAGCACATAGTCGTTGTAGGCAATGCCCGCGCGTTGCAGGCGCGCGCGCAGCAGCGCGAGCCAGGGGCGCAGCAGCAGCGGTCCACCGGCCTCGCGCGGTAGTCGCACGGCGCGCATGCCGTAGTCGCGTCCGATGCTCAGGATCAACGACAGCACGGTCGGATGCAGATGGAAATGCTTGTGTGCGTTGACGTGATCGAGCGGCAGGCCGGTGGCGGCGAAAGCCTCGAACTGCGCGCGGATCTCGGCAGCCAGTTGCGCGCGCACACGCGGCAGGAAGAAGAAACGGAAGCCGTCCCGCACCATCGCGCTGCCAAAGCGGCCGCTGGCGTCAACCAGATCCGGAATCTGGTCGTACGGCAGCGTGGCAACGCCATCGGCCAGCACCAGATGCAGGCCGACGCGCAGCCCGGGTAGCCGGCGTGCGCGTTCCACCGCGTCGGCGGCGGCCGGCGAGCTGACCATCAGGCTGGCGGCGTTCAGGATGCCCTGGCAGTGCGCGCGCTCCACGGCCTCGTTGATGTCGTGGTGAAGGCCGAAGTCATCGGCGGTGACGATCAGCAACTGGCCGTGGGTCATGCGGGTCAGGCCTCGTGCGAGCGGAGGAAGCGGAAGAACTCCACACCTTCGCGCAGCCGGCGCTTGGTCATGTTCCAGCTACCCGCCATTTCCCGCACGATCTCCCAGATCTTGCTGGGCCGGAAATAGAAGCGTTTGTAGAACGTTTCCACGCCGTGATAGATCTCCTCGCGGCTCAGGTGCGGATAGCTGATCGCGGCCAGTTGCACGCCGCTGTCGTTGACCAGGTGGATGACCTTGTTCTCCTCCAGCCAGCCGTTGTCCACGGCCTGCTTGTAGAGCGTGGTGCCGGGATACGGCGCGGCCAGCGAGACCTGGATCGTGTGCGGATTGATTTCCTTGGCGTACTCGATCGTCTTCTCGATCGTGTCGCGCGTCTCGCCGGGCAGGCCCAGGATGAACGTGCCGTGGATCTGGATGCCGAGCTTGCGGCAATCCTCGGTGAAGCGGCGCGCGATGTCGGTGCGCAGGCCTTTCTTGATGTTGAGCAGAATCTGGTCGTCGCCCGACTCGTAGCCCACCAGCAGCAGGCGCAGCCCGTTCTCCTTCATGATCTTGAGCGTGTTGTAGGGCACGTTGGCCTTGGCGTTACACGACCAGGGCAGGCCGATCTCGCCCAGCCCGCGAGCGATCTCTTCCACACGCGGCTTGAAGTCGGTGAACGTGTCGTCGTCGAACATGATTTCGCGCACTTCCGGCATGTTCTCCTTGATCCATTTCACCTCGTCGATCACGCTCTGCGCGGATCGCGTGCGATACCGGTGGCCGCCGACCGTCTGCGGCCACAGGCAGAACGTGCAGCGAGAGCGGCATCCGCGCCCCGTGTAGATCGACACGTACGGGTGCATCAGGTAGCCGATGAAGTAATTCTGGATCTTCAGGTCGCGCTTGTAGACCGGGGCGACGAACGGCAACTCGTCCATGTTCTCGATCATCGGACGCGCCGGGTTGTGTTCGATCGTGCCATCGGGCAGGCGATAGCTGAGCCCGGCAATGCCTGCCAGGGGCTTGCCGGCGGCAACGTCCTGGCACGTGTAGTCGAATTCCTCGCGACAGACGAAATCAATCGCCTCGGTGGCGCTGAGCGTGCCGCCCGGATCCACCGCAGCCTTGGCGCCGACCATGCCGATCATGATGTCCGGACGCCGCTCCTTGAGCTGCTCTGCAAAGCGCGCATCGGTCGGAAAGGACGGCGTGCTCGTGTGGATGATGACAAGGTCGTAGTCCACCGCGATATTCAGCGTCTGTTCCACGCCGAGCCCATCTGCCGGCGCATCGAGCACACGGCTGTCCGGCACCAGCGCGGCAGGCTGTGCGAGCCAGGTCGGATACCAGAACGACTTGATCTCGCGTTTGGCCTGGTAGCGTGATCCTGCGCCACCGTCAAAGCCGTCGTACGAAGGGGCCTGAAGAAAGAGCGTTTTCATCGGGGGCTATCCTGAGCGTGAGGCGTGGTCGAATAAAGAGGCTTGGGCAACGCAGGCCGGTTGCCCGGCTGCGCTGTGGAATGGGTAGGTGGCGCGTCGGTAGTCGTCATCACGTGGCCGCGCCAGTGCACACGGCCACCGCCGAGCGCGGCAGCCCATTCCACCAGCAACAATGCGTCGCGCAGTGGCGCGCGTAGCGCAGCGCCGATGCTGCCGGCGATCACGCTGCGCGCGAGCGCGCCGACGAGTGCGATGGCCAGCACCGGAAGGTGCGGCGCGAGCAGGCAGCCGAGCACCAGCATCGGCCAGGTGCAGGTCAGGAACGTGAAGAAGAAGCCGGACGCGTTCAGGGACCGGATCGTGCGAAGCCAGCGCAGCTCATGGCGCCACAGGGCGCGCAGGCTGGTCTCGGTGACGTCGGTTTCCACCACGACATCCGACAGCACGGTCTTCCATCCCGATTGCCGGGTCAGCTCGCCCAGCCAGTAGTCGTCCGCCAGCCGGTTCGCCAGCGCCCGAAACCCGCCGATCGCGTTGAGGGTGTCGCGGCGCAACGCGATTGTCGCGCCAAAGGCAAAGCGCCGCGACCCGCCCGCGTGGGCCACGCGGACCGACGGCGCGAACCATTCGTTGATAAAGGCGGCACCCAGCCGCGACCAGATGCCGTCGACTGGGCGGCCCCGATACAGGCATGTGACGACACCGACATGCGGATCGCTAAGCGGTCCTGCCAATCGGCGCAGGTAGTCGGGCGGCACGGCGATGTCGCTATCCGCGATCACCAGATGGGCGTGACGCGCCGCGCGGTACAGATTGATCAGGTTGCTGACCTTCGGATTGCGCCCATGCGTGCGCGCGTCGACGATCAGCACGATGTCGCGTTCCGGGAATGCCGTGCGCAGAAGGTTCACGACCGTGATCGCCGGATCGTCATAGGCGCAAACGCCGAAAACAAGCTGGTAGTCGGGATAGTCCTGCCGGCACAGGCCGGCCAGGTTTTCGTAGAGATGGGGTTCGGCCCCGCAAAGCGGCTTGAGCACACTGACCGGTGCCAGGTGTGATGGCGTGGCGGTCTGGGCAGGGCGCTTACGGCTGACACACGCAGCCACAACGGCGTAGACCGTGGCGGCCTCCACCATCAACTGTCCCACTGCAGCGGTCCAGATGGCACTCATGTCTGCCCCTTATCGCACGCGACCAAGCATCACTGCATCACCGGAATTCTTGTGAGCACACCGTGAACTGCATCAGGCCTGAAACAAAGGCGTGGACGTATTATTGCCGTCATACGCGCGTTGCGCCACAACTGGCTGTCATCGTTCACCCCGACGCGGTTTACCTGCATCCACTTTGCATCTTCGGGATTAATCCTGGATTAATGGCTTACCATTTCAGACCACTGTCACCGTGATGTAAAAGTGCTACCGTATGCACGTATTGCTCACCCCCATTTCGATCCCGTTTTCCCTGAATACCATGCGCGATAGTTCCATCGCTGACGATTCCCTGGCCCCTGAAGTCGCCCAGCACGACGAAGCCGCGCGGGCACGCCATCTGGCAGGCCGACGCAGCACGATGGTCAGTGTCTACGTCAATATCGCACTGAGCATTGCGCAAGCCGTGATCGGGATCATTGCGGGTTCACAGGCGCTAGTTGCGGATGCACTCCATTCGCTTTCCGATCTGATTTCCGATTTCGTGGTGTTGTTTGCAGGACACCATAGCCGCAAGGATGCCGATACCGATCACCCGTACGGGCACCAGCGTTTCGAGACTGCTGCCTCACTGGCGATCGGCGCATTGCTGCTGGCGGTGGGTGTCGGGATGCTGTGGGCGGCCGTCGGCAAGATCCAGCACCCGAACGGCGTACAACCGGTGCAGACCATTGCGATCTGGATGGCGCTTGGCGCGCTGGTGGCCAAGGAGTTGCTGTTCCGCTACATGCTGCGCGTGGCCGAACGGATCCGGTCGAGCATGCTCGTGGCCAACGCGTGGCACGCGCGATCCGATGCCGCATCGTCACTGGTGGTGGCGCTGGGTGTCGGTGGCAACCTGCTTGGCTATCACGTGCTCGACCCCGTGGCGGCGATCGTGGTCGGCTTGATGGTGTCGCGAACGGGCCTGAAGTTCGGCTGGGACGCGCTGAGCGACCTGATGGACCGCGCCGCGGACGAGGATACTGTGGCAGCGCTACGCGCGGCCATGCTCGAGACGCCGGGCGTGCTCGGATTGCATGACCTGAAGACGCGCAAGATGGGCGACATGATTCTGGTGGACGTCCATCTGGAGATCCAGGCCGACCTGACCGTCGAGCAAGGCCACGCGATTGCCACGGAGGCGGCGCGTCGTGCCATGGCGCGCAACGACGTCCTCAACGTGATGACCCATGTGGACCCGGTAAGGGTGACCGGAGTGAGCGGCGAGAGCCGCCGCTCAGCGTAGCTCGCTGCGGCGGTACAGGCTCAGACCCACCGCCAGGAACGCCAGTATCCCGGCGCAGCCCCGGTTGACCCAGCGCACGGCGCGCGCCGACATCGTCCGCATGGCGTGCTGCCCGCCAAAGGCGTAGATCATCATCATCAGGATGTCCAGGATGGCGGCCACCACGGCCAGGATCGTGTATTGCAGCGCCACCGGCTTGTCCGGGTGGATGAACTGCGGCACGAAGGCCGACGTGAACAGCAGCGTCTTCGGATTGGACAGCGCCACGAACAATGCGCGCAGGAATGCCGCCCAGCCATTGACTGACGCCTCGCCGGACGAGACAGTCAGCGCCTGCACCGGCGCCCGCCACAGCCCCCACGCCAGATAGAGCAGGTACGCGGCACCGATCCACTTGATCACCGCGAACATCTGCTCGGACGCCAGCAGCACGGCGCCAAGCCCGCAACCCACCGCACCGATCAGGATCAGGTCCGCCAGTGCCGCGCCGGCGATGCCACAGGCTGCCACCCGCATGCCGCGCGTGGCTCCGTTGCTCAGGGCCAGCAGCATCGTCGGGCCGGGCGTCACCACCACGGCGCCAACGGCAATCATGTACAGGAACAGGGTAGTGGCATCCATCGGCAGCATCCTTGGCGGTGGTCCCTCACCATGCGCGGCCTGTGGACAAATGGGCGGTTGACCTGGGGACAACCGGGTGAACAGCCTGTGGTCCGGCTGGGGGTCGCATGTGGGACGTATACGAACAACTCGGCAAGCTTACCGCTTTCCGCAGGCGGAAAGAAAACTTGTCCACCCGTATCCACGTATACATAACCCGCTTGCCCTAAGGGTTCGGGCAAACGTAAACCATTGATGCGGCAAGAGATAAGCCGGTTATCCACGCTGACGGGTCAGTCTTATCTATTACTACTATCTATGTATACGTAAACAACAATGTAAACAGACATGTATACGTAAACACCCGTATACGTGCCCTGCCTATTATTTCGGCACCTTGAACGCTTTGCGCGCGCGCTGTACTTCGGCGCGAGTCCAGCATCCTTCGCGATGGTCGTTGACCAGCCCCATTGCCTGCATCAGCGCGTACATCGTGGTCGGGCCCACGAACTTCCAGCCACGCTTCTTCAGGTCCTTCGACAACGCCACCGCCTCCGGGCAGGTGGTCATGCCCTGCAGCACCTCAGCCGTGAGCGTCTTGGGCCGGCTCTTCGGGTCGGGCTCGAACTTCCAGAAGTACGCAGCCAGCGACGATTCGGTCTTCAGCAGTTCCTTCGCGCACTGGGCATTGTTGATCGCGGCTTCGATCTTGCCGCGATGGCGGACGATACTTGCGTCGCCCAGCAGCCTTTCCACGTCGTGCTCGGTGAACCGCGCCACCTTGTTGATCTCGAAATTGGCAAATGCGCTGCGGAACGCCTCGCGCTTGCGGAGGATCGTCAGCCAACTCAGGCCCGACTGGAAGCCTTCCAGGCAGAGTTTCTCGAACAGCCGCCGGTCGTCGTCGACAGGGAAGCCCCATTCGTGATCGTGGTAGTGGCAGTAGTCCTCGAGCGTGCCGCACCAGCCGCAGCGTTCGCGGGGCTGTGGCGCGGATGTCGATCTGGTCATGCGATGGGGCTCCTTGGCGGGCAGGTTGGACGTGCGTCCACGCGATCTTGCGCCTGTTACCCGACGCGGTAAAGGCGCGGCATGGCTGGATTCGGACATGCGATTTGCATCACTGCCTGACGAATCCGGCTGGCGAAAAAAAAGCCAACCCGGAGGTTGGCTTTCTTCTGCTTGCGCAAGCGTAAGCGGTCAGGCGAGCTTCTTGCCGGTACGGTCGTGCATGAACACGAGTGCGACGAAGCTGATGGCCGCAGCGGCGATCACGTAGTAAGCGGGCGCCAGCTTGTTGTGCGTCGATTCGATCAGCCAGGTGACGATCAGCGGCGCGAAGCCGCCGAAGATCGTCACGGCGAAGTTATAGGCCAGCGACAGGCCAGTGGAGCGGACCTCGGTCGGGAACTGCTCGGCCAGCACGGCGGGCGCCGGGCCCGTGAAGGCGGCCAGCAGGATGCCCAGCACGATCTGCACCTGGAGCAGGGTAGCCGTGGTCGGCGAAACGTTGAGCCAGTGGAACAGCGGGTAGGCCAGCACGCCGATGGCCAGCGCCACGACGCCAAGCATCCGCTTGCGGCCCACGCGGTCCGACAGCATGCCCATCAGCGGGCACAGCACCAGGATGATCGCACCGCAGATCGCGGTGGACTGGAACGTGGCGCCCAGCGGCAGACCGAGTTGCTGCTTGGCGTAGGACGGCATGTAGAACACCAGCACGTAGGTGCAGACGGTCCAGAGGATCGTCACGCCCAGACCGGCCAGCACTTCGCGCGGATGATCGCGCAGCACCTGCGACAGCGGCGAGAACTTCACATTGCTCGCGCGGCGCTCGGCTTGCCGTGCCTCGAACTCGGGCGGCTCTTCCAGGTGCGAGCGGATGTACATGCCCACCGGGCCGATCAGCAGGCCGAACAGGAACGGGATGCGCCAGCCCCAGGCATCGATCTGGGCCTGGTCCAGGCCGTTGGTCACCAGCGCGCCCATGGCCGCGCCGAGCATGAACGAGATGCCCTGGCTGGCTTGCTGCCAGCTGGCGTACATGCCACGTTCCTCGTCGGGGGCGTGCTCGATCAGGAACGCCGTGGCGCCGCCGACTTCGCCGCCGGCCGAGAAGCCCTGGATCAGGCGCGCCAGCACGATCAGTGCCGGAGCCCACAGGCCGATCGAGTCGTAGGTCGGCGCCAGGCCGATGATCGCCGTGCCCAGCGCCATCATCAGGATGGTCAGGGTCAGCGCCGCCTTGCGGCCCACGCGGTCGGCGTAGACGCCCAGCACGATCGCGCCCACCGGACGCATGAAGAAGCCCACGCCGAACGTGGCTACCGTCAGCAGGAATGACGTCATGTCATTGCCGGTGGGGAAGAACAGCTTGGCGATGATGACTGCGAAGAAGCTGTAGACGGTGAAGTCGAACCATTCCAGGCCGTTGCCGATGGTCGCGGCGATGATCGCGCGGCGTCGGGTGGCCTTGGACAGCTCATTGGCGGATGTAGCAGTGACGGACATGGCGCGAATGATGATGTTGAGAGAACCTTTGGATGCCACTGCAAGCGCGTGCTCTGGCAGTGGCGAAGGCGTCATCTTAAGCGATTCCTTACACCAGCGAAGCCGTCAGCCCGGGCGGTGGCCGTGATGGGGCGCGTGTTGCCCGGCGGCGGGGCGCTCATCCCCTGCCGGAGCGACATTGCGGTCCGGAAGATTGGGTTTCTTGCGTGTGAACCAGAGCCAGACGGCGCTCGCGAGCCAGCCTGTGACGAATACCGTATCGCCCGCATGGTTGAACAGCGCGCTGGCGTAGGGGGTGCTGAAGACACTGGCGAGCGCTTCGGCGGGCAATCGTGCGACGATCCAGAGCAGTACGGCGGGGACGCTGCCGTAAACGCCGGGCTGCCACCACAAGGCATGGGGCAGGGCGTGCAGGGGATCGAAATGCTTGGCCACGGGGTTCTCCAGCCGATGCCCGGCACGTTGTCTGGGGCGCAGGGGCATCGTGTTCCCCATCATAGGCCGATTCGGCTTGCGCCTGTCGACGGTGCGGCCGGATCCCCTATGTGCTGTGTGCGTTATCCAACGCTCGCGCGCGGTGCGCGGATGGTCGGCGCAGGTCTTGTTGAAGTTTTTTGCACGAGGTGTCCGTAATTGGCCTGCGTCAGCGCCAGCTTTCTTTGCCAGACTTGAGGCATCGCACAAATTCGCTGAACGGCAACTCGCCATGAACACCATGCTTCCCGTCCTCTACGTGTCCCACGGATCCCCCATGCTCGCGATCGACCCAGGTCCGACCGGCGCCGCCTTCGACGCGCTCGGCGTCCGCCTGCGCGCGCTCAAGCCCAAGGCCGTGCTGGTGATTTCCGCGCACTGGATCTACAGCACGCTGGCGGTCAGCACGCGCAGCCAGCAGGAGGCATGGCACGACTTCGGCGGCTTTCCGCGCGAGCTCTACACGCTGCGCTATGACGCGCCGGGCTCGCCCGAGCTTGCCGGCCGCGTGAAGGCGCTGGTCGAGGCGGCTCAGATCCCGGGCGCCGGGTTTGTTTGCGAGGATGAAGAGCGTCCGCTCGATCACGGAGCCTGGATGCCGCTGCGTCACTTCTTCCCGGATGCCGACGTTCCCGTGGTCCAGCTCGCTTTCAACCCGTACCTGCCTCCGGCTACGCAGATCGAGATCGGCCGCGCACTGGCGCCGCTGCGCGAGGAAGGCGTGCTTGTGATCGGTTCGGGCAGCTTCACGCATAACCTGCGCGAAGTGTTTGGGGCGGGTGAACGCAAGGCGCAGCACGGCCCGGCGACCGAGCCGTACGTCGATGCCTTCCGCGACTGGATGAGCGGCGCGCTGGACGAGGCGCTGGCCACCGGCGACGTCAGCCGCATCGCGGACTATCGTGCCCAGGCACCGTTCGCCCGTCGCGCGCATCCGACGGACGAGCACCTGTTGCCGTTCTACGTGGCGCTGGGCGCCGCGATCGGGCCAGCCTCCGTGGCCGAAGGGCCAGCGCGGGTGGACCGCGTGGCCGATGAGGTCACCTATGGCGTGCTGGCGATGGACACGTTCGTCTTCGATGGCATCGGCACAGGTCATGCGCCGCTGTCGAAGGCGGCCTGAGCCTGCCGCGTGTCGAATCAGGTGATGAGATAGCGGCGTGCCGCCTTCGCGCCGAACAGGGCGATATAGCCCATCGTTAGCGCCACCACGGTGATGCCGATACGCAGGTCCGAGAGGTGCGCGACGCCGCCGATCAGCACGGGCCCGAGCAGCAGGCCCACATAGGCGAAGCGCGCTACGCGCGCGATTGCCTCCGCCGCGGCCACGCCGGGCAGGCGCGACGCGGCGGCGAAGAAGATCGGCACCATGTTCGCGGCGCCGAGCCCCATCAGCCCGAAGCCGATCAACGCGGCCAGCGGCAACGGCACGGCGATGGCCAGCACGATGCCGGCAAAGCCGAGCCAGGCGCTGCCGGTCAGCGTCCGCGCGTCGCCGAAACGGGCACGCAGGCGGTCACCGCCGAAGCGGCCGCAGGCCATGCCTCCCGAGAACGCCGCATACCCGAAGCTGATCCAGCCCAGCGGTGCCACGGCCACGTCGCGCATGTAGACGCTGGTCCAGTCGTACATCGCCCCTTCACCCACAAGCCCCAGGAACGCCATCAGGCCCAGCAGCCATAGCGCGCGCGACGCGTGTTCGCGGTGATGGTCGGCCGTGGGCAGCACCGGATGATCGGCCAGCAGCCCCGGCGTCATGCCGATTGCCACGCCCGCCGTCAGTGAGGCGATCAGCGCAGCGTGCACCAGCGGCGGCACGCCAAGCGACAGCATGAGCCCGCCGAACGCCGCGCCGATCATCCCACCCAGGCTGAACATGCCGTGCAGCGCGGACATCACCGGACGTGTGCGGCTGGCTTCCACGATCGCGGCCTGCGCGTTCATGCCGACGTCAAACGCGGCGTTGGCCATGCCGAATATCAGCAACGTGGGCAGCAGCAGGGCAAAGCTCGGCATGGCGATGATCGCCAGCGTGAGCAGCGCGAAGGCGACGCCGCCGATCATCGAGGCGCGCGCGCTGCCGAGCCGGCCCACCCAGCGGCCCACCGGGCCCATGGCGACGATGGCACCAGCGGCCACGGCCAGCATGGCGAACGACAGCATGGCATCGGACAGGCCGAAACGTGCCTTGATCGTAGGAATGTGGACGCCCCAGGTGGCAAATGTGGCGCCGTTGGCAAAGAACAGCGCCATGGTGCCGCGTGTGGCACGGGAGACTGCCGAGGGCGACGGGGGTGGAGCGGTTTCGGTACGGGCGGGTGATTCGATCGAGTATTCGGACATCAGGTACTACCAGACAGCAAGGAGACAACAAAGAGACAACAAAGCCATGACATGAGGCAATAACGCTGCGACGTCGCTACGCGGGGGCCGCGCCGGCACGCAGCAGGCCACGCTGATGCAGCGCGAACGCAAAGGCGGCCAGCGCGCCGATGGATAGCGCCACCATGACCCACAGCATCAGCCAGTAGCCGCCGGCGGCACGCCAGAGCAGGGCGCCGAACCACGGCGCGGCGGCCTGCATCAGCAACACAGGGGTCATCATTAACCCATTCAGCGTTGCATAGTGATGACGCGAGATCAGTTCGGGCATGGCCATCGCGCGCAGCATCGTGTTGACGCCGTTGGCGCAGCCATAGCAGATCGCCGCGAACATCAGCCAGTAGCCGTTCCCCAGCGCCAGACAGGCCAGCCCGATGGTCATCACGATGTAGACCGGCATCGACAGCCGCACCGGGTGATCGATCGGCAGCCGCGCCATGGCGAGCCGTCCGGCCACTTGCGCGGGCCCGATCAGCGCGGCCACGATCAATTGCTGCGCGACGGGCATCCCCTTCTCCGTCAGCATCGGAATCAGGTGGGCGCCGAGTAGCGATGCGATCACCGCCGTGGCTGTGAACGCCAGCACAACACACCAGAATACCGGCTGGCGCAGCGTCGCGCGGGCGATGCCGGAGGACGCCGCGCCGGCCAGCGGTGTGCCGCTGTGGGTGGCGGCATGGGCGTAGCTGGGATGCACGGCGTAGCGCAGCCGCGCGTGCAAGGGCGCGCAGACGAACAGGTTTAGCGCGGCAAAGACGACCAGCGTCTCGCGCCAGCCCAGATGGAGCACCAGCCACTGCGCCAGCGGGATGAAGATCGTGCTGGCGAAGCCAGCAAGCAGCGTCACATGGACGATCGGCTTCTGGTAGCCGTCCCCCCAGGCCTGACGCAGCACCACGAACGCCGGCTCGTACAGTGTCGACGCCATGGCCAGCCCGAGCGGAATCCACATCAGCAGGAATACCGCCGGCGACGGGCACCACGCCCAGAGCAGCAGTCCGATGGCGGCCAGCACCGAGCCCGTGCCCATGACCTTGCGTGCCGGCACGCGGTCCAGCAGCCGGCCTACTGCGAACGAGCACATCGCCCAGACCAGCAGCCCCAGCGAGAATCCGCCCGCCAGGAACGGTTTGCCGTACCCGAGAGACTGGCGCATCGGTTCGATGAACACGGTGAACGCGAAGTACAGCGTCCCCCAACTGATGATCTCGGTGATGCCGAGCGTCCAGACGATCTGGCGGGGTGGCAGTGCCGGGCCACCGGCGGGATGGGGGACGGAAGGAGCGTTCATGGCGCGCCCGACGCGGATTTGGGGGGGCGCCGGTGGCGAAGCTTGATCGATGAAGCGAAGATTGTATCGGTCCGCCCGTGCCAGCGGGAAGCCACTTTCCGGGGGGATCCCTTAGTCCGGCGTCGCCGGACCTTTCAGCTCGACGGTATTGCCGTCCGGATCCTTCACGTAGATCGACGGCCCGCGGCCCTCTGCGCCAAACCGCTGCTCGACCGGACTTGCATCAACATGATGAATACTTAGATGCCTAAAAATTGCTTGTTCATCGAACGGGTCGATGCGAAGGCAGAAGTGATCGAGGTTGTGGCCCTCCGGGCCGGGTCCGGCCCCGCCAGCCTGCCCGAGCGGGCCATCGAGCGAAACCAGATCGATCAGTCCGCCGCCGGCGCGCAACTGGGTCAGGCCGAAGGCGGGCTGCTCGCGCTCGATGGTGCAGCCAAGCACGTCAACGTAGAAGCGCACGAGGCGGGGGACATCGGCGGTGCGCAGCACCAGATGGTCGATACCGCGGATCTTCAGCATGGCGGGTTGCGCTGACCGGAGGGTCACCGGGAATCATTGATCGGGGATCAGCCGCTTGCCCAGGCTGACCGCGGCGTCACGGGTGTAGCCAAGTTCGTTGTAGAACGCCAGCACGGCGTCGTTGCCTTCGCGCACCAGCAGGTTGATCTTCGGGCAGCCGCGCTCGACCAGCAGCGCCTCGGCGTGTGCCATCAGCATACGCCCATAGCCATGGCCCTGATGGGCGGGGTCCACGGCCAGGTAGTAGACCCAACCGCGATGCCCGTCGAACCCAACCATGGCCGACGCGCGCACATGTCCGTCCACATCGCCGATCAGGAACATCTCCGGCTGCTCGGTCATCTTGCGGGCGATGTCGCGATGCGGATCGTTCCACGGGCGTGTCAGCCCGCAGGCTTTCCACAGGGCGATGACATCGGCTTCGTCGGTCGGGTTGTAGGGGCGGATTTGCATGGGAATGCCGGGAGTGTGTCGGCCTGCCAGTGTAGCGCCGGCCAGGCTATGACACGCCAAGACGCGCCCAGATGCAAAAACGGCGCGGGATTCACTCCCGCGCCGCCGTTCTGCTCCGCCGCAATCAGGCTGCCTGCTGCCCCGCCTGCGGATTGCGGAACTGGGCGAGCAGCTTTTCCCACCGACCGCGTGCCGCCTTGAGGTTGTTTTCCTTCACATGACCGAACCCGCGAATATCGTCGGGCACGTTCGCCAGCGCCACCGCCGTATCGTGGTTGGCCGCGCTCAGACCCTTCGACAGCTCGTCGAGCAGCGAACGATACTCGCCGATCAGCGCGCGTTCCGTGCGACGCTCTTCGGTCTTGCCGAAGATGTCGAGCGGTCCGCCGCGCAGGCCCTTGAGCTTGGCCAACATACGGAACAGCGTCATGGTCGACGGGCCGAAGCGGCGCTTGACCAGATGACCCTTGTCATCGCGCTTGGCCGTGGTCGGCGGCGCGAGCCAGAAGTTCAGCTGATAGTCACGGCCCGGCTCGCCTTCGAACTGCGCACGCAGCTTGTCCAGGAAGATGGGGTCGGTGTACAGGCGCGCCACTTCGTACTCGTCCTTGTACGCCATCAGCTTGGCCAGGTTGCGTGCCGCGGCTTCCGTCAGCGGCAGCGGCTTGCCTGCGCCCACCAGCGCGCTTTCCGCCGCGCGCACGCGATTCACCGCGTCGCGATACTGCTCGGCGTAGGCCGCGTTCTGGTACTTCGTCAGCAGGTCGACGCGATTGGTGATCAGCTTCTCCAGCAGCGCGCCCGACGACGTCGGCAGCTTCACCACATCCGCGCCTTCCGTCTGCGTCTTGAGCTTGCCGGTAAGCGACAGCACGTGATCGGGGTCGTGCGCCATGTGGCGGCCCCAGTCGAATGCGGCCTTGTTCTTGTCGACCGAGACACCGTTCAGTTCGATCGCACGCACGAGCGCTTCGAGCGACAGCGGAATCCAGCCCTTCTGCCACGCGTAGCCCAGCACCAGCGGGTTCGTGTAGATCGCGTCACCAAGCAGCGCCACGGCCAGCGCGCTGGCATTGATGAAGTCGCAGGCCTCGCCGACCGCATTGCGGATGTCCTGCTCGGCGGACAGGCCCGGGAACTGCCACTTCGGGTCCTTGATGAACGCGGCGGTCGGGGTTTGTGCCGTGTTGACCACGGCACGCGTGCGGCCCGTCTGCGTCTTCGAGATGACCTCATCGGTGGCCGACACGATGGCGTCGCAACCGATCACGAGATCGGCCTCGCCCATCGCGATGCGCGTGGCGTGCAGGTCATCCGGCTTGGCCGCGATCTGCACATGCGACAGCACGGCGCCACCTTTCTGCGCCAGGCCGGCCATGTCGAGCACCGTCACACCCTTGTTCTCCAGGTGCGCCGCCATGCCGAGCAGGCCGCCGATCGTCACCACGCCGGTACCGCCCACGCCGGTCACGAGGATGCCGTACGAACGGCGCATCGTCGGCAGCACGGGTTCGGGCAGCGCGGGCAGTCCTCCCATCGACATGCCAGTGGCCTGAGGCTTGCGCACCTGCGCGCCTTCGGCCGTGACAAAGCTCGGGCAGAAGCCGTTCACGCACGAGAAGTCCTTGTTGCACGACGACTGGTTGATCTGGCGCTTGGTGCCGAGTTCGGTCTCCAGCGGTTCCACGGAGAGGCAGTTCGACTTGACCGAGCAGTCGCCGCAGCCTTCGCACACGGCGTCGTTGATGAACGCGCGGCGTGCCGGATCAGGGAACGTGCCGCGCTTGCGGCGGCGACGCTTCTCCGTGGCGCAGGTCTGGTCGTAGATCAGGATCGTGCAGCCAGGCACCTCGCGCAGTTCGCGCTGGATGTTGTCGAGTTCCTCGCGTGGATGCACGGTCAGACCCTCGGGCAGCTTGATCGCGCTGTTGTACTTCTCGGGCTGGTCCGTGACGATGACGATCTTCCTCGCACCCTCGGCGGCCACCTGGAAAGCGATGTCCTGCACCGAAAGCTGACCGTCGACGGGCTGGCCGCCGGTCATTGCCACCGCGTCGTTGTAGAGGATCTTGTAGGTGATGTTCACACCGGCCGAGATCGACGCGCGGATCGCCAGCAGGCCGGAGTGGAAGTACGTGCCGTCGCCCAGATTGGCGAACACGTGGTTATCGCCGGCAAACGGCGCCTGGCCGATCCACGCCACGCCTTCGCCGCCCATCTGGCTGAACGTGCTGGTATTGCGGTCCATCCAGACCGTCATGTAGTGGCAGCCGATGCCGGCCAGCGCGCGCGAACCCTCGGGCACGTTGGTCGACGTGTTGTGCGGACAGCCCGAGCAGAACCACGGCTTGCGCTCGGCGGTGACGCGCGGCGTGGCCAGCGCTTTTTCCTTCGCCTGGATCAGGGCCAGGCGCGCCTCGATGCGCGCGCGGATGTCGCTCGGCAGGTCGAACTTCTCGAGCCGCGTGGCGATGGCCTTGGCGATGATCGCCGGGGACAGCTCGTAGTGCGCCGGCAGCAGCCAGTTGTTCTGCGGGATCGACCATTCGCCACCCGCGTTGTCCTTCTCGTCGAACTTGCCGTAGACCTTGGGACGCACGTCGTCGCGCCAGTTGTACAGCTCTTCCTTGAGCGCGTACTCCATGATCTGGCGCTTTTCTTCGACGACCAGGATTTCATGCAGACCCTCGGCGAACGCACGCGCGCCATGCGCTTCGAGCGGCCACACGCAGCCCACCTTGTAGAGCCGGATGCCGATGCGGGCGCAGGTCTCGTCGTCCAGCCCCAGGTCGGACAGTGCCTGGCGCGTGTCGAGATAGGCCTTGCCAGCGGTCATGATGCCGAAGCGCGCGTGCGGCGAATCGATCTCGATGCGGTCGATCTTGTTGGCGCGCACATAGGCCAGCCCCGCGTACCACTTGTAGTCGAGCAGGCGGGCTTCCTGTTCCAGCGGCGGGTCCGGCCAGCGGATATTCAGGCCGCCCTGGGGCAGCGCGAAGTCATCGGGCAGAACGATCCGCACGCGGTGCGGGTCGAGTTCAACCGATGCCGAAGATTCCACCACATCGGTCACGCACTTCATGGCCACCCACAGACCCGAGTAGCGGCTCATCGCCCAGCCATGCAGGCCGTAGTCCAGGTACTCCTGCACATTCGACGGGTAGAGCACGGGCAGGCCGCAGGCCTTGAAGATGTGTTCCGACTGGTGCGCCAGCGTGGAGGACTTGGCCGAGTGATCGTCACCGGCCAGCACCAGTACGCCGCCGTGCCTGCTGGAGCCGGCCGAGTTGGCGTGCTTGAAGACGTCGCCGGTGCGGTCGACACCCGGACCCTTGCCGTACCACATGCCGAACACGCCATCGAACTTGGCGTCCGGATACATGTTGACCTGCTGCGATCCCCAGACGGAGGTGGCGGCAAGGTCTTCGTTCAGGCCGGCCTGGAACACGACGTTGTGCGCCGCAAGGTGCTTCTTGGCTTTCCAGAGTGACTGGTCGAGCGCGCCGAGCGGCGAGCCGCGGTAGCCGGAGATGAAGCCTGCGGTATTCAGGCCGGAGGCGCGGTCGCGTTCCTGTTGCAGCATCGGAAGACGTACCAGTGCCTGCGTGCCGCTGATGTAGATGCGGCCGCGTTCCAGCGTGTACTTGTCTTCGAGGGAAACGTTTTCGAGCGCGCGACGGATGGCGTCGCTGACCGGAGGGGTCAGTGGGGCATTCATTTGTGCTCCTCTAGGGGCATGCTGTCGGGATCACCGACACATCAGTTGTGGGCAGCCGTTCGCAGTCTCTTTTGGAGCCATTGGACGACCGTGTCTCTGCGCGGCATGGTAGCACCGGCGTGCAGGCCGCGGTACCGTGCGATGCAGCATAAATCGCGCCCGGGACCCCCGTGATTTCCCGTATACGCATACGCCACACGTGTACACTGCGGTGCATCCAAACGGCGCACGCGCGAGCCACGATGTAGACCGCGCGCCACCACGGCGTATCCTGTCGTGGTGCAACCCGCCCCATCCAACTCCGACCATGACCAATACTCCTCGCCAGGGCGCGACCCTGGCCGTGCTGATCGATGCCGACAACGCGGCGCCTGCCATCGTCGAAGGCCTGCTGGCCGAAGTGGCCAAGTACGGCGTTGCCGCCGTCAAGCGTATCTACGGCGACTGGACGCGTCCTAACCTGTCGGGCTGGAAGGACCGCCTGCTGGCGCACTCGATCCAGCCGATCCAGCAGTTCCGCTACACCGTGGGCAAGAACGCCACCGACAGCGCGATGATCATCGACGCGATGGACCTGCTCTACACGGGCCGCTTCGACGGGTTCTGCATCGTCTCCAGCGATAGCGATTTCACGCGCCTGGCATCGCGCATCCGCGAACAGGGCCTGACCGTCTACGGTTTCGGCGAACGCAAGACGCCGAAGCCGTTCGTGACCGCGTGCGACAAGTTCATCTACTCCGATGTGCTGCGCGCGGACGCCGATTCGGATTCCGACTCCGAGACCGGGAGCGCGCCGGCACGCAAGCGCACGACCCAGGAACTGCGCCAGGATTCGCGTCTGGTGCGGCTGCTGCAGAGCGCGTCGCAAGCCGTGTCCGACGAGGATGGCTGGTCCACGCTCGGTGGCATCGGCAACTACATCGCCAAGCAGGCCCCGGAATTCGATTCGCGTAACTATGGCTACGGCAAGCTTTCGGAGCTGGTGACGGCGACGAACCTGTTCGAGGTGGAAACGCGCAATGGCGGCAATAACAAGACCCTCTGGGTGCGGCTGAAGAAGCGCAACAAGGGTGAGGGTGGTGGGCAGCCGCAGCCGGCGCAACCGCAGCAGCAACAGCAGCCGCAGCAGCAGGGGCAGTCGTCCCAGCCGTCCCAGTCGCAGCAGCCATCGCAGCAAGCCCAGCCACAGCAGCAGCGTCCGGCCCCGGCACCCGCACGACCCGTGCAGCCCGCGCCCGAACCCGTGGCAGTCATACCGGCAACCGAGCCCGCTCGGGTGACGGAAGAGGAAGACGACGACGCAGCCGGTTCCGCCTCAACGCTGATTCAGGAGGCCGTGGAGGTCTCCACCGAGAGGCCGAAGGCGGGCGGCAAGCGCGGCAAGCGTCCCGATGTCACGCTGAGCGATACCCCGTGGCCGATCGACCAGTCGGTGTTCTCGGCGCCCGGCGCGACCGTGCTGTCGGCACAGGTAGACGTGCCCGAGGAGACGAAGGCGGCAGCGCCTGCGGAGGAAGCCAAGAAGCCGGCGAAGAAGAAGCCTGCGGCAAAGAAGGCCGCACCGCGCAAGCGGGCGCCGGCGAAGAAGGCGGCTGCAGCGGAGTAAGCGCCGTCGTGGTCTGACGTCGCTGTCCTCTCCTGCAGGCGGGAGAGGACGAGAACCTCGTGCAGATTCAACGCAATCGGTTTGTTCCTCTCTCCCTTGCGCGGGAGAGAGTCAGCGCCTCAACAACTGACGCGCTATCTGACCAGCTGATTGATCTCGATGATCGGCATTAGCACGGCCAGCACGATCATCAGCACCACCACACCCATCGTCAGAATCAGCAGTGGCTCAAGCAGGCTGGTCAGGAACAGCGTACGGCGCTCCAGTTCCTGGCCTTCGCCGGTGGCTGCGCGGTCGAGCATCGTCGGCAGGTTGCCGGTGGCCTCGCCGGACCGGATCAGGTGCACCAACACCGGAGGAAACTGGTTCTGGGCAGCCAGCGCGCGCGCCAGCGATGCGCCTTCGCGCACGCGCGTGGTGGCGTCTTCGACGTTGGCCTTGAGCGCCTGATTGGTCAGTGTTTCTCCGGCGGCTTGCAGGCTGCGCAGGATCGGCACGCCGGCCGATACGAGAATCGACAGCGTGCTGGCGAAGCGCGCCGTGTTGTACCCGCGAATCAGCTTGCCGACCAGCGGCGCGGTCAGTAGCCAGCGGTGCCATGCCAGACGAACGTCGGGCTGCTTCAGCAGGCTGCGAATGATTGCCACGACCGCGGCGATGACACCCAGCGCGGCCCACCACCAGTTGCGCACGAAATCTGACAGCGCCAGCATGATCACGGTCAGCGTGGGCAGCTTCTGCTTGGTGTTGGCAAACACGCTGACCACCTGCGGCACCACATACGACAGCAGGAAGATCACGATCGCGAACGCCACCACCGTGACGATGGCTGGGTACGTGAACGCGAGCCGGATCTTCGACGTCAGCGTGTTGCGCGTCTCGATGTAGGTGGCCAACCGTTCGAGCACCATGCCGAGATGGCCCGAATGCTCGCCGGCAGAAACCAGCGCACGGTAGATGTCCGGAAAATCCTTGGGGTGCTGGGCCAGCGCCACGGAGAGCGAGCTGCCGCCCATGACTTCGGCGCGGATGCCCGCAAGGAGCTCATGCACGTACTGGCGTTCGGCTTGATCGGCAAGCGCGCCCAGGGCTTCGTCGAGCGGCAGGCCCGACACGATCAGGCTGGCGAGCTGGCGCGTGAACAGCGCCTGCTCCTGCGTCGACAGCCGGCGCACGAACGCGCTGCTGCCGCTGCGCTTGGCCAGCCCAGCGCCGGCTAGCGGGTCAACGATGATCGGCGTCAGTCCGCGTGCGCGAAGTTGCGCGCGCGCCTGCTTTGGGCTGTCGGCCTCGATGACGCCGCGATCTGCACGGCCGGCGGCGTCGGCGGCTTCATAGCGATAGGCGGGCATACTGCGCGGGCTCCTTCGCTCTAGTCGCGCGACACGCGCAGCACTTCTTCAAGCGAAGTGGCGCCGCTGTCGATCCAGCGCTGCGCATCACCGCGCATCGTGTGCATGCCCTTGGCCAGCGCCCGTTGCTTGATCTCGGACTCGGGCTGCTGGCGGTGGATCATCGTCTGGATTTCGGCATCGACAGTCAGCAGTTCATACACACCCATACGGCCTTGATAGCCGGAATTTCCGCACTTGTCGCAACCAACCGGGTGCCATACGCGCTGCAGTGGCTTGCCGTCGGCAAGAAGCGTCTCGGATTCGCCCGGTGTGACTTCGATGACTTCCTCGCGCTTGCAGTGCGGGCAGAGACGGCGCACCAGCCGCTGCGCCAGCACGCCGATCAGCGACGAGGAAAGCAGGAACGGCTCGATGCCCATGTCGACCAGCCGAGTTACGGCTGAGGCTGAATCGTTGGTGTGCAGCGTGGCCAGCACGAGGTGGCCGGTCAGCGAAGCCTGCACCGCGATCTGCGCGGTTTCGAGGTCGCGGATTTCGCCGATCATGACCACGTCCGGGTCCTGACGCAGAATCGCGCGCAGGGCCTTCGCGAAGGTCATGTCGATGCGCGCGTTGACCTGCGTCTGTCCGATGCCGTCGAGATCGTATTCGATCGGGTCCTCGACGGTCATGATGTTGGTCGTATGGGAGTCCAGCCGCGATAGCGCCGCGTACAACGTCGTGGTCTTGCCCGAGCCCGTGGGTCCGGTCACCAGCACGATGCCGTGTGGCTGGCGAATCAGATCATCGAAGCTGCCCAGCGTCGAGCGCGCCATGCCGAGCTTGGCCAGATCGAGACGGCCCGCTTCCTTGTCGAGCAGACGCAGCACCGCGCGCTCGCCGTGTCCGGTCGGCAGCGTGGATACGCGCACGTCCACCGGCCGTCCGCCCACGCGTAGCGTGATGCGGCCATCCTGCGGCAACCGTTTCTCGGCAATGTCGAGCTGCGCCATGATCTTGATCCGCGAGATCAGGGCACCATGCAGCGCCTTCTTCGGACGCACCACGTCGCGCAGCGTGCCATCCACACGGAAACGCACGACCGATGCCGATTCGAACGGCTCGATGTGGATATCGGAAGCCTGCTCGCGCGCGGCCTGCGTCAGCAGCGCATTGATCATGCGGATGATTGGCGCATCGTCCTCGGACTCGAGCAGGTCTTCCACGGCCGGGATGTCCTGCATCAGGCGCGACAGATCGACTTCGCCTTCCACCTCGCCCACCACCTGCGCGGCGGTGCCGTCCTGGCGGTTATAGGCGTCGGACATCGCCGCCTCGAGTTCGGCCTGTTCCAGCACGCGCAGATGCAACGCGCCGTGCACGCGCGCCACCTCGGCCAGCGCGGCCGGAGAGGTCTTGCGGCTGACCCAGACTTCGAGTCCGTCGGGGCGTTGGTGCGCGATCAGCAGCGGTGCTTCGCGCGAGAACGTGTACGAGACCAGCCGCGCCGCCATCGGCGACGGGGCTTCGAGTGGCGTTTCTGTCGCGGCGGGTGCCGTCACTGGCGTATCGGTTGCCATGATGATGTTCGACCTTACGCGCCCTGGCCGGAAGTGGTCTGCGAGAGCGGCCGCTGTACCGGCTGCGGCACGGTCTGTGGCGCGGGTGCGGACGTGGACGGTTGTCCCGGCGCAAGGGGCACCGGGCCGGGCACCGGACCGTTGTAGCGCGGGTCGACGAACGGCGCGGTCGGCGCATCGGCCGGCGGCAGCACGGGTGTGTTCAGCTCGCGGACCACCATGTTCGGCGAGACGAAGTTCTGCTGCTGGCCGCGGATGAAGTCGTAGCGATCCTGCGTCAGACGATCCGTGGCGGTGGTGGTGCGCATCACGTAGGGGCGCAGGAACACCAGCAGATTGGTCTTCGAGCGGGTCTTGTTCTCGTAGCGGAACAACGAGCCGAGGTAGGGGATGTCTCCGAGCAGCGGCACTTTCTGGACGTTGTCGCCGTAGTTGTCCTCGATCAGGCCGCCCAGCACGATGATCTGGCCATCGTCCACGAGCACATTGGTTTCGATCGATCGCACGTTCGTGGTGGGGCCCTGCGGGTTGGTGAGCGTGCCGGGCGCCACTTGCGAAGACTCCTGGTAGATCTGCATCTTGACCAAGCCGCCTTCGGAAATCTGTGGGCGCACGCGCAGCGTGATGCCGACATCCTTGCGGTCGAACGTCTGGAACGGCGTCACCGAGGTCGAACTGCCAGTCTGTGCGTACGATCCCGTGGTGATCGGAATGTTCTGGCCGATGAGGATCTTCGCTTCCTCGTTCTCGAGTGTGATCAGGTTCGGCGTGGACAGCAGGTTCACGCTGGTGTTCTGTCCCAGCGCGTGGAGCAGCGCGCCCAGGCCGATGGCCTTGTTGATCACCCCAAGATTCAGGCCGCCCACATCGGGCACGAGGCCACTGATGGCCGCCAGGCCGGCGGTCTTGTTCTGGTTGTAGAGCGCGGCCGCCGCAGTCAGGTTGATGATGTTCTGGCCGCCGGTACCGAAGTTGGTCCCCGCGAAGCCGACGGTGTTGCCGCCCGAATTGATCAGCCCTTGCCACTGGATGCCAAGCTGGCTGTCCAGCGTGCCGCTGACCTCCACGATCATCGATTCGATGTAGACCTGCGCGCGCCGCGCGTCGAGGTCGTCGATCACGCCGCGCAGATTGCGGTACACCGGCTCGCTGGCGGTAATGATCAGCGAGTTCGTCGACGGGTCGGCCTGGACGATGCCGCCCGTGGTTGGCTGCTGGTTGACCGCGAACGATGCGGAGAACGCGTTGCTGCCGCCGCTGCCGAAGCCGCCGCCGGAGCCGCTGCGGTTGTAGTTGCCGGTATTGCCGCCGGTGTACTGGCCGCCTTGCGGCAATGAGGTGGATTGCATTGCGGCGCCGCCCGTCGCGCCGCCGCCGGGTTGCGTCGAGCTGGAGAAACTGCTGTCTGCCGCAACGATGGCCCGCAGCGTGGCCGCGAGCTTCACGGCGTCGGCATTCCTGAGCGGCACCACCCAGATGTTGCCAGGGCGCGCGAACGGCTGGTCGATCTTCTCGATGAGCTGGCGTGCCTGCTGCACGCGTGCGCGGCTGGAGGCGCGGATCATCAGCGAGTTGCTGCGCGGTTCCGCCACGACGGTCGTGCGCAGGCTCGCGTCGCCAGCGCCGGCTCCACCTGCGGCGGCGGTCGGGTCGAGCAGTTTCTGCAGGACCACTGCTGCATCGCTGGCGATCGCGTTCTTGAGCGGAATCAGCTCCACTTCGCCGGACGCGGGCGCATCCACCGCGGCGATGATCCGTGCCAGACGGCGCAGATTGTCCGCGTAGTCGGTGATGACCAGCGTGTTGTTGGCCGGGTAAGCGGTGATCGTGTTGTTCGGCGCGATCATCGGCCGCAGCACTGGCACCAGGTTGTTGGCCGATTCGTAGTTCAGGCGGAAGACCTGCGTCACCACCTGGTCGCCGCGATTGCTGCTGGGACCGACAACCGTGGGCGAGCCCTGCAGTTTGGCATCGGCTTCGGGTACGACCTTGGTGAAGCCGTTGGACTGGACCATCGCGTAACCCTGCATCCGCAGCACGGAACCGAGCGTTTCCAGCGCCTGCGCGCGCGAGACCGGCTGCTCCGTGACCAGATTCACGGTGCCCTTCACGCGCGGATCGATCACGAAGTTCTTGCCGGTGGCCTGACCGACCGCCTTCACCACCGACTCCAGATCGGCGTTGACGAAGTTCAGCACCACCTGGTCGCGATTGCTGCGCGAGCCGATGTCGTTCGGTTGCGGTGGCTGCTGGGATGGCTGGGCCCAGAGCGGGGCGGGCGCCAGCAGCGACAGGCCGCACAGCAGGACGACGGCGCGGGCGCAGGCGGTACGAAAGACGGGTTGGTTGGCTCGGGTTTTCATCATCGATTCAAGGCGGGCTGCCGAGGACGGGTCCTCAGTAGCGCAGCCTGGTCACATTGTTCTCATGTCGTCCCAGCAGGCTCATCAGGCCTGCCAGCTGGGTGGCCGCTTCGGGGTCGGTACGTGCCGTGCCATCGAAGCGCGCCTGCCGGCCGATCGTGCCGCTGCCCTCCAGGTACAGCGGCCCGGCCGTGGTTTTCAGTTGCAGCGTGCCGTCCGCGCCGGTCAGCTCGACCTCGGCGCGGTAGCTGCCCAACGGGCGCAACCGGCTTACTGCGGCGGACATCTGCTCGAGTTGCATCGACAGGTGCCCGTACTTCTGGTTGCCGGCGAACTTGCCTTGCAGCGCCGACCAGTCGATACGCATCATGCCGTCGGGGCGCAGCGTATTGAAAGGCGCACCGACGCCCTCTAGCAGTGACGCCGGCAGGCGGATGCTGCCCGGCGTCACGGTCCAGCCCGACGGCGTGACGGCTACCGTCGTCGGCGTGCTCATCGCCTCGCTGTGCGAGACGGTCACGCGGGCCGTGCCCGTGAGCAATGGCCAGAACGCCACGTCCCAGGTCAGCCGCCCCGGCAGTACCGTGGCGGTCTGGCTGCCCGTGCCCGCTGACAGCGCCAGCGTGGCGCTGCCGTGCCATATCGTGCCTGCCGCGTCGGCCAGCAGCACCCGGCGTTGCGTCTCGCCGGCGATGCGTTCGGCCAGCCACGTGGCCGGCATCGATACCAGTACGGTGACGCCGACAGTGGCGATGCAAAGCAACGTCCAGCGCACGCGCCGCCAGCCGCGCGACGCGCGGATGCGCTGTCGCGGGAGACGCAGGGCTTCGAGCCGCGCCATCACCGGCCGCCGGTGCCGGGGCCCTGCAGCGTCGCGGTCATGTTGACCAACGCCGTGGCGCCCACATAGCTGATACGTGTATCAGTGACCTTCAGTCGTTGCTGTAGCCGCACGTCCTGCAGCCAACCGGCCACGGACCCGAACGGCACCTTGTCCAACTGAATCTGGACGGCGTTGTCGCCGGTCGTCATCAGGCGCGTGGCCTTCAGGCCGTGCTGCACCAGGCTGTCCTGCAGCGCCTGGGTCAGCGCGTCGCCACGCAGTGACGGGGCGCGATTGGCCGACAGGCCGCGTGCTTCCTGCGCCAATGTTTCCATCTCGGCCAGATCCGCACGCAGCACCGGCAGGTTGCGCATCAGCCGCGCTCCCTCGACGGAGGCCGGCTCCCACAGCAGCAGGTAGCCAAAGACCAGCACAAGCACCACCGCGCCACCGCCGAGGATGGCCTGTTCGCGCGGATTGCGTGCGGTCCAGAATACGTCGACCTGCTCGCGCCACCGATCGGGGACGCGCGGCTTGAAGCGGGCGAGGCGCGTGGCCATGTTGGTTGACATGCCTGATCTCATGATGCCGTCCCGCCTTCCGCCTTCACGGTCCAGTGCGAACCGGTCGGCGCCGGGGCGCCCCCGCTGCGGCTCGCCGCATCGGGCGGGCTTCTGTCTTCATCCATCTGCAGACCGGCCTGGCGCACGGCGTTCTGCAGTGCGGAGGTGTTGGTGCCGGGCTTGAGCGTCACGTAGAGCGTCGCGGCGCGGTATTCGAGCTGGAGCAGCGCATCGGGCGGCAGATCGCGCGCGGCGCGCGCAAAGCCGTCGGCGAGCGGCAGGAAATCGTTGGGTGTGCTGCGACCGCTGGCCGTGCGCAATTGCTCCACCTGGCGGCGCATCAGCAGAATGGGCTCGGCTACCGGCGGCACGTTCGGAAATGCTGTGTGCAGCAGATCGACCTGAGCCGCCTCCAGACGCTTGGCTTCCTTGCGAAGCGTCAGCCATTGCACGTTCATGCCGACGATCTGCACGAGCAGGAGCGCGACGACCAGCAGGGCCGGCCAGCGCCATGCGCGCACGTTCCAGCGGTCCATGCGCCCTTGGGCGAATTCGAACTGCGCCAGATCGAGCTGCGGCTGCTGCAGGCATTCCTCGATACCAGCCAGCCAGATGCGCCAGGTCTCGGAGGCACGCGATGCGTGCATCGGCGGACGCTTGCCTTGTAGCGCCGGTACTGGCGCGTTCGCCAGGGCCGCGTTGTCGCCATGCCATTGACCGGCCGGCGCCAGGAGCTGCCATGTCGACAGCGCACGGTCATCGAGCAGCAGACCGTAGCCCTCGTACGGGCCGGTGCGCACAGTCAATTGCCACAGGCGCGACAGTTCGCCCGGCGCAGGTGCCGCGGTGTCGAGCAACAGCGCTGATTGCGCGAGTGTGGAGGTGGCGGCTTCCACGACCAGCGTGGCGGGTTGTTCCGGACTGGTATCGACCGTGCCCACTTCCGTTGGCGCCGACTGCGCAGCGGCGCGGGCCGGAGATACGGGACCATCCGCGGTGGCCAGCGCCGGTTCCGGCTCTGGCGCCGGTTCGGGGGCCGTGACTGGGGCCGCGAGCGGCAGGCAAAGCTGGGCGGCCACCACATGGCGGCGGCGATGCTTGTGTTCTGCGAACTGGTCGAGCGCTGCGCGCATCCAGGCGCGGTCGGTCACCATCAGCAAGCGGCGGCGCGGGCCACGTGCTGAACCGGCGCCATCGAATGCCGGCCCCAGGGCGATATGGCATGGAGCGGCGTCGGTGGCCAGCACGTCCTCCACGAGGTTCGGTAGCGCGAGGCGCATCCGTACTGGCGGCAGAGGCGGGACCATGGCCGCCGTCAGCAGGACATCGCTGGCGGCCACGATCAGCACCAGGCGGTCTGCCGGCGGCATCTCGGACGGCACGGCGTGGCCTTCGCGCAACAGCTCGGGTGCCTGTTCGGCCGCCTGGCGGCGATTCTTATCCCCTACGGGCGTGCGTACCAGCGCAAATGGCATGGCGCCGAACTGCCACGGTTGCGGCTGATCGTGCGGCCGATGCGGCAGGCGGACGTAGAGGGTGGTACTCAAAATTTCCCTGTAATCAGTGGAAAAGTCGCGCGGGAGTTGCCCGACAGGGGCGTCCGGGCGACGCAAATCGTTGCGGGGGATAGCCTGGAATAGCGGCAGACAGCCGCCCAGGTTCGGCGCAGCAGCATACCTTGCCTGTGTGACTAACTCGCGTCAATAGCGTCCCATCCCAATTTGCAGGCGGCAGAATCTAACGCTGTCGCAGGACAAAACCTGATGCGCGTCGGCCAGTTAGTTCGACGGGGGCATGGCATCGGCATCGCGCGACCAGACGACGCGGGTCGTATTGCCGCTGCCCTGCACATTCTGGCGCTCGACCAGCGATACCTTGAGGCGGCGCGCCCGATCGTGCCGCACCAGACCGTAGATCAGGAAGTAGCGCGAGCTCACGTCGAGCGTGTTGGCCGTGATCACCGCCTTTGGTGCAATCGTCTGCAACTGTGTCGTGATGTCGCCAGTGTTGTTGAAATAGGCGCGGTCGCGCTGGCGGACAAGCTCGCGCGCGCGGTCCAGCGGCAGCTTGTCGATCACGGCGGCCAGCACCTCCGCGTCCGCGGTATTGGCGTTGACCGTGGTGCGTTCGGGCAGCACCGTCACGAACGGTTCGAGCGTGTCGATCATCTCCGGGGTGAAGCCCGGAATCGCCAGCAGGCTTTGCACGCTGTCTGGCGGCCTCGGCACGGGTTGCCCGTCGCCCGATCCACCCTTGGCTGCGCGCAGGACATATTGCGCAGTGCTCTCCGCCAGCGCAGCGTTCATGCCGAGCGTTTGAAGCAGGCGTCCGAATGCCTGCATCGATGCGGGGTCGATCGAGATCGTGAGACCGGATTCGCCGGACGTCGACTGATAGAGGTTGGTCAGGTTGAAACGTGCCTGGGCATCCAGGATGCGTCCGGAGAGGAACGACGTTTCTCCGGCCTGATCGGTGCGAAGCCCGGCGCCGAGAAAATCGGACAGGCGTGTTTCGGCCACCGGGACCGACCACGGCTCGCCGAGGTAGTCGACGTTCGAGCGGCGCTGGTCGTCGCGCAGAATCAGGCGTGCCCAGTCCACCGCGGCGCGCTCGATCCACTGGGCCTGCGCCATCAGCCGTTGATTCTCGATCGAGCGGATCTGCACCTGCTGGCGCCAGAGCATGCCGGAGACCACCACCACGGCCAGCGTCACGATCAGCAGCGCCGTGACGACAGCGGCGCCACGCTGGCGGGATCGCATGAAGGAGGGAGGGGGGTGATGGCGCACGGTCACAGTCCCGTCGTGCAGATCTTCTGGAACTGGCGGGGTACGTCGCCGTCGCCCATGCGGGCCAGGACCGTCAGTTCGACTGCACGGATCGCCACGGTCTTCGCCACAAGATCGAGGCCAGGCTGCGCATCGCTGGCGCCGACTGCCGCCGCGGCGCTGCCTTGCTGCAGCGCGGCCCGAATGCGCCCGGTGTCCGTCAGCCAACCGGACGGCTCCACCCAGACCCGTGCGGAAAGCTGCTCGGCGTCGGGCAGCAGCGGACGCAGCTGGACACCTGTCGTGGCGGCCGTCTGACGCATCGACTGAATGGCGTTCTGTACCTCGTTGCGCGACATCGCCGGGCGGCTTGCCGCGCGGACGACCGTGTTGCCGTCCAGGCGATAGGACACGACCTGCCAGGCCGGCGGCGAGCCGGCATCGCGTCGATCGCGCACCATCAGTATCTGATTCTGGGCGAGTTCCACCGGGCTGGCCTGCAGCAGCGCAGGCAGGGTCAGGTGCTCGCAGTCGGACTGGAATTGGCCATAGAGCACCTTGAGCGTATCGAGCCGCTTGTCGTGATCGACCAGACGTTCACGGGTGCGCGTCATCGAATCGAGCGCGCGCCATCCGATCACGGCCATCACGGCCAGCAGCGTGATCGCCACCAGCATCTCGAGCAGCGTGAAGCCGCGGCCGCGGTCAGAGGACATTGCGCGTTTCATTCGGAACCAGCGTGACGAGCCAGGCCAGCCGCACGGACTTGTTGGTGGCCGAAGGGAAGACGGAGATCTCGACGCGCCGGAAGGAGGGATTCGGCGTGCTCGTGACGGACTCCTCGCACCAGAGCGTGGCGCCGCCCTGCGGGCAGTCATAGCCACGCGTGCCGGGCTCGGGCCAGGTCTTCGAAAGTCGCAATGTGGCGAGGTGGTTCTCGGCGCTGAACTCAGCCAGCATGCGCTGCTGGAGCGATATGCTCGACTCGGTCATCGAACCCATCGCCCGCATGGCGGCGGTCAGGGCCACTGCGAGGATCGTCAGCGCGACCAGTACCTCGATCAGCGTGAAGCCTTCGCGGCGATGTTGAAGAAGGCGAGGCGCGCTCATTGCAGGACCGTGGCCACGTAGCGGCCGCTGCCATCGCCGGTCACATCGACGCGAATGGCGCCGCTCGTGAGGATCAGGCGCTGCGGTTCGTCGATCAGCTCGCGCCCAAAGACCAGTCGAACCGGGCCGGTACCCAGGCGGCGCCCGCCTTCGGCAATGACGGCGCCGTCCAGGCGTACCCGCCATTGACCAGGCGCGAAGATATCGGTCCGCATCGGCACCCAGCCCTGCGGCGTGGATTCGAGAAAGCGCCAGCCCCCGGCATCACCCTCCCAGGCGATTGGGCGGGCGCCAAGCTGGGCGTCTTCCTGGGCGAGTTCGAAGAGGCGGGCGATGCGCTGGCCGTCGTCGAGCACGCGCCCGCGTTCGTTGGGCGAAGCATTGACGGCCACCAGCGAGATAACAATGCCGGCGATCACCATGACCACCAGCAGTTCGAGCAGGGTGAAGCCGGGGACCCGGCGGCACGTCCGGCGACAAGGAGCGAATGCGGTCAGGCCGCGTGGTGTCGCCGGGCGCATGGATCAGAAAGGGCGCTTATTCCCAGTTGCCGATGTCGGCGTCGTTGCCGGTGCCGCCGGGCTGGCCATCGGCACCGAAGCTGAACACGTCGATCTCACCGCGTACGCCGGGGTTCAGGTACTGGTACGGGTGACCCCACGGGTCCTTCGGCAGCTTTTCCAGGTAACCACCACCCTTCCAGTTGTTGGGAACGGGCTCGATGGTCGGCTTGGTCACCAGCGCCGCCAGACCCTGTTCGGTGGTCGGGTAGCGGCCGTTGTCGAGACGGTAAAGCTTCAGCGCCTGCATGACCGACGAGATGTCCTGACGCGCCGCGACGATGCGTGCCTCATCGGGGCGGCTCATGATTTTCGGCACCACCAGGGCCGCGAGCACCCCCAGGATCACGATCACCACCATGATTTCGATCAGGGTGAAGCCGCGCGCGCGGCGGCGTTGGCTGGGGAGTCGGGTGTCGGGCTGGCTGGCGAATCTGCGCATCGTGAATAGTGCCTTGGACTTGTATGTCGGGAGAGAGCCGCGCCGAGGCAAGCAGCACGGCGGATATGATCGGAAAGTATAACCGCCGCCGCATGACTGTTTAATGTGCTGAGGCAGATCCGGCTGTGCCTAATGCTGCATTGCATCAAAAATCTTGCATTGGCGATGCACGTTATCTATGATTCCAGTCACGATGCAACTGACCCGATTCTCCGACTACGCGCTGCGCCTGCTGATGTATGTATCACGCGGCGACGGCAGCCGGCCAATCACGATTGCCGAGGTTGGCCAGCAATTCGATATCTCGCATAACCACCTCGTAAAGGTGGCTGCGCGGTTGTCGAAGCTCGGCTGGATTTCGGCAACGCGCGGGCGCCACGGCGGTCTGCAACTCGGCCCGGGAGCGGAGAAACTGTCCGTTGGCGCGATCCTGCGCGAGCTCGAAGGCCGCAAGGCCATCATCGACTGCGCCGATCCGCCATGTGCCTTGAATGGCAATTGCCGTTTGAAACGGGCACTCGATGACGCCGAAGAGGCGTTCTATCGCGCGCTGGATGGTGTGACCCTGGCCGATGTGTCAGGTAGCCGCACGGCCGAATCGATCATCAGCCTGCATCGAGATTTCCTGAGCCGGCACGTGGCATAAGGATTCGGGGGGCCACCCCGACCCATGTCGTCTGCCGGCTTTATTGTGTGCAAAAACATGCATTTTACATGCATGATTCAAGGAGTTTTGCTGATGTTGTCCGCTGCTTCCCGCCCCTATATCGATGCCAGCGTCCCCGTGCTGCGTGAGCACGGTCTTGCGATCACGACACATTTCTACCGAGAGATGTTCGCGGCGCGCCCCGAACTGAAGCGCATTTTCAACATGGGCAATCAGGCCAATGGCTCGCAGCAGCAATCGCTGGCCTCGGCAGTGTTCGCCTATGCGGCCAACATCGATCGTGCCGACGTGCTTGCGCCCGTGGTCGAGCGCATCGTCCACAAGCACGTGGCGGTCGGATTGACGCCGGCTCACTATCCGATCGTCGGCAAGTATCTGCTGGAAGCCATTGCCGCCGTGCTGGGCGACGCCGCCACGCCGCCGCTGCTGGCCGCCTGGGACGAAGCCTACTGGCTGCTGGCCGGCGAACTGATTGCCGCAGAGGCCCGACTCTATGAACGCCATGGCGTGGCGGCAGGTGAGCTTCTGCGCGTGCGCGTGGTGAACCGCGAGCAGGAGGGGGATCAGGTGGTGGCGTTGACGCTGGCCGCCGAAGACGGCTCGCCGCTGCGTGACTTCGCGCCGGGTCAGTACATCAGCGTCGAGGCATCGTTCGCCGACGGACGCCGTCAACTGCGCCAGTATTCGCTTTCGGGCGAGCGCGGCCTCCCGACGTGGCGTATCTCGGTGAAGCGCGAAGATGGCGCAAGCGACGCGCCGGCGGGTACGGTATCGAACTGGCTGCATGAGAACGCCCAGGTCGGCACGACGCTGCACGTGAGCACCCCTTGGGGCGATTTCGCGCCCGAGCTCGATAGCCGCCAGCCGATCGTGCTGATGTCGGCAGGCATCGGCGTGACGCCGATGGTCTCGGTGTTGCGCACGCTCGCACACGAAAATCCGCATCGACCGGTGCTGTTCGCCCATGCCGCCCGTCATGGTCGTCAGCACGCGCATCGTCGCGACCTGGCATGGGCGCGCGAGCGGATGCCCAATCTGCGTACCCATGTCAGCTATGAAACGCCGCAGTCGGTGGATGCCTCGGGGCGCGACTACGACCACGCCGGCACGATGCCGGTCGAGGCCCTGCTCAAGTCTGGTGACAACGCCGCTTTCAATGACGCCCGCTTCTATCTGTGTGGCCCGCTTGGCTTCATGCAGGAACAGCGTCGCGCGTTGATCGCCTCGGGCGTTCCAGTCGGACATATTCATCGCGAAGTGTTCGGGCCGGACCTGCTCGACGACATCCTTTGATCGCCGTCGCATTCTTCGAATCTGCCTGCTGATATTGCGTCAGTTGGCAGACGACAGGTGACATGTGGGTCTGGTACGCTAGGCGGTCTCCCTATTCGAGCCGCCCGGCGTATCGATCTGTGTCAACCCTGCTTCGGCCTGCCCTCCGTTTCGACCCGTCCGCCGCCTGGATGCCTCGCCTGGCTGGCCTGGCGCTGTTTGTCGCGCTGTGCGCGCTGGTGACCCATTGGGTCCTGGTATTCAGTGCGATGCGGACGATCCCCGTACCAACTTCCGCGCGTATCGCCCAGACCGAGCCAGTCGAGACCGGAGCAGTGGCGACGCTATTCGGCGGCAGCGCTCAGTCAGGCGTTCGCGATGTGCAACTGATCGGCGTCGTGGCGGATCTGGATGGCGTAGGCCCTGCGGCGGCAATTCTGTCGCTCGACGGCGGGCCGCCCAAGGCCGTGCGCGTCGGCGCATCGCTGTCTGCGCAGATTCGTTTGACGGAAATCCACGGCCGCAACATCGTGATCGAACGCAACGGCGTGCGTCAGGAGATTGCATTGCCGGTGCAGAACACGCCGACAGCGGGTCGGCCGGGCAACCTTGGCGCGGCGCCGCCGGCCGGTGCCGGTGCACCGCTATCGACACCGATGCCGGCCCCGGCCGCCCCGCCGCCGGTGGTCAACGCGCCGGCCCAGCCACAGGAGTTCACCGCATCCCCGGCGCAGCCGGTGCCACCGCCGCCTCAACATGCGCCTGCGCAAGGCCCGGTTGGCGAGAGCCTGGGCGCGAAGGACTAAGCTTGTCGGATGCCCCCACGTTTCAGAATATTGCGCAGTGTTTGAGTATCTTGCGTCTGTTTACGGCACTCGTCTGTTCTGTGAGCCCCGTAACATCGTATTAAAAGCGCCAAACTTGCGTGGTTGTCTGGGTTCTAATCCGTACATGCCCAACGTGATGAAAAGGAGCACAGACATGCAACGCAATCACAAGACGCACGCACTCAAGCAGTTCATCGCGGCTTCCGCCGTATTCCTGGTCGCCGGTGGCGCCTTTGCCCAGACCGCAGCACCTGCGCCGTCCGACGGCCCGCAAGGCATGCCCATG
Source organism: Cupriavidus metallidurans CH34 (assembly GCF_000196015.1). NCBI lineage: Bacteria > Pseudomonadati > Pseudomonadota > Betaproteobacteria > Burkholderiales > Burkholderiaceae > Cupriavidus > Cupriavidus metallidurans. The sequence goes on along the minus strand of NC_007973.1, from coordinate 3,656,054 downwards.
CACCGCATGGGTGGCCCCGGCGAGCATCGCGGCGGAGACTGGCTGATGAAGCTGGCCGATACGGACAAGGACGGCGCGATCTCGAAGGCTGAGTTTGATGCGCTGTTCAACAAGATCGATACGAACCACGACGGCAAGCTCGACAAGTCCGAACTGGCGGCCTTTCACAAGGCAATGTGGGAGCAGCGTCGGGCCGAGATGAAGGCTGATTTCGAGGCCAAGTTCAAAGCCGCTGACAAGAACAACGACGGTGCGCTGACCCGCGACGAGTTCAAGGCAGCCTTCCCGCGCATGGCAAACCGCTTCGATCGGATCGATGCCAATCACGATGGCAAGGTGACGATGGCTGAGATCGAAGCCAGCATGCAGAAGATGCACAAGGAACGTATGGACCGGATGGAGCGCCACGGCCCTGGCGGTCCGGGTGCCGCGCCGGCGCCTGCAGCGCCTTCGAGCGGCGGCAACTAAGCCGACTTTCACCGGCAGATGAGCGCGACCTTCGGGTCGCGTTTTTTTTTCGTGGACGGGACTCACGAAAGATCATGGCACCATCCTTGCCTGTGCAATCCAGTGCATTTCATCGGCGTATTTGGCCCGTGATAGCGGGTATCGCATCAAAAAAATTGCGCATTTGTGCACGACTTGCTAAATTTGCGCAAAAAAATTGCCGACAAACATATTGCGGAGCAACAAAACGTGAGCAAGGTGGAGCTGGACAAGATCGACCGAAAGATCCTGGAAGTCCTGCAGACCAATGGAAGGCTGACGAACCTGGAAGTGGCGGAGCGCGTGAATCTGTCGCCAAGCCCTTGTCTGCGTCGCATCCGTCGTCTGGAGGAGATTGGCGTCATTCGCCAGTATGCAGCGCTGCTGGAGCCCAACAAGATCGGGCTGGGCCTGCTCGCCTATATCAACGTCAGGCTGGAGAAGCAGGGGGGCACCCCGAAAGGCAAGGCGCCGCTAGACCTCTTCCGGGCGGCCATCCAGACGTGGCCCGAAGTTGCGGCTTGCCACGCCATGACCGGCGAGATGGACCTGCTGCTCAAGGTGTATGTCGAGGACATGGAACACTTTGCCCGCTTCATGCAGGAGCAACTGCTTGCGCATCCTTCCGTGATCGATGTGCGTTCGAGCTTCGCACTCGAATCGATCAAGGACACCACGGCGCTGCCAGTAGCTGGCAACGCCTGATCGGCTGGCTGAACGCCATACCAAAGCAAACGGCGCACCGCGAGGGTGCGCCGTTTGCTTTTCCAAGCTAGCACGTTGGGCGTGCTAGCGCGGCGTGTGTCAGACCGTATGTTTCTGCGGCACCAGCGAACGCCAGAAGCGCAGGCCGAAGCGGCGGGCATCGCGCAGATTGCGACGCATCATGTAGTCGAGGTCGGCAACTTGCTCGTCAAGCGCTTCGGTCAGACGGCTCACGGTGTCGGCCGGCGTCAATTCCAAGTATGCATCGGCTTCACCGTACGCATACTGCACCTTCATGCCGGCCTTCTTGGCGATGTGCATCATCGCCGCGTTGCGCGACAGGCAGTGCATGTAAAGGGTACGCACGCTGGTATTGCGTCCGTGGATCGCGGCCCGCTCGAACAGCGCGCTGCCGATACCGCGGCCACGCGCGCTCTTGGAGACCGACACGCCAAATTCGGCGACGCGACCCTGCGCATTGTCGCGCAGGTTGGCAAAGTGACCCACGCCGATCAGTTCCAGGCTCTCGTCGTAGACGCCGAACACGCTGTCGTGGTCGAAGTCGATGCTGTCGACGTACGCCTCGACCACATGATCACCCACCGACTGGCCAAAACGGAGCAGGCGATCCTCCTCGCCCAGGGCGAGGAAATGCTTGAGCAGGCGCGAGCGATGATGGGCGGCCAGTTCACGAACCAGAACGGTGTGACGGTGGGCTGCCTGGCTTGCTGCGGCTGCGCGGCGGAGATCTTCGTCGGTTACGGCTCCGACGGCCTTGCTCAGTTCGAGCGGGTTCACTTTTGTTTCCTTCTTCAGTGATCGGTATAAAAATAACATCGTCGCGGTGGATGCCTGTGCACTTTCGTGTCACGATGCACTGGATCCGGGCAAACACTAGGTTGCTGCGACGCGAAAACTATTGTAGTGGAATTGTCAGTCTCGCGTAAGCTATCCTGCGCCGCAACACACCCAGAAAAGTGTGATATTTCGAAAAATTGAGCCAAATCAACGGTTTGGCTGCGCGATCCTGGCGTCACCAGGGGGCGTGTTGTGGATTTGCTGCAACGCCGCATTCTCCTGCTGCCGGCCACTCGCTGGACCCGTTCGTACCCAGACACCATGACCGAGCCCCCCGTAGTTGTGATCTTCGCGCATCCGTCACCCAGGCGTTCACGCGTTAACCGTCCCCTCGCTGAAGCGCTGGCTGCGTTGCCCCATGTGGAAGTGCGCGAGTTGTACCGGCTCTACGTCGACTACGACATCGATGTCGTCGCCGAGCAACGCCTGCTGTCCACCGCCGAGACCCTGGTCCTGCAGTTTCCCGTGCGCTGGTACAGCGTGCCCGCGCTTCTCAAGCTGTGGCTGGATGATGTGCTCGAAAGCGGCTGGGCCTTTGGCCCCGGCGGCACGGCGCTGCGTGGCAAGTCGATGCTGGCTGTGGTCAGCACCGGTGGTCATGCCGATGCCTATGGCCCGGAGGGCACTCATGGCCATCCAATCGCCGATTTCCTGCTGCCGCTCGAACAGACCGCGCTGTTGTGCGGCATGACCTGGCTCCCGCCGGTGGTGCTGCATGACGCCGACAACGCCGATAGCGATGCCGTGGCGCTCCATATCGAGCATGTGGCGCGTCATCTGCCGGCGCTACCGCTACCCCCTGAAACGCAACAGTGGACCGATGCGGAGCTGGGCGGGGAGGACGCGCCATGAACCAGCACGATTTCATGATTGCGCTGGTCGTCTTCCTGGTGGCGGCAGTGGTGGCCGTGCCGCTGGCGCGGCGATTCGGGCTTGGCGCCGTGCTCGGATATCTGCTGGCGGGTGCGGCAATCGGGCCCTACGCGCTGAGGCTGGTGACCAACGTCGAGTCGATTCTCCATTTCTCGGAGTTCGGCGTTGTCCTGATGATGTTCGTGATCGGCCTCGAACTCGAGCCACGCAAGCTGAAGAACCTGCGCAAGACGATCTTTGGCTACGGCACGGCCCAGCTGGCGGCGTGTGCGCTGGTAGTCGGGGGAGCGGCCGCATTGCTGGGTGCGTCGTGGCAGGTTGCGATCGTCATAGGTCTGGGGCTCGCGCTGTCTTCCACCGCCATTGCCTTTGCTACCCTGGCCGAGCGGAACCTGATGGGCACGCCTGCTGGTGCGGCCAGCTTCGGCATTCTGCTGTTCCAGGATATCGCTGCGATCCCGATGATCGCGCTGCTGCCCTTGCTGGCGATCGATGCCGCCGACATCGCACCCCACGGCCCGCCTCACTGGCAAACGGTGGCCAGGGCGGTGGCCGTACTCGGCATCGTGGTGGTCGGTGGCCGGTACCTGGTGCGGCCCGCATTGCGGTTCATCGCGCGCACGGACATGCGCGAGATGTTCACCGCCTTCGCGCTGCTGCTGGTGGTTGGCATCGCGCTGATGATGGAAGCGGTGGGCGTGTCGATGGCGCTTGGCACATTCGTCGCCGGCGTGCTGCTGGCGGATTCCGAGTACAAACACGCGCTGGAAGCCGACATCGAGCCATTCAAGGGGTTGCTGCTCGGCCTGTTCTTCATGGCCGTCGGCATGTCGATCGACTTCGGCGTGCTCGCCCAGGCGCCGTGGAAGGTACTTGGGCTGGTTGCCGGATTCGTACTGGTCAAGACACTGGTGCTGGCGGTGCTCGCGCCCCGGTTCGGGATTGCGCGAGGCCAGTGGTTGCTGTTCGGGCTATTGATTTCGCAAGGCGGCGAGTTCGCGTTCGTGGTGTTTTCGGTGGCCGACAATGTTGGCCTGCTGACCGAGCATATGCACGCGCTGCTGGTCCTGATCGTGGCGCTGTCGATGGTGGCCACGCCGCTGTTGTTGCTTGTCTTCGATCAGCTGATCGCGCCGCGCCTGCACATCCTGATGCGGAAGCCCGACGATGTGATCCCGCCGCAGCACAACCCGGTAATCATCGCGGGTTTCGGGCGGTATGGTCAGATCATCGGTCGCCTGCTCTATGCGCAGGGCATCGGTGTGACCGTGCTCGACCATGATCCGGACCAGATCGAGTTTCTGCGCCAGTACGGCTTCAAGATTTTCTACGGCGATGCCACGCGGGTGGACCTGCTCGAGGCAGCCGGCGTGGCGGAGGCGAAGATTCTGGTCGTGGCGATCGATGGCATGGAAGACAGCCTCGCCTTGATCGACCGCGTGCGTGAACGCTGGCCGGAGTTGACGATCTGCGCCCGGGCACGCCATGTATCGCACGTCTACCAGCTCAAGGACCGGGGTGTTGGCATCTACGAGCGTGAGATGTTCGAGGGGTCGCTGATGATGGGGCGCCGCGTGCTGGAAGGCCTCGGCTTCGACCCTGCGGAGGCGCGCAACGTGGCGCTTCGGTTCCGCCGTCACAACATCCAGGGGATCGACCGGTTCTATCCGTACTACACAGACCAGAAGAAGCTGACGTCCCTGACCAAACAGGCGCGAGACGAGCTCGAGGAAATGTTCCGGCAGGATCGTGAGCAGCGGCGCAAGCGCGAGGAGGCCGAGTGGTCCTGAGGGCGGGCGCTGCCGCTGGGGGCAGCGCTATCCGGTGACGCCCGGCCCGCGCGGGGTCAGGCCGCCTTCGAGGAGGTCGACCACCATCTCCGCGAACTGGGCGTATGACAGCTTGCCGCCGGGCTTGAGCCACGTGAACGTCCAGTTGATCATGCCGAACACCGTCATGGTCAGCGCGGTCTGGTTCTCGGCCGTGACCCGGTCCGGATAGGCGAGGCGCAGCAGGCGAGTGAAAGCGGCCACCACGTCGCGCTCACGCCTGAGGATCTGGTCGCGCTGTTCTTCGGCCAGGAACTTCACGTCATTGATCAGTGCGATATGGCGTGTCTGCGACGTTTCGTATTCGGCCAGGAAGGCGCGCAGCAGGTGCCCGAACGTCTCCCGGCTGTTCAGTCCGCGCCGCGTGCTATCCGCTTCCACCTCGCTGACGATTTGCATGAGCTGACACGTATAGCGGTCCAGCAGGTCGAACAGGATCGCCTCCTTGCTCTCGTAGTAGTGGTACAGCCGGGCTTTCGACGTGCCGCACGCGGCGGCCAGATCGGCCATCGACGTGCTCGGGTAGCTGGTGGCCGCGAAGGCAGCCGCTGCCAGGTCAAGGATTTGTTCTCGTTGCGCCTCGAAATCGGGCGCTTTGGTTCTGGCCATATGGCTCCGAAATGTTCGCCGGGAGGGCGATCGGGGGTCGCTGGGGTTTGCTGGGTCGATTAAGGGACCGGGTTCACGCGTCGTCGTCGCCGAGGCTGTTGCGACGGATCTCGCAGGTGTCGAGTGCCTCAGGGTTGCCGCGCAGCACGAGCTGGCCGGTGCTGACCAGCTCACGGCAGCGCCAGAACACGAACCAGTCACTGGCCAGCAGCCCTTCGATGGCCCCCATCACGCTGCCCACCACTTGGGCGGCCGGTGTCCACTCGGCAGGGGCGCGCTCCAGGATCACGTCGTCGACGGTGTGGTAGGCCGCTGGCACCAGCGTGTTGCCTTTCCACAGCCGCACGTCGGCATTTTCCTTGACGTTCTGCTGCCACTCGTAGCCCAGCCGGCCCAGGCGCAGCACCGAGACCGGCGCGATGGTCGAGAACCGGCGCGCCAGCCGTGCGGCCGAATACATGCCGATGGCGGTCAGGCTGCCATGCGTGGGCGTTTCCAGCTCGCGCAGGTCCATCGCCACCTCGTTGATCCGCTGCGGCGTCTGATAGAGATGAAAGACCACGCGGCGCAACATCAACTGGTCTGACGCGCTCTGGCCATGCCAGATCGCCACCTCCATGTCGTCGCGGCGCAGGGCCTGGAACTGATCCAGCGCCTGGCGCATCTCGGCGGCGAAATCGATATCGGAATGGGGCGCTACCCGCTGCCAGAAGCCGGAGCGGATCAGGCCGGTACTGTCGATATCGGCAATGGGGCCGACGGCGAGGTCGTCACGGAGGACGACAACCGGATCGGGACGGGCCGCCTGGGCCAGAGCCTGGCGCAGCGTGGTGCCCGCGACATCGCCGTTGACGACATGGATATATTGCATGACCGTGATTGTATAGGGTGCGACGGATCAAGCCTGTCCCCGCCATTGTAATCACGGCATGTGGTCAGTCGCGCATTGGCGGCACCCCGGCGTGTGGGATTTCCACCATATGCGCGACGCCTAGCGCTCGTCGTAGCTGACCACCACGCGCGGCGTCACCGCCCGGGCCTGACAGGTCAGGACAAAGCCCTTTTCCATCTCCCACGGCTCGAGCGTGTAGTTCTTCTCCATTTCAACCTCGCCCTCGAGCACTTTCGCCCGGCAGGTGCAGCAGACCCCGCCCTTGCAGGCGTAGGGCAGGTCGAGGCCGGCCGCCAGCGCGGTGTCGAGCACTTTGGCATTGCCAAGCGGCAGGCGCATCTTGTGCTGTTTGCCGTCCAGCACCACCACCAATTCGGCCGTGCCGGTCTGTCCTTCGAGCGAAACGGGTATTTCGCGCCGTGGGCCGAGTGGCACGCCGAAACGCTCGGCATGGATGCGGTGCGGGTCGAGCCCGGCTGCCTTGAGCGCCTCCTCCACCTCGTCGATCATCGACGCGGGGCCACACACGAACGCGGCGTCGATATCGTCGATCGGAATCAGTGCGTCAAGGAATCGGCTCACGCGTTCGCGATCCAGGCGGCCATGCAGCAGATCCACCTCCTGCGGTTGGCGCGACAGTACGTGATAGAGCGTGAAGCGCGACAAATACTGATTCTTCAGGTCCTCGAGCGCCTCGGAGAAGATGATCGTGTCGACGCTGCGATTGCCGTAGACCAGGGTGAAGCGGCTGTTCGGTTCCACGGCAAGTGTGGTGCGGATCAGCGATAGCACCGGCGTGATGCCGCTGCCCGCGGCGAAGGCCACGTAATGGCGCGACGCGGCCGGATCCAGCGGCACGTGGAAGCGTCCATCGGGTGTCATGACGTCTAGCGTCTGTCCGGCCTCGACGTTGTCGTGGACCCAGGTCGAAAACACACCATCGTCGACGAGCTTGACCGCCACGCGCAGTTCGCCGCTTTCAGCGTAGTCCTGCACGCCACTGCAGATCGAGTACGAACGGCGCACGTCGTTGCCGCCGACCGGCGCCTTCAACGTGAGGAACTGGCCTTGGGTGAACCGGTAGGCATCCCGCAGGGCGTCAGGCACATCGAATGCGATCGACACCGTATCGGACGTCTCCGGACGAACCTGCGCCACGCGCAGCGGATGGAACTGTGGGGTCATGGCCGGTGGGGGTCAGTAAGGTTTGAAATAGTCGAACGGCTCACGGCAGTCCAGGCAGCGGTAGAGCGCCTTGCATGTAGTGGACGCAAAGCGCGACAGCTCCTGCGTATGGGGGCTGCCGCAGCGCGGGCATGTCACGGCGTCTTCGGACTGGGCCCGTGGCACGAAGCGCAGCGGTTTGGCATTATCCGGCGGGGCATCCGTGACGCAATGCCCCGGCGGGGCGATGCCATAGGCGCGCAGGCTGGCGCGGCCGGATTCGGTGATCCAGTCGGTGCTCCAGGCGGGGGCCAGTACTGTGAGGACGCGCCAGGGGGCGACCCCAGCGGCCTCGAGCGCGCGGCCCACGTCCTCTTCGATCTGCGACATCGCCGGGCAGCCCGAGTACGTCGGCGTGATGACGGCTTCCAGCGTCAGTCCATCGTCGCCCAGCCGCACGTCTCGCAGAATGCCGAGGTCGCGGATCGAAACGACCGGGATTTCGGGGTCTGGCACGGCCTCCAGTGCCGCGCGCGCGGTGGCGAGCCGATCGTCGGGCGTATCGGCCCTTTTCCCCGAAGGCGTCGAGAACGTTGGCGCGAACGGGGATGTGGTGGCATCACGGGCACGGGTGTCGCGCATGGCTTCGATCCCTGGCTTACCACTGCGCGCCGGGATGGGCGCGCGCAAGCCCCTGCAACTCGGCCAGCAGATAGCCCATGTGTTCCGAGTGCACGCCCTGCTTGCCTGTCGAGAGGAACGCGGACTCGGTCGGCAGGCGCAACGTCGCTTCTTCGAGTGTGGCGCGTACCGTGGCGTCCCATGCATCGCGCAAGTCGGCGGTCAGCACGCCGATGCCTTGCTCCGCGGCTTCCCGCTCGATCGGATCGACGGCGAAGCACTCGTTCATATACGGCATCAGATGCTCGAGCGCGCGTTGCATCCGGAGGTGAGACGTTTCGGTGCCATCGCCAAGCCGCACGACCCAGCCGGCGGCATGGTGCAGGTGGTAGCGCGCTTCCTTTATCGACTTGGCGGCGATGGCGGCGAGCTCGGCGTCGCGGCTGCGCTCCAGCGCGGGCCACAACTCCACCATCAACGCGCCGAACAGAAAGTTGCGCATGATGGTGATGGCGTAGTCACGATCCGCGCGCGCAGTGCCGGCCAGCGGTCCGTGGTGCGGCAGTTCCAGCAGCGTCCAGTTGTGAAACTCGCGCTCGCCACGCCAGTAGGCGTAGTCGTCTTCATGCCGGGTGCGGCCGGTCAACTGGCCTTCAAGCACGCCGGCATGGCTGTAGAGCAGCCGGGCCTGCCCGATCAGGTCGAGACTGATGTTGGTCAGCGCGATGTCTTCCTCTAGCGCCGGGCCGTGGCCACACCATTCGGCATTGCGCTGTCCCAGGATCAGCGCATTGTCGGCCAGGCGGAGCACATACTGCAGCGGCGCGGAGCGAGTGAGCGGAAGGCCGGCCAATGAGGCGTCGCCGTTGGAGGCGGCAGTGATGGATGAATTCATGTCGCCGGCCTTACATGTGGTTCACTTCTTCGGGCAACTGATAGAACGTCGGGTGGCGGTAGATCTTGTCGGCCGCCGGGTCGAACAACTCGCCCTTCTCGGCAGGCGCGCTCGCCGTTATCGCTGACGATGGCACCACCCAGATCGACACACCTTCCTGCCGCCGCGTGTAGACGTCGCGTGCCATGAGCAGTGCTTGCTGCGCATCGGCGGCGTGCAGGCTGCCGCAGTGCTTGTGTTCCAGGCCCTGTTTGCTGCGGACGAAGACTTCCCACAGCGGCCATTCCTTTTGCGTCATGTCTGTCTCCTCTTTGCGTTCAGGCTGCTTTGGCGTCGGCTTTGCGACGTGCCTGTTTTTCGGCGTGAGCCAGTGCGGCTTCCCGTACCCAGGCGCCGTCGTCATGTGCCTTGACGCGTGTGGCCAGGCGCTCCCGGTTGCACGGGCCGTCGCCGTTGATCACGCGCCAGAATTCTTCCCAGTCGAGCGGGCTGTAGTCGTAGTGGCCGCGCTCGGCATTCCATACCAGGCCGGGATCGGGCAATGTCACGCCGAGCACTTTGGCCTGCTCGACGGTGGCATCGACGAACTTCTGCCGCAGGTCATCGTTGGAAATGCGCTTGATGCCCCAGGCCATGGTCTGGGCGCTATTGGTGGATGCGGAATCGGGCGGGCCGAACATCATCAGCACGGGGAACCACCAGCGATTGACGGCGTCCTGCACCAGCTCGCGCTGCGCTTCAGTGCCACGCATCATGGCCAGCAGCGCGTCGTAGCCCTGGCGCTGGTGGAACGATTCCTCCTTGCAGATGCGGATCATGGCCCGCGCATACGGCCCGTATGAACAGCGGCACAGCGGGATCTGGTTCATGATCGCGGCGCCGTCGACCAGCCAGCCGATGACGCCGACATCCGCCCAAGTCAGCGTCGGGTAGTTGAAGATCGACGAATACTTGGCGCGGCCAGCGTGCAGCGCATCGACGAGGTCGTCGCGCGAGGCATTGAGGGTTTCGGCCGCACTATATAGATAGAGTCCGTGACCGCCTTCGTCCTGGACCTTGGCCAGCAGGATGGCTTTGCGCTTCAGCGACGGCGCGCGGCTGATCCAGTTGCCTTCGGGCAACATGCCGACGATTTCGGAATGCGCATGTTGCGAGATCTGGCGGACAAGGGTCTTGCGATAGGCGTCCGGCATCCAGTCCATCGGCTCGATCTTGCCGTCATCGGCAATGCGGGCATCGAACGCGGCCTGTTGATCGGCGAATTCCGGGGCGATGGGCGCCACTTGCGGTGCCTGGCCGGGCAGGTCGAGGCTCTGTGTGTACATCACGTCTCCTTGACGGGGCGTCTGCTGCGACGGGCCGACTCGTGATTTGTGATCTGGGTGCTTGGGTCGGTCGGGCTTGCTCACTATATATATAAACCGACCGGTCGGTCAATTTAAAAGACTATCCGATTGGCGAATGTCGTTTGCCAGTTACTTCTAGAGCTTTGCCACAAATTTTAGAGCCTGAGTTCTTTAGGATCAGGCACTTACGTGGAACGGCGTACCTTCTGTCATGACCGAGTTCACCACGTCACCATTCCGTATGGCTTCGCGAAAATGTGCAACAGATGGGCATCTGTAAGTGAAGTTCCGATTGTCCGCAGTAACGAGCCCGGATCGAGGTCCGGCTGCTTGCTGCCCTGTGGCGCTATCTCGACACGGCGAGATTCCCTCGGGGCAAGCCTCAAGTCAGTAGTGACGTGATGCCGACCTAAGCGTGGAGGGCGAAGCGGTAACCCCTCGACTGTACTACTCGAGTGGCCCCATGTGCCCGTGCTACATTAGTCACATGCACCCAGTTCGCTTCTAGCGAGACTTCCCGGGCTCTTGCCGAAAATCCTTGAGGTAAGCCAAAGAAACTAAGGGAAAGCGCTATTCTCGAGCACCGCAAAGCCAACCGAGGCGGCGTCCTCAGGAGCGGCCGCCCAAACTGAGACAGCTCATATCCTTGATTTTGTTAGAGCAACCTCGCGCCACCGTATATTGGACAAAACGTCTCGCACGACATGTCAATGAATAGTCCACGCTACGCCCTAAATATATTGAGGCGATATGAAGAAGTTGCTCCATTCCTGCAGGATGTTCAGGAAGCAGCCGACTCTGCAAGAGATTCATTGGGATTCTTTCCTCACACCGTTTATTCCGAGTACGCTCGAAAAGGCAACCTGTTTGTTGCAGTAGTTGACGGCGAAGAGGGACGCACCTATGCGGGCCATTTGCTCATTGACCTGAGGCCCCCGATGGCCAAAGTGCTTCAGGTCTTCGTGAATGCTGTCTATCGGAGATTGCACACTGGGACGGCGCTTCTTAGCAACTTAAAGGCATATCTGACGGACCTCCAGTTCATCTCCATCACGGCTCGAGTGGGCGAGGACATGATCGATGCCAATGCGTTCTGGGAAAGTCAGGCCTTCTATGCTCAGCGACTCGTACCCGGTGGCGCGAGCCGTCGTCGAATGATCGTCGTACGCAGCCATGAATTGGCTACTCCGCAGTTGTTCGATACGAGCGGGATCGATTCTTGTAATCCTTTTGGCTTGAATTTTGCCGCTGCGAACGAGAAGCCGACGTATTTGCTAGACATGAACGTTCTGTTTGACCTCGGGCCACGTAGACAGCGACGGGAGGACGTCGCGAACGTCTTTCGAGCCGAGCGCATGCAAGTGTGTAGCTTAGCCGTTAGTTCTGAAATCCAAGCGGAGCTAGTCCGTACATGTCCCGCAGGAAAAACAGATCCCATGCAAGATTTTGCGGCGATCTTGCCGACCTATAGCGTACCAAGTGGTGCCGCGTGGGACAAAATCGCCGACGAGCTTGGACCTCTCGTCTTTCCCGAACGCACCCTGCGCGAAGCCCTTACTGCCAACGACGTCTCCGATTTGCGACACTTGGGAACGGCTATATTCCATGGCTTAAGAGGATTAGTAACGAGTGACACATCCGTTCTTGCTGCGGCGCCCGTCCTCCGCGATAAGTACGGAATCGAAGTGCTGTCTCCAAGCGCGTTTTCCGTTACCGGATCAGCACGTGCAGAAGGAGCAGCATTGACAGCGAATCCAAATGTTGTCTTGTCTATTGAAGAGGCTAAAGCCGAAGATGAGGACGAGATAAGGGCCCTCCTAACCATGTTGGGCGTTAGCCATGCGCAGCAGCTCGGGCAATGGGCAGCAGTCGATGGCAGTCGGCGAGCCTGTCACCGTTACATCGTGCGTCACGGCACCGCATTCATAGGTTATGTAATGTGGCCACAGACAGCTCACAATTCGTTGATCGCTGCAACGATGGCTGTCGTTGAACGGGATTCAGTTGCCATCGACGCTGTCCGCTTAATGTTAGGGAAGTTAAACGAGCAGATCACTGATGGTGGAGTAAAGCTCATTCAGCTGACCTTCCCCGACCGCCAGGCAGTAATCCGAGAGGCAGCCGTTGCGCTTGGTTTTGCGGGTAGCAAGCAGTCACACACGCAACTTCAAAAGATTGCTATCAATGGCGTGGTGACTGCCGCAAATTGGAAGCGTTACCGAGACGCACTCGCTTCAACGTGTGGTGTTCGTCTTCCCAGCGACGCTCCACATTTTAGGAGTGTCGGTCAACATATCGAGGTCTACACAGCTGACGGAAACCGCACCTTAATTCCTCTTCTTAGGCTTGAAAGCGTGCTTTCGCCCGCTTTGTTCTGTCTGCCTGGACGAACAGGTGTTATTGTGCCGCTTCGGCGCGAATTCGCTGAACATTTGCTCCGACACCTACGTCAGAAGTCACTACTGCCACAGCCGCGAGCACAGCTATACCAACAACGACACTACGTAAGCGGCCCAAAGACATTGGCCGTCTTTACTCCAGGTAGCCTCATGCTCTTCTATGAGTCGGAGAAAGGGAAAGGCCTGGGAGCCATAGTGGCTGCTGCGCGAGTGGTACGTTCTTATCATCAAAATAGAGACGCCATGGGCCATTCGGACTTGGATGCGTCGGTACTAGAGCCTGATCTTCTCGAAGAGATTGGAAGAACAGAAACTCGTACAGTCACGGTTTTTGATAACTTGATCATCTTTCCAACGCCTGTTCCCAGAAAAATTCTCCTAGAGCTTGGTTGCGGCGAACCAGTTCAGTTGCTGAGCAGTCGCCGGATTAATGACGAGCAGGTACAGGGCATACTGACGAGCGCTTGCATATGAGCACGTCAGGCCATGTTCTAATCTCCTTGGAAGAGCGGCATGCTCTGAATATTTTTGCTGGCTCGAAGCAAGTAGAGCTTCGCCGCAGGACAATGCACGTCGAGCCCGGCACTGTGGTCTGGATCTATGTGAAGCAGCCAGTTGGCTGCGTTGTAGGGCACGCCGTGGTCAAAGCCACACATAGTCTTTCGCCAAGGCAAGTTTGGGGAAAGTTCGGTTCGCGCTCGGGTCTGCGGAGACAAGAATTTTTCGCCTACTTTGAAGATGTGGCCAGGGCTTTCGTACTTGAGTTGCGGGACGCTCGGAGGTTAGAGGAGGCTATTACGCTAGAGACGCTGCGCGCGGTGTCGAGCAGCTTCCATCCACCGCAGTTCTTTACGCGTTTGACCCCAGAAACTGCCTTGGCGAGAGTCCTAGCGAGAAGCAAGTTCAGCACACTAGCCCAAATACGATAGATCCCCGACCCTCAAGTTCAGAAGCACTTTTTGGCGGGAGACCCCAACGGCAAGCCCGGCGCCCGTATTACCAACGTACCTGCTATTAGGGAGGGGCATCCACAGCTTATGGCTATCACCCGAAGTCATGCGACGGATTCGGGGCAGAGATATTGCTCCGAAACCGCGCGACTGCTTCGGTTACTCTGGCACAAGGGCTATCGCCTCAACCGCACAGACCTACCTGGTAGGTCCGACGTTGCATTCATTGTGCAGCGGAAGGTCATCTTCGTGCATGGATGTTTTTTGGCACGGGCATAGCTGCAAGGAAGGAACGCGAGAACCCAAATCGAATCAAGCCTGCTGGGTGCCAAGGATTGCCGCCAATCACGAGCAAGACTGCCGTCAGATATCAGAGCTTATGGAGTTGGGTTGAATCGTTCTAGTCGTCCGGGAGTGCGAGCTCAAGGATGAGCAAGCTTGTTGATTTGCACTGAATCCTGACCCACCCACGGCAGGTATTTGCATCGAATGTTGACCCACGTATAGAACACTTGCCCGCTTGGGAACGAGCGGGAGTTCGGAGTGATCGACGTGGCCATACTGAGCATCATTCGACGCTGGCATCTTCGCGACCAGATCCCGCTGCGCGAGATCGCCAGACGCCTGGGTATTTCCAGGAATACGGTCAGGCGCTATCTGCGCACTGACGTCACAGCACCCGCCTACCCCACACGGCAGAGCCCGAGCAAGCTCGACGGCCATGCCGCCAAGCTCGCCGCGTGGCTCAAGACCGAGGCCAACAAGCCGCGTAAGCAACGACGCACGCTCAAGCAGATCCATGCCGATCTGTGTGCTCTGGGCTTCACGGGTTCCTATGATCGAGTCGCGGCGTTCGCGCGTCGCTGGCGTCAGGAACAGCAAGAGCAAGCGCGATCGTCGGGCCGCGGCACCTACATCCCCTTGCGCTTCGCCGAGGGTGAGGCCTTCCAGTTCGACTGGAGCGAGGACTGGGCCGTCATCGCCGGCGAGCGCACCAAGCTGCAGGTGGCCCAGTTCAAGCTGAGCCACAGTCGGGCCTTCTTCCTGCGCGCCTACCTGTTGCAGACCCACGAGATGCTGTTCGATGCCCATCACCATGCCTTTGTGGCGTGGGGCGGGATCCCGCGCCGCGGCATCTACGACAACATGAAGACGGCCGTCGACCGGGTGCGCCAGGGCAAGCTGCGCGACGTCAACCTGCGCTTTGGCACCATGGTCAGCCATTACCTGTTCGATGCCGAGTTCTGCAATCCAGCCTCGGGCTGGGAGAAGGGCCAGATCGAGAAGAATGTCCAGGACAGCCGTCACCGGATCTGGCAACGTGTTCCTGCCTTCGGCTCTCTGGCCGCGCTTAATGATTGGTTGGCCGACCAATGCGTGCGCCTGTGGCAGCAGACCCGCCACCCGGAGCTGGATATGACCATCTGGGAAGCCTGGTCACTGGAGCGGCCGCACCTGATGCCGGTGGGGCAGGCGTTCGACGGCTTTGTCGAACACACCAAGCGCGTGTCGCCTACCTGCCTGGTGAACTTCGAGCGCAACCGCTACAGCGTGCCTGCCTCGTTTGCCAACCGGCCCATCAGTCTGCGTGTCTATGCCACGCGGCTCTTGTTTGTCGCCGAAGGCCAGGTGATTGCCGAGCACGTACGGCACATCAATCGCGGTCACCATCCCGGCCATACGGTCTATGACTGGCGCCACTACCTCGCGGTGCTGCAGCGCAAGCCTGGCGCGCTGCGCAACGGCGCACCGTTCGCCGAGTTGCCAGAGGGCTTCCGGCGCCTGCAGGCTACGCTGCTCAAGCGGCCCGGCGGCGATCGGGAGATGGTCGAGATCTTGGCGCTTGTCCTATTGCACGACGAACAGGCCGTGCTGACCGCGGTGGAGCTGGCGCTCGAGGCAGGTGCCGCCTCCAAGCAGACCGTCCTCAATATCCTCAGCCGCCTGCTCGAAGGTGGACCGGTAGCCCCCATCACCACGCCTCAGGCGCTGGCTTTGCAGGTCGAGCCGCAGGCCAACGTCGCGCGTTATGACAGTCTGCGTGACCGGGAGGTGCCGCATGCAGCATGAAGCCATGATGGAGATGCTCAAATCCTTGAAGCTGCACGGCATGGCTCACGCGCTTGGCGACCTGGCGGCGCAGGACTCGCCGGCCTATCAGTCCGCCGTCGCCATTCTGTCTCGCCTGCTCAAGGCAGAAACCACTGAGCGTGAAGTGCGCTCGCTGGCCTATCAGATGAAGGTGGCGCGCTTTCCGGCCTACCGGGATCTGACCGGCTTCGACTTCAGTTGCAGCGAGGCCAACGAGGCGCTGGTGCGGCAACTCCACCGCTGCGAGTTCCTAGAATCCGCCCACAACGTGGTGCTGGTCGGCGGCCCTGGCACGGGCAAGACGCATCTGGGTACCGCCATCGGTGTACAGGCCGTGGAGCATCACCACCGCCGGGTGCGCTTCTTCTCGACCGTCGAACTGGTCAACGCACTGGAACTGGAGAAGGTCTCTGGCAAGCCCGGCCATCTGGCCACGCGACTGATGTACGCAGACCTGGTGATCCTCGATGAGTTGGGCTATCTGCCCTTCAGCCAGGTCGGTGGCGCATTGCTGTTTCATCTGATCAGCAAGCTCTACGAGCGCACCAGCCTGATCATCACCACCAACCTCAGCTTCGGGGAATGGTCCAGTGTCTTTGGGGATGCCAAGATGACCACTGCGCTGCTCGACCGCCTTACCCATCACTGCCACATTGTGGAGACCGGAAACGATAGCTATCGTTTCAAGCACAGCACCACCCAACCAAAAAAGGAGAAACGCACCGCAAAACAGCCCGCACAAAGCGACACCTAACAGCTTTTGGGGTGGGTCAATTTTCGATGCAAATCGTGGGTCAGGATTCGGTGCAAATCAACATCCCAAGCTATCGAAGAAGAACCTTGAGCGAGCCGCGCGACTTATCAATATGGGGCTAGGAGTGCTATCGTGAGAGTCCCGATTCGGGTGGAGCCGTTTCCCGAAGAATCACTTCACGGTTATCTGACTCGGGTTGGCGAGGCTAACGCCATACGGTTTGATCGCCTCCGCTTTGAACTCCTTGGGCGGAAGCCTAAGCCATCGTACGCGTTGCTCGGAGCCTTTGCAGAAAGCTGCAGGATCCTACCCGATGAGGCGCTGCGGCTTGGCGGCTTTTGGAAGAGCGATGAAGGTGGGACACTCTATAGCATGGCCGGCAGACTCATGCTGCCAGAACGCATGCTTGCACCTAGCATGGAGCGGGTTCCCCGTTGCAAGATGTGCGTCCGTGAGAATGGGTATCAGAAATCCATCTGGGCCTGCACCTTGCTAACAACATGCCATGTTCATGGCGTGAAACTGTACAACGCTTGCGAAAGCTGCGGTCGACCAGTGGGCAATGATCCATGGGTGAAACGGACGCCCTGCGTGTGTAAGTCAAAGGGGCCTATTGTTGCAGAGGCGTCCGATGGGGAAATTGCAATAGCCAGACTCGTTGAAGATGGCCAACTAAAGGCGGTTCCCGCGACTCTGGCCACAAGCCTCGGGTACCTGGCCTTGGAGCCAGTTCACCGGCGGCTACACACTCTTCATTTTTTGAGCGATGTGTTCGGTCGCCAGGCGCGTGCCCTCATATCCGAAGGGAGGGTCTCAAGCTGTCCTTCACGCGCATACATTGCTCAGCAATTGCTCTTTGTTCTCTCTGATTGGCCTGCAGGTTTCAACGATGTCTTCGCCAAGATGTCGATACTTGACCGGCAACAAAATACGGTAGCCGCAATGCGGCTCTGGCGTCTATTCCGATACTACATCTCGGACGAGCTTTGGGCATGCAGTCCGTTCGTGCGCTCGGCGTTCGAAGCGGCGTTCAACGCAAATTTCTGCAAAACGCTTAGGAGGAGCTCAAGACTGCAGATCCAGGAATCGCTGGACCTAGTGCCGTCGAGGGATGCCGGATGAACGTGCTGTGCGGGCTGCCGATTCACGCAGCGGCAGTCGTTGAAGGAAATTCTAGCGCCGGACGAAGTGCAGACCGACATGCGTCAATCGCTGAATGTCTTTAGGCGACAAATTACTTGTCGCGCTTCAGCCCTCTAATTTTGAGCCATTGCTCCAGAGCCTCGCCCTCGAGGACGGTGACTTTCAATGATGGCGGGCCTTCAATTGTTGTCACCTTCGTGACCCGAGGAGGGCCCTTTACACTGGAAGTGCCAGCGGGTTCCAAGCCGGCAGCTCGCGTCCGTGCAACTGCCTCACGAACTCCTTCGCAAACTGTTCGGTGGAATTGTTCGCTAAAAATGTAGTTGGCAAGGCGACTGGCGGCCATGGCAAGTGCTGTAAGGGCGTTCACATACAGAGTACGCGAGCGCTGCCCATAGCGCCAGCACAACTTCGAATTGCAGCAGCATCGGAAGAATCCCAGGGGAAATCAGTCCGGTCTGGAGCTTTGGAACCCGCGGGGGCGTGGTCAGATGCTCCGATTGCCGGGTGACCACAGACGCGTGCTGAAGACGAACTCGCGTCAATTTGGGGAAGCTAAGACCGTATTGTCGGCGCACCCGAACATGCGCAGGTCACCTCAATGCACTGCGCCTCGTGTTTATTGACAATCAATGCCGTCTAAGCTGACCGCGCGAATGCTAGTTTGTGTCAGTCAATGCCGACGGCCCTTTAGTGTAGGTCCTGGCGCCATTGAGCGTATAGGTCAGGACGTCCTCGCGGGGAAGGACAAGCCGAACGCATTGGATGCCTGCGCGGAAGACTGACTTTGCCGCCTCGGAAGAATCTTTCAGATGTGCCAGAAGGTTTTCGTCGCATCCATTATCGAGGTGCTTCTGGGAAGAAGAGCCGAGTACGAACAGTGCCCCGTTCATGTCCTTTTGAAAGCCTTTGGGATCTTCGGTCATGGCCACTGGCAGTTCCAGCACCATTGTCGAACCGATACGCGAGAGTAGATTGATATTGGTCAAGTGGATTGGTGAGTCGCCGCCGCAGTGGGCACCGTATGGCTCTAGCGCCGGGCAGTGCTTGCCGACTATGGTGACATGGCTTAGAAGAAGTGAGCCAAGGCCGAGGCTGCGGACGGTCAGCTCTGGCAAGAACAGCGGAAAGCCGCCCCATGCCGGCACCGCCACAAAAAGAATGCAGGCCGTCCCGCCAAGCACTGCGATAGCGCGCTTAACAGTTGTTGCAACGAAGGTAGCCCAATTGGCAATGGCCAACAGAATGGCACCTGCTGCGAGAATGTACCAAGACTTATCTGGCGTCCCTTGTGTTGCCCAAACTACAGAGAGATAAAGGATAGCCAACGACAGGAAGATGAAGGCCCCAGCAACGAATAGCTTGACACAGTCATATCGTATCCAACGCAACCTGTATGGCGATGGCCTCCTTGTGACTGTCTTTTTTTCGCGCTGACTCCGAATACCGACGAACATCAAGAGCCCTGCACCTAACAGGCCTGCCGTGCTAGCGATTAGCAGGCCGTAATCGGACGCGGCTCCTGCATCTACCGGTACGCTCTTGTGGTCGTTCATTGTGGCTGGTGCAGGGGCTTCGGTGACGGCGACCTTCGCAGTTGGTGTCGATGGCAGGCTTTCGCTAAGGGCAAACAACACAGCGAGAAAAAGCAGAAGGCCGGCGAATATGCTCCAGCACATGACTGAAGCCTTCCTCCGATTTGCATGACCAAAGCACAGGATTGCTCCAACGGCAGCCGCAATCATCAGCCAGTATGCAATTAATGCAGCTTGCCAGTTCGCACCGTAGGAACGATGCAATGAATCGGCAAAGACCCATGCCCAGGATACGACTGCGATTGGCGTCAGGCTCGCGACAAAGCGAGGATGTTCCATCGCGCTATGCGTGGGATGCCATGGTGCTCGTGGAAAGACGTGGGCATCCGCTGGTCCTTCTATGACGCTAGGAATATTGGCAAGCAAGGATCGAGTGGCCGCACCAGGCATGAGGCAAAACGCAGAGATTGCAATGACAATTACGGCGGCGGAAAGCGCAGCCGCAGCAAAGGTGGCAGCGAGATTTGCCAGGGTGAAATCTGGGAAGAACCCAATCTTAAGAAAGTAGAAAAAGATCAGGACGCCGCCGCAGGCAGAGCAGATCGAGAGCAAGTTGAACTTTCCTAGGAACTCTTTGAGTCTTAGTAAGCGTTTGGTCATTGATGTAGCGTTTGTATCGGCAGATTTAATTTCTGACATCACTTGCTTGGGTTCCTCGGTCAAATTTCGATGGTTCTCTTTTCGCTTCAGAAGCGCAGGAGGCGACGACGGCTGCGGTAGCAGGCCGTCCCCAGCTCTATTCACTATCGAAGCAACCGCGAAAGGATCGTTTTCCAAAAGCTCTGACGGGCATACGTTTGCGAACCTGTTTCGATGTCGATGGGATGCGCGAGGGACGGCTCTGTTTCGTTGCTGACGGTGCGCTTGTAGTACTTCGCCTTCGCTTCGTTGTCCCGGCTGATCTCTGCATCGATCATCTGTCGGTTCCATCGGCCAGACTCGAGCACCCTATTGCCTTTAATTACATAGTGGGATTGGCAGGGCAGATTCCAGCTACCAATTGAAGGCCACAGCGAGACCGATTCGCCGTTGAAGGTGATGCTCCAATCGGTCGGTGTCAGCGGCGTCACGACTTTCTCGCCACAGCCGCAGCAGCAGCTATGAACCACGGTGCCATACTCCATGGAGACGTACAGCACGCCAGGTTCAAGCTGCCGAGGAACAGTGGTCACAAAGCGTGGCTCAAGTTCCTTGTATCGCATCATTTGGGCTCACCGTTGAGCAGCATGTTCACGTCTGTCGTGAACGAGCTGTGAAACTCACCTTCGAAGTCGCGGTAAAAGTTACGGTAGCGCTTCCATCTCATCACCGCCATCACCGCGTTCATGGCATTCAAGTCAGCAACCTGAATGTTTGAGCTGTAGATGCCGTCTCGATCCGGCTCATCGAAGGAAATCGTGCTGCGAGCAATGTCACGACAATCTGGGGTGCTCAAGCTGGTTCGCAGTATTCCTCCAAGCGTCCCGTTCGAAAGTTCCAGGCCCATGCCGACGTCGACAAATGGAACACCAAGGCTTTCCAGTTGATCGATGGCGATCCGCTTGCCATGGCCAGCGTCCATACACAGGAAAGCGAAAGTCACCCCTGTTAGCAGCCCTACTGTGCTGGCGTCGAGTGCGACGGCGTGGGCTGCTATGCCGCGGTGCATGTTGGCGTAGATGCTACGGAAATGGTCGACCTTTTTCGGCACCTCACGCAGTTGCTCGGCCGTTGGCGCACCCGGGGCCCGGAAGGCGTTGTGCTGCAGGAAGTCATCGCCGTCGATAAGCCGGATTTCCCGGACCGGCGTCTTAGCGACGAAATCAAGGACGTATGAGCCCGTGCCGCCAAGGCCGATGATGGCCACGCAGTCCCCGGCCAGCAGAGCCGTCAGCTTGTCGATGCCCGCTCGACCGGAAGCGTTCTCAACGTAGTTGAAGACACTTTCCTCGTCGTCCAGAGGCTGCCAAACTTTACGAGGACTCGCCTCTCGATCCAGCACAGTCGCATGCCCAGAGATGATGGCAGCGTAGGTTGCCATCTTCTGGTGGTAGTCCGTGTAGCCGTTCGCATCGGGCTTCGTCGACAGATAGTACTGTGCCACCGCGTGGAGATCGGCCGGAACACCACAGGCGGAAATGGCCTGCAGCGGCTTGCCGCCTGCATCACAGGGAAATTCTCCCTCGAAGTGAACGGTGTGTGGCTCGGGCTTCTGGGTGACGTCACCAGCCAAAAGCAACGGCGAGATGATCTTGCCCTCCTTAACTTCGCCCTTTGCGTTGACATACGGTACGTTCAACATCACCAGGCTGCCGCCTTCCACGCGCATGCGGTAACCCTCATCCCACAGACGCTTGAGGTCCGAATTACGATTGAATAGTGCGGCCGACATTGAAAATGCTCCCGTTCTTAGCTTCGACAGAACCACCCGGGGCCATCGGGCCCTGATGGGGGTAAGACGCCACCTTGTAGTACGTGATGGAGTAAGTGATGCCCGGCTGCGGCGGCTGGCCGGGGTAGGCGAGCGCCACCAACTGGTCGAACGTAACGAGCGGAGCGGGCAACTCCTCCTTGGTGCCGTTGACGATGATGACTACCTTTGGGTGGCGCTTCGGCGCATTCTCAAAGCGCTCGACCCCGGGGGCGGCGAGGTCGACATCGTCTTCGCGTTCAATCTGGCGGTCCTCGCCGCCACTCACAACCATGAAAACGGCCTCGCCGTCAGCAGGCTTGGACAGCGCGTAGAGGTCCGCGCCGGAAATCGTCGGGCGGCCCCAGACCACCTGGCTGCCGTTTACCGTTAGCTTGAAGTTCCGGTCAGACTTGAAAGCAATAAACCGCTCCGCGCCGGGACGACGCAGGTCGATCTGCTCGTCGAGACGGACATCTTCGAAATCGCCCGATTCTAGGATGTTGAATAGGCTGTAGTTGTCGTCGCCGTGCATGCCGGCGGCCGTAAGAACTTGCCGTCCGAGCGGGACGGGGTCGTCTATTTCGATCTTGATGAAGTTCATACCATCCTGGGCTACCAGGAGGGAGTACGCACCATGGTGCGCGTCATGCGCGGGGTTGTTTGTATCGTTCATGTCGAAGCTCGCGAAGATTTCTCATTAAATGATCCTGTTTAACGTGCGCTGCACTATGGCGCGTTAAGCAGTTAGGAGGCATCTTAGCTGCTTCTTCTGATTAAAGCAAGCTGTTTAAGCAGATCATCTGATCGCGAGGTATCGGTATTCCACGCCGCCTGTATCGGCGATGTCGTCTCGGCGCAGCAAGAAGCCACCATCTACGAGCCTCTTCAGGCGAGTACTGGCATTCGGAACAGAAATATTCAGGTCTTGTGCCACTTGCGCGGTGCCAACCTCTCTATGTGTCAGTACATAGTTCAGAAGCTCTTCGGCAGACGCCGTTAGGTCCGGCCCGATCACTTCAAAGCTGTCGCCGCGCCAGATAACTAGCGGCTGCTGTTTCGCTTGCGCCGCATACTTCCAATTGTCGACAAGGTCGCGATCTACTAATCCTGTCAGGAAAAAGCCGTGCTGGCCGCGGTAGTGCTTAGCTGCCGAAATGACGCTCTCCCGGGGGAAAGAAGCATCCGTTGCTTCGATTCCTTCCAGAGATATGTCGAAAATTGTGAGGGTGGGTTGGGAGTCCGCGATCTCGCAGATGGCTCGGAAAACGGCCTTCCCCTGGATGTTCCCAAAGGGGCGCGCTCTGTCCGTCAGATCGAGCAAGCGAATCTGGACGCGGTTGGCGGTCTGGTTCATTTTGCTAATTTAATGAGGTTTGAGCCAGCGCGTCAACTCGAATTTAACGCAGATGTGAGTACCCTCAAGCTTGTTCAGCCCGGTTCTTGCCGCAAATTCGTGCTCATCCCCGCCGAAGTGAATAGTCACTTCATAAGTGTCCTGTCGCACAGTGATGCTGCCGGCGAACTTATCGGCGAATCTTCCGGTATTCCTTAGCCCAAGTCCACGCCCCCCTTTGCGGAAGCGGCTGATGCCGCCTTGGGTGAAAAGGCGTTCGATCAGAGCGATCCCCAAGTCGGGGGTCATGTCGTCCGTCTCGGCCCCCAACTCGGTCCGCAAAGTCTTTGTGAGGGCGGGCTTGATTGTTGCCAGGATACCTTTGCCGCTATCGGAAAAAACGGTGCGAATATGGGGCTTTCTTCCCTTGTACAACTGCAACGCAGCAAAGCCAGGCAGCTTGGATTGGGAGTGTTCGTGCACATTCGAAAACAGCTCAGTAAGGATGGTATGCAGCCCTACAGGAGCATTGTTCTCATACTGCTGTTCAAGCACCTGGTGCAATCGATCAGGTATGTCTTCGTCAGGCTCGTCAACAGATATGGCGGCCAGCTCAACGAGTCGACTGCTTTGTCCGCGGTATGCGGCTGCTCGGGACTTGCTTGGGCGTTGAGGAAGAACTTCGACCTCAGGCTTCAAGTGCTCATAAAAGCCCAATCGATCCAAGTAACTTGACGTGTTCTTGCAGCCGCTGAAGTCAAGGACGACCGTCTTTCCTGCGACTACTAGCTGATTGCAAAGGGCGAGAAAGCGGGCAATCGCATCTAGCATTACCTTTGTATCCGGCTGCAGCCGTAACACGACTATAGGCGCGGATGACTCAAGCGGTGATTCGACCGCGGACAAAGCGTCCTCAAAGTGATCGCATTCCAGCCATTCCGTGTCAGGAAATTCGACAACCAATTCAGAGAGGGAAGCAAGCGTCCAGCGGTGGTCCGCATTCTTCGTGAACGTGTCCAAGTTCCGATATAGAAACTGGTTGACCGACGTAGTTTCTATGCTGAGCGCCACTGCCAGCTCTCGCGCCTTTCGAGGCTGTCCGTCGGACAGAATTTGTCGAATTTGTTCTTTCATCTCGGAGCCAGACTATGCCACGGAGGGGCTCTTCGAGGGAAGCGGGCCAAGTCGAATGGGCTTTCTCTTTCTGTTGCGATTGGCACGGCAGGGGTGGGACCGTAACGTTCAGGAGGTGAAAGGCGTTCCGCTGAACTCGAAAAGGTCGCCGAAGTAGCGAAGTCCTGTGCAACGGCAGCCTTATATGGGTATGTCAGCCGCGCTGAAGGAACAGAACCCGTAGATGTTCCAAGCAGTCCTGTAGCTCCGTCAGGTAGTTCCGGACCCATTTTGGCGTAGGCCCTATATCCGTCCGCAAGGCAAAAATCTCGGCCGCATGGCGGTTGTCGTCTATGAGCCTGCGCCTAGCGGTATGGATGCAGGTGAGCTTGATGCAGGCCTGTATTAAACCGCCCGCAGCCTGAAAGACATCGGTGATGTCGCAATCTAACAACAGCCCGAGCGCACAGGACTTGCAGCGGACCCACCCGGCAGCGCGCCCGCTACTCTGCTATTTGACAATGACTCGAGTGCGAACCAGTGACTCGATAACGGCCTCCTGGAAGGCCGTTGTAGGGCTGCGGCGAGGAAAATTGAGGACAGTTGCCGACCTTGCGCTACGGAAAGGGGCGGTATGCACCCCTTCAGCGGGAGCGTCAAGATTCAAAGAGAGCTGCCTGGGTTCCGGATGTGGCGTTTTTTTCATGTTCCGCGTATTCGGCGACCACAAACTTCTCATGGGTTGGAAAGTCATCTAGCGATACAGCGACCAACGGCTTCGCCGTACGCTTGTCAAACTCGATTAGTTTTCCATCGCTCGTCTTCCGTGTCAATCTCGCACTGAAGAATGTGAGCATGTTCCGCGGCGCAACGCCTGAATACTGCAGGAACACCACCTTTGATGACTTGTACGCTTCATCATCAGAGACAGCATCGCGATGAAGATCGAGGGCCAAGCTTTTCGGGTAGGGCTCGATGTACAGTACCTTCGTAATGCCGCTTGCAACAATGTGTCGAGCGCAAGAATGACAAGGGAATGTTGTGGCGTAAAGGGTTCCCCCATTCAGGCCGGCCTTGTTGGCGCGGGCAACTGAGATGATGGCATCCATCTCCGCATGCACGGCCCTTGAATACTCAATTAACGATCTGACATCCGTCTCCTTTAATGCCTCGATCACACTATTCGTTAGTGCGGCGTTTGCCACAAGGCCTTTGTCGATAAGCTTCTTGGCGATCTGTTGGTAGAGCAGATTCTTCTTGTCGTCGTTGTGACAGCAGTGCCCCATCCACTTGAAACATCGATGATCGTGTTCCCTGTCATCTTCGTCGTACAGTCCACCGCTGAAACGTGGGACGTCGTTACGTCCGAGCCCGATGATTTCTCCTAGCAGGCTGCTGAAATACCGGCAGCGAACGTCAGCGCGACGACTTGCTGAATCGTTAATCTGAGGACTCCATACAATCCCACGTTCATGCGCGGCGCTGACACCTTCACCGAAAGTTTGTTCACCATGCGGCGGCTGGAAGATTTCGTGCCGAAGTCCCACCCCCTGCGCGCGATCCGCACCATGGCGAACCAGGCGCTGGCGAAGATGGATCGGCTGTTCGCGCAAATGTACGAGGCCGATATCAAGGGTGGCCGGCCCAGCATCGCGCCGGAGAAGTTGCTGCGGGCCATGCTGCTGCAGGTGCTCTACAGCGTCCGGTCGGAGCGCCAGCTCATGGAACAGACGCACTACAACTTGCTGTTTCGCTGGTTCATTGGCCTGGCGATGGATGATGTGGTCTGGGTGCCCAGCGTCTTCAGCAAGAACCGGGAACGGCTGATCAAGCACGATGCTGTGATCGACTTCTTCAACGAAGTGCTGGCCATCGCGCAGAAGAAGGACTGGCTGTCGGGCGAGCACTTCAGCGTCGACGGCACGTTGATTAAGGCGTGGGCTGGCCACAAGAGCTTTGTACGCAAGGATGGCGACGACCAAGACGATAACGACGGTGCTGACTTCAAGGGTGAAAAGCGCAGCAACGAGACGCACGAGTCCAAAACCGATCCCGATGCCAAGCTGTACCGCAAGGGCAAAACCGCCAGTGAACTGCGTTACATGGGTCATACCCTGAGCGACAACCGCCACGGCCTGGTGGTGAGCGCCATGGTGACCAATGCGGACGGACACGCCGAGCGCGAGGCCGCGAAGGTCATGCTCAACGATGCCAGGCAGGTGATTGAGGACCTGAATGTGGAAGTCACCGTGGGTGCGGACAAGGGCTACGACGCGCACGAGTTCATTCAAGCCTGCCTGGAGTTGAAGGTGACGCCGCACGTCGCACAAAACACCTCTGGCCGCCGCTCGGCCGTTCCCGACGCCATTGCAGGCACCAAGGGTTATGCCATCTCACAGCAGAAGCGCAAGCTGATTGAACAAGGCTTTGGATGGGCCAAGACCGTTGGGCGCATGCGCCAGGTGATGGTGCGCGGACTAAAGAAGGTCGATCAAATGTTTGTGCTGAGCATGGCCGCCTACAACCTCGTGCGCATGCGTTCGCTGGGACAAATCCGTCCGCAGTTGCAGTAATCGCGGCAATGAGGCCGGAAACGGTCGCCAAATCAACGAAAAAGTCGGTGAAGTGACGATCAGCTTCCGGATTGTGAAAAATAGCGAGCCCATCAGCCTTGCAGAGGGAAGCTTCGCTTTTATGCGGCTAGTACTTCAGCAGCCTGCTAGAGGACTGGCAATTGCAGCTCCCACTTGCCGTGACAAGCAGGCCGACTTGCTCGCCTCAGCATGAGCTGCCGCCATCGCTGATTCGTCCGAATTCGGCGTGTGGACAGGGTAGCCGAAGAGGATCTCCAAATAGCGATTCAAGACGAGTGTGAGCATCCCCTCGTTTGACTGATCGTTTCGGACGAAAAAATCAGCTTGGTGGAACACGTCTCTTACGCTTTGGCCATGCTTCTCAGCTTCGCTATAGTCGCGCTTGATGATTGCCTGTAGGCTCTCTGGATCCAAGCGTTGGTGGTGCTCCAGCCGGTCCTTGCGCACGCTTTCTGGTGCGAAGACCCCGAATAGCCAGAACATGCCGCCATATGTATCGCGGAGTAGGCGCAATTCATTTGGGTTCTTGAGCGAGTCGATGATATGTACCGTTCTGACGCTCAGCGGCACATCTAGTCCATCAAGACTTTTGCCGAATCCGAATTCCATGCGCAGTTGAGCAATTCTTTCGATTGCTTTTGCTGCTAAGTAACCATGTCCGCACAGTCGACGAAGATTGTCGCCTATACGTTGCAGTTGACTGATGCGATCGGCCCCACGGTGGTTATCATCAAATTTCTCTCCCGTTAGGTGGGCGTGACTAACAATCAAGTCGCTCAGCTTATGACGATAAACTTTGTAGCCGTAGTCGCGCTCCAGTATTGTCGCGATCTGTGCGCCTGTCGTGGTGCATCCCGATCCCACTGGTCCCACTAGGCCGATAACCAGCTCCTCAGTGATCCGGTCCTTCAGACGTGGAAGGTTTTTGGAACCGGTCGCTTCTTCGTTCGATGCAGCCCCCACCTCGAACTCTGTTTTGATGGGTATGGAGACAGAGTGTGACCACGTGACCATATGCTTCTATCCTAGGTTCCGATAACCGAGCGATGTTGATGAGCTGGTACTAATCGTGCCAAAGGCTCAAAGGCCTCGGCTTACTGGACGTTTCTTGTAGGCCATCAGCGCTAAGCGCGCAATTATAGCCCTGGCCAGGACGCCATCATCGACCGCCCCCGGAAAGAGGGGGGGTGCCATATCGGATCCTGACAGGCGCTGATATGATTCTTTCAGTTCAACTCGCAACAGCTGCCAATGCCATGAAGAAACAGGTTCTCAACATTGCAGTTTATGTCGATATGGAGAACGTTGCATCGATCGATTTTGCGCTCGAGGATTTGATGAGCGCTCTACTCCTTGCAGAGGATGACCATAATTGCATCTTCGTCATTAAGGCGGCTTATGGTAGTCAAGGCAACGCGAAGAAGGCGCTTAAAGAACAGCTGATCGATCACAACTTTACGTTGATCGATACCCCAAAAATTGGCGTCGAGAAGAATCGCGCAGATCTGTGCATTAGCCTTGATGCGTTCGAAACCCTCTACCTCGGGAACCCAAGGATCGATCGCTACTGCTTCCTTACCAGCGACTCTGACTTTACCGTCATCGGCGATCGGCTCCGAAAATATGGGAAGGAGGTTTGGCTAGCATGCCGTCGCAAGGACAAGGACCGAGCCATTCTTGCTAAGGCCTTCGACACCATGTTGTTCCTGGAAGACTTCGCGCAGGCTAAGATTCGGACGTTTGATGACGCTATTGAGAACCTTTTCGTCAAAGCTCTGCGCAACATCGAGCGCAGCAAGTTGCCCGTAAATGTGTCAACGGCCAATAACAAGATGAAAGAGCTCGACCCAAGCTTCGATGTCTCCCGGACGATCTACAAGAACTTCATGCCCTTAGTGAAGGAAATGGCTAGTCGCGGTCATCTGCGCTTCATCACGTCGCCGGGTGGGGAGAATCGGATCACCGATATCTTGTCCTAGGATGCCTGGGTTGTATGAGTGTTGCTGCCGGTGCAAACGGCCTGCCGTATTGCTGCATGGTTCATTTCCAAGAAATAGTTATGGCGAAAGCAGATGCATCCGATAGCGGATGGCTAGCAATTTAAAATCTCTCCGATGCGGTCAATTGGGGTGCAATTCAGAACCGGCGGTAAAGAAATTAAACGTTGTGTCGTTAGTAAGAATATTGTTTGCTATCTACGCGCCGCCGCCTAGCCCTATTGGAGGATTCTAAGAATGCTGGAATTTGTTGTGGAACGACTGATCAGCCTGTTGGGGCCGATTGCGACCCTGTCGAAAGATAGGCGTGAGCTCAAAGATCGAGCGCTACAGGCGATTTCCTTAGCATTACTGGAGACGAAACTCTATTACAGGGATAGGACTCGCGGAATAGAGCGTAGCCTAGACCGAGAGGCACAACTGGCAAAGATCTGGGCGGAGGCAGCTATTCCATTGCGGCATATAGATGCCGAACTCGCAATGATCTGTGAGCGCAAATCCGATTTTTGGACTGGACCGGACAACTGGTCAAGCGTGCGAGTTAAACAGCTAGGAATTCAGCTTGAGGATGTAACGAGGGCATACAGGTTGATCGCAATGCCTTTATTGATGAGACGTCAGTCGAAAAATACCCAAGGTTAGAGATGCTAATTAGCAGCGAACTTACAGAATTTTGCTCCGATCCTAAGCTCGTTGAGCTTTTGGAGTTATCGAAGAGTAGCGATGACTTGTTTGAGCTTGCCCCCGCAAAACGAATCCCTTGCTGAGGTTAAACTGAAGCAAGGAGAGATGTGATGACAAGCAAGACAAAGCGGGCGCAGTACACGCTGGAATTCAAGCTGGAAGCGGTACGGCTGGTGAAGAGCGGGCAGAGCATGGCAGTGGTTAGCGCGACCCTGGGCATCAGAGCGCAGACGCTGCATAACTGGGTCAAGGCGGAGCGGGAAGGCAAGCTGACTGGTGCGGGTATGAAGCCGGTCAGCCCGGAGCAGATGGAGCTGGCCCGGCTTCGGGCGGAGGTGGCGCGCTTGAAGATGGAGCGCGATATTTTAAAAAAAGCCGCAGCATACTTTGCGAAGGAGTCGGTGTGAGGTATGCGTTCATCGAGCGAAACCGACGTTACTGGCCGGTCTCGGTCCTGTGTGAGCTGTTAGGGGTCAGCCCCAGCGGCTATCACCAGCGCAAGCAACGCACAGTAAGCACCGACAGGCCAGATAGAGGCCGACTCAGTGACGATGCCTTGTTGGCCCACATCAAGGCGATTCACGCCGGGGTCAAGGGGGAGTACGGCTGGCCGCGCATGTGGAAGGAACTGCTGGCGCGTGGGGTGCGGGTGGGCAAGGAGCGTGTTCGCAAGCTGATGGCGCTGCACGGCATCCGTGCCCGCCACAAGCGCAAGTACATCGCGACAACCAACTCGAACCACGATTTGCCGGTGGCCCCCAATCTGCTGCAACGCGACTTTAGCCCAGCAGCACCCAATCAAGTCTGGACGAGCGACATAACCTATGTGGCGACCGCCGAAGGCTGGCTCTACCTGGTGGTCATCATCGACCTGTTCAGCCGGCAGGTGGTTGGCTGGTCGATGCAACCACACATGAAGGCCGAATTGGTCACGGACGCGCTGCGCATGGCCTGGTTCCGGCGCCGCCCGGAAGCCGGTGTGATTGTGCACACCGACCGGGGAAGCCAGTATTGCAGCCATCTGTTTCAAGACGCCCTGAAGGCGTATGGCATGCGCTCGTCAATGAGCCGCAGGGGCGATTGCTGGGACAACGCGCCGACTGAGAGTCTGTGGGGGTCGTTGAAGGTCGCTCGCCTGCACGGTCGCCAGTTCGCTACCCGCCGCGCCGCAATGGACGAGGTAATTGACTGGCTTGGCTTTTATAATGCCAGCCGACTCCACTCGACGCTGGGCTACGTCAGCCCCATGACGTTCGAGAAAAACTGGTCCGCA
This sequence comes from Cupriavidus metallidurans CH34, assembly GCF_000196015.1. NCBI lineage: Bacteria > Pseudomonadati > Pseudomonadota > Betaproteobacteria > Burkholderiales > Burkholderiaceae > Cupriavidus > Cupriavidus metallidurans. The sequence continues at coordinate 3,625,458 of NC_007973.1, read as the reverse complement.
GCTCAGCAACACCGGGCTGCCTAATTCCCTCGGTTATGGGATTCGTGGAACAGGGGCAAGGTCAGTTGGATCTACTGACGCCGCGTGAAAACCAGCACTCAGACTTACTGGCATGGTGCTTCAATGCAAGGGAGGGACACGGTCAAGGGGACGCAATTCTTAAAGACTTCCTGGTTGCTCTTTACGGGGCCGCCTCAGATGTGGAGCCTGGAGATCGCGTGGCAGGGAAAGGGTTGAGCCGTGACTTCATTCGGCAGTGGACTCCGGCTCGGGTTCTTACGACGAGTTTTGCAACAGCTTTTTGTTACCGCGAGTACACGCTACCACGGATTGATGGAGATGGCGGCGCTAGGCGATTGGATCTCCTTGTAGTTGACCAAGCCAATCGCTTGCTCATTGTTGTTGAAAACAAGGCCGGAACGCGCTTCCGCACGGGACAACTTGAAGGGTATCTTGAGAGCGTTCAGCGAACGCTACTGACGCGCCCAGCCTTTCGCGAGTTCTCCGTGGTATTTGTGGCGCTGGATCGCGATTACCTCGTTAATGATGATGATGAGAGTGGTGCACAGGACTTTGACCGGCGTTGGGTCAGATTGAACTACGAATGGTTGAAGCCTGCCGGAAAGCGAGCGGAGTTTTCTGTCGAACGGGGAAATCAGAGCGCCGCGCTATTGCTTTCCTACTGCCGTCGCCAGACAGGATGGGAGTCGGAGTCGATGAAGATCGTGACTAAGCTTGCCGTTGACATTGCAGTACGGTATCCCACTCTTGTAAAGCAATTTGCTGACGTTGCGAAGGAGCTTGGGCAGCCTGAGTCTTGGACGCCGACACTGATGTCTCCTGACAGTGTTGAAGGCCAGCTCCTGCGCTTCTACCGCCAGTACGAGTCTGCAGTTGATTCCCTACTCGACTTGACACCTTTGCAGCGGTTGCACACGAAGCTTGCAGAAGAGTTTTCGACCTTGGACAACGACTGGGAGGTACATGAGTACGCGCGCGTTCGTGCAGCCTATCAACTTCCGTCCGACCAGTCGATGCCAAAAACTGACGGCGCATGGCCTCTGTATCTATACATTAGACACATTAATCCAGACACTAATGGCACATCGATGTTTCGAGTCATGTTGTGCTGGAGACCTTGGCTCATTCCCGAGGATGCGCGTCAGCGCGTTTGTGATGCTCTTGCAAAAGTCTATCCGGCAGTGGCTTCTACTGTGGATCGAACTAAGACTCGGTGGCTCGAAAGAGAAGAGTGCTCGTTTGATCGTGCAGTAGCACTTGGGGCTGAAATTGTACGAAAAATCGATGGCGAACTTGGCGGAGCACGCTACTAGGACGCACTTGGGAGGCTTGGGGCCGCGTGGCTTTCGCTCCCACCCTTCGCCTCTTGCTAGTCGTACTCCGTATTCCGTGTCAGTTCGGTTGCGAGAGTCATGCGCCATTGGCATGGCAGGGGCTATTCACAATGTCTATGGCGTACCGCCGCACTCTTCGAGCAACAAATCAACGAACTTCATCGAAGTCCCTTAGCGCGTGTGATCGAGACCACGCGGCCCGCTTCTCGCTATTCCTTATAACTCTAGCCTGATGTGGCAAGATGTGCGCAAACTCTGATGAAACTTGGCAAACCATGACCGCTCAATGATTGGCGAGAGCCGTCTAACGTCTTGAATTTGAAAGAGTTTCGCTGCGGCTTGTCGTGGCAAACGACAGCGAACGATTTCAGAATCACGCCGTCACGTGAGGCACGCGCCACGTGTAGTATGAAAATTCATCTCTTTACTGGAGGGCAATGCAATGGCGAGCAAGGCTTACAGCAAGATCGTGGTGGCGGTGGATGGAAGCAGCACCTCGGATCTGGCATTGCAGGAGGCGATTCGTGTGGCGGGGGGCAGCGGGGCGACGATTCTCGCGCTCTACGTCGTCGACAATGCCATGGTGCTGTTCGACGCCGGGTACTACGATCCGTCGCAGATCGAACGCGCTTTCGTGGAAAGTGGCACTCGGGCCCTCGAGGCGGCCAGCAAGTTGCTCGGCGATGCTGGGGTGAAGTTCGAGACGCAACTCGTCACGGAACCTGCCGTGGCCGGGGACATAGCTGGGTCGATCAACGCCGCGGCCAGTGAGTGGGGCGGCGATTTGCTCGTCATCGGTACACACGGCCGACGCGGCGTGCGCAGGCTCGTGCTCGGCAGCGTTGCCGAAGCCGTGATTCGTCAGTCGACCATGCCGGTCTTGCTCGTGCGCGGGACGTCGTCAGAGCAGTAACAAGGCAGGCGCGCGAACGTTCAGCCGGCGAAGCGGAAGTGTCCGCCACGCAGCATGATCTCGCGCGCTTCGGTCAGTTCGAACATGCTGTGCGCCAGTTGCTCGATGCGCGCGCGGTTGTTCGTAAAGGCGCGCACCAGATCCTCTTCGCGCGGGGAGCGCGCGCCGCAATAGGCCTCAAGCGCCTCGGCCGTGACCGAATACTGCGAACGATTGCCGTTGACGGTCGCCGGGCAGGAGAGCGTCAGACTAGTGCCACAGTATGTCGGGTTGCTGTTCGGGAACGTGATATCGACCATGGCGCACCTCGTCTTGCCGGGAACGGGGAAACGGCGAATATCCTTTCAATATAGGTAACTGCAGCCGTCCGGCAACCCTGAGCGAGCCTGAATTTCTCCTTTTGGCCGATCACATCAACTGGCGTGCAGGCTGCCTCGCCGGGAGCGGCCGCCGTGCTCGTGCGCAGAGGCCAGTGCGCTCATCCGGGCAACGGCTTGATGCGCGCTGTCGACGTGGGCATTGGCGTACGCTGCTTGTTCGACCAGGAACTGCTCGAATGCCGTGGTGGCGAGTGGAGATGGTCCGATCCTGTCAGGTGCGGAGGGGGCTATCGCATCAATCCGCCCTGGTCGTGCCGCAACCTCCGCCAGTCGTACCTCAAGTTCCGAGAGCATGGCCTGAACCGCAGGACCCGGGTGCTCGTTGACACTTCCCGATTC